>JAICQL010000020.1 GCA_025937895.1 Polyangiaceae bacterium | reverse complement strand
TGCCACCGGCTCTGGAGGGGTCGCCGTGAACGCCGGCGCAGCGGCGCCCGGCGCAACGGCGCCCGGCGCGGGAGCAACGACGGCAGACCGCCGTGCAACGAGCACGCTGGCGGCCAGCGCGAGCACGGCCACCGCCACCGCAACCAGCGGCCAGCGCTGACGTCTCGGAGCTGGGACTGTCCGCGAGCTCGCGGCAGACGCAGCCTCCGACGATGTGCCGCTCACGCGCAGAATGCGCTCGATCGAGAGCTGCGAGCGCTCGGGAGCAAAGGGCCGGAGCGCGAGCGCGAGCTCGGCCACGGTGGCGAAGCGCTGCGCCGGGTCCTTCTCGAGGCAGCGGCGTACCACCGCGGCCAGACCGGGGGGAGCCTCGGGACAGCCGTCAGCCAGCTCGGCGGGCGCCCCCGCAGCGATCTTGGCGCCGATGGCGAGGAAGCTGTCGGCCTCGAAGGGCGGGCGCCCGGTGAGCAGCTGCTGCAACACCACCCCGAGCGACCAGATGTCCGTGCGAGCGTCGACCCGCTTGGCGCTGTGCAGCTGCTCGGGCGACATGTACAGCGGCGAGCCCAGGATGGCGTCCGGCGCGGTGATGCTGGCCTCTGCCGGGAGAAGCTCCGCACGCGCCGGGTCGCTCGTGGTCAGCTTGGAGATGCCGAAGTCGAGCACCTTGATCAGCGGCGAGCCGTCCCGGCGCGTGGTGAGGAACAGGTTCGAGGGCTTGAGGTCGCGGTGCACGATGCCGAGCAGGTGGGCCTCGGCGATGGCCTCGGCGGCCTGCAGCACGTACTCGATGGCCACGTCCACCGGCAGCCGCTGCCGCGCGCGCAGCAGCTGCGCCAGATCCTGGCCGTCCAGGTATTCCATCACGATGAACGGCGCGCCGTCGTCGAGCGCGCCGACATCCATCACCCGCGCCACGTGCTCGCTGTCCAGGCGTGACGCGGCCTGCGCCTCGCGCACCAGGCGGGCCGTGGCCGCCCCGCTCTGCTCGCCCGCGCGCAGCAGCTTGATGGCCACCCTGCGCTCCAGCGTCTCGTGCCGCGCCAGCAAGACCACGCCCATCCCACCGCTGCCCAGCGCGCGCTCCACCCGGTACTTGCCGTCGAGCAAGGCGCCCGGCTGCGCGAGCTCGCCCGCAGCGCCGGCTGGCGCTGTGTCGGCGTGCGGCGCGCCGGAGAGGGTGGCAAGCTCGCGCGCGACCTCCGCCGCACTCGCAGGGCGCCGTGACGGCTCGCTCGCGAGCAAGCGCGCGAGCAGCGCCTCCAGCTCGGGCGGCGCCGCAGGGCACAGCTCGCGCAGGGGCGGCGCTCGCTCGACGAGGATCTTCACCAGCACGCCCTCGGTGTCCGCCGCCACGAACGGCGGGCGCCCCGTCAGGCACTCGAACAGCACGGCTCCCAGCGCAAACAGATCGGCACGCGCGCTCGCGGTAACGCCCCGCACCTGCTCCGGCGCCATGTAGTCGGGCGTGCCCAGCAGCGCGCCGGTCTGGGTGACTGCCGTCGCGGCCTCGCCGCGCGCGAGCCCGAAGTCGAGCAGCTTGACCCTACCGGCATCGCCCTCCAGGAGGAACAGGTTGCTGGGCTTGAGATCGCGGTGCACCAGGCCGCAGGCATGCGCGGCCGCCAGCGCCGACGCCACGCCGTGACCCAGACGCAGCGCCTCCAGCACCGTGAGCGGCCCCTGCGTGAGCCGCACCGCGAGCGTGGTGCCCACGAGCCGCTCCATCGCCAGGTAGTGCTCGCCCGCCGCCGTGCTGCCGTGAGCGACGTAGCGGACGACGCCCGGATGAGACAGCGCCGCCAGCGCCTGCGCCTCGCGCTCGAAGCGCGCGCTGCTGGCAGCATCGGCGTGGCGCAGCAGCTTCACGGCCACGCAGCGCTGCTGCTCGCGGTCCCAGGCCTCGAACACCACGCCCATGCCGCCCTCGCCCAGCGGCGCCTCCAGCTCGAACCTGCCCGCGATGAGCTCCGGCTCGGCGGCGAGCGCGCGCAGCCGGCGCAGGCGCGCGTCGTCGACGAAGGTCACGGCGCCTCACCCAGCAAGGCGCGCGCCTCCGCCTGCAGCTCCTCCTCGGAGCTGGTCAGCTCGCGCAGCTTCTCGTGCAACAGCCGCCGGAACTCACGGCGCGCGAAGGCCAGGTAGTTGGTGACGTCTGTCACCTTGATGCCCAGCTCGCTGGCGAGCTGCCCGTACGTGGGGCGCTCGGCAGCTGGGTCTGAGTCCTCGAGCAGGTAGCGCTCGAACACACGAAAGGTCAGCTGCTTGTTGCTCTGCTCGCAACGCTCGCGCAGCGCGTCCACGGTGCTGCCGACCAGCTGGCGCTGCCACTCGCGGTCGAAGTAGCTCTCGATCGACTCGGGCCCGGGCTGAGCCAAGCTGAGCTCGCGCTCGGCCTCCGCAAAATCCAGGCTGGAGAGCACCGCGCCACCCCCGCGCTTCTGACGCCGCTGGCTCTCGTGCTCCTTGAGCACGTGGTGATCCAGGCAGCCCTTCAGGTACGTGCGAAACAGCGCCCGCCCCGGCTGATAGCCGCTGAACATGCGGCTCTCCAGCGCGCGGGTGAAGAAGCCCTGGGTCAGATCCGCGGCCTGCTCGCCGGGGCGGCGCCAGCGCACTCGCAGGTGCTTGTAGACCGGCTTCCAGTACGCGCGGACCAGCAGCTCGAAGGCTCGCGCCCGCTCGGCCGGGTCGTCGCTGCCCACCCCCTGCACGGCCGAGCGCCGGGTCTGAGGAAATCGGGCGCCACCCAGCCCACGCGAGAAATCGTCCGCCACGCTTAAAGAGACCCGGGGAGGACGCGGAAGAGGGTCATCGGACGGGCTGACGCTACCACGCGCGGCGCCGGGTCGGGAGAGCCGGCCGCGCCGCTGGCCGCAGGCTCGCCCCGCATCGAAACCCCTCTTTCCCGGAGAACTGAAGATGAGACGATCCCTGCCCCTGGCCTTGGCCCTGCTGCTCGGCGCGTGCGCGGATGAACCGACGATGACCTTCGGATTGCAGCTGCGCGCGGTCCATGGTGACGCGCCCGAGCAGCTGGTGGCCGACTGGTGTCTGGCGCCCGGACTGCCCCACGGCGGCGTCAGCGCCAGCAGCATCGACATGAAGATCGACGAGCCGCCGCCGCACCTGTTCATCGAGGCAGACCCCGACGGCGAACAGGACGTATTCAGAGTCCAGGTCTACAGCGCATGGCAGCGCGATGACGACAACTTCTGGTGGCTGCCCGACGAGGTGCTCGCCGAGCGCAGCTACGACAGCGCGTTCGGCAGCAGCGGCGGGCGGGACTCGTTCGTGGTCGATTTCGACGGGCAGCAGTATACCGTCGAGGTGCTGGGCCTGCCCGGCTCCGCCTCTTGCCCGTGATGGAATGAACGTCCGCTCCGCGCGCCCCTGGCTGCTGGCCGCTGCGCTGCTGCTCGCCCCGCCCGCCGTGGCGCAGCAGCGCACTGCCGAGGCGCTGTTCCGCGAAGGGCGCGAGCTGCTGGTCGCCGGCCGCTTCAGCGAGGCCTGCGAGCGGCTGGAGCAGAGCCAGCGCCTGGAGCCACGGCTCGGCACGCAGCTCAACGTCGCCTTCTGTCAGCAGCGGCTGGGCAAGCTGGCCACGGCGTGGCTCGGCTTCCGAGCGGCGGCGAGCGCGGCGCAGGCCGAGGGCGACGTCTCGCGCGAGCGCTTCGCCAGCGAGCGCGCGGAGGCGCTCGGGCCGCGCGTGCCGCGGCTCATGCTGGGCGGGGCCGCGGGCAGCAGCGCGCTGCAACTGTCGCTGGACGGCAGCGCGCTCGATACTGCCGAGCTCGACGCGGAAGAAGGCGGGCTGCCGCTGGATCCCGGCGCGCACACCTTGATCGCCAGCGCCGGCGGGCAGGAGTACTGGCGCACGACGGTCACCCTGCGCGAGTCGGAGCAGGTGACCCTGGCCGTTCCAGAGCCTCCTCCGGCGCTCACGCCCCTCGCGCCGGCCGCCCCCGGCGGCGAGCACGCCAGCAGCTCGGGCTTCGTGTACGAGCTCGGCGCGTTCGCGGGCTTCCTGTATGCGGCGACCAGCGGCTCATCCGCGCGTAACAGCCCCTCCAGCATTCCACTCCAGGGTCTCGACGGAGATGAGCTGGGGCTCACTTGCGCCAGCGCGCCGTGCGAGTACCTGCCGTTCGACAGCGGCGGCTTGCTGGTGGGCCTCTCGGGCTTCGCAGGCTACGCCCTGGCGCCGCACGCCCAGCTCGGGCTGCGCGTGCTCGCGGGCCTGCGCGCCACTGGCGGCGCGCTGCTCGCGCTCGGGCCGTCCGCATCCTTGCGGCTCGGCCGGCGCTACCGGCTGAGCCCCGCCGTGCTGTTCGGCACCGCCAGCCACGAAAACCGCGGCCTCATCAGCGCGCCGGCGCCAGGCGGTGACACGGAGCTCAGCGGCGAGAGCACGCTCAGCGCCAGCCTGGGCTTCTCGCTGGGGCTGGCCGCGGAGCTCGGGGTGGAGCTGCTGCGCGGCCCGAGCGGCGCCCTCGTGCTGCAGGCCACCCCCCTCGTGCTGTTCGGCCCCAACGGCAACGCATGGCTCGCCACCCTCGGCGCGGCCTATCGCTGGAACTGAGCCGGCGCGAGCGGCGCGCTAGCTCGGCTCGTCCAGCTCTGGTCGCTTGCTCAGCGGAATCAGCACGCGGAACGTCGCTCCGGTGCCCTGACCCTCGCTGGCCGCCGTGATCGAGCCATGATGGAGCTCGACCAGGTGGCGCGCGATGGCCAGGCCCAGGCCGAGCCCGCCACGCCGCCCGGGGGAGCTGCCCTGCCGCAGGCGATCGAACACGTGGGGCAGCAACTCCGGCTCGATGCCGGGGCCGCTGTCCTTCACGCTGAGCTCCGCGTGCGAGCCCAGCTTGCGCAGCTGCACCTCGATGCGGCCGCCAGCGGGCGTGAACTTCACGGCGTTGCCCAGCACGTTGTACACCACCTGCTGCAGGCGCTGTTGATCGCCCTGCACGTCGCCCACAGGCTCGAGCTCGCTCTCGAGCTCGATGGACTTGGCCGCTGCCGACGGGCGTGCGGCGTCCACGGCGTAGCCGACCAGATCCGTCAGATCGAGCCAGCGCAGCTCGAGCTCCAGCTTGCCCGAGGTGATGCGCGATAGATCGAGCAGGTCTTCGATCAGCTTGGCCTGCAAGAGCACGTTGCGCTCCAGGATGCTGAGGCCGCGTGCCAGTACGGTCGGGTCACCCGGGCCCTGGCGCAGGATCTGGATCCAGCCCCGCATCACGTGCAAGCTCGAGCGCAGCTCGTGCGCCACGTTGCCCAGAAACGCATCCTTGGCGCGATCGGCGGCACGCGCGGCGAGCGCGGCCGCTTCCGCCTCGGCCAGCCTCGAGCTGATCTGCGCGGCGCTGGTGCGGTCGAAATAGGACTCCAGCAGCTCCGCGCACGACTCCAGCAGCGCGTGCTCCTCCGGCAAGAAGGACTCCGGGCCCCACTCCGGCGCCGACGCATAGCAGACCTCGACGAAGCCCCGGCGTGGCCGCTCCAGCGTCACCTGAAACTGCACGCGCATGCACCACGGCGTCGTGCGGTGACCCTCCGCCTCGATCACCAGATCCCCCAGCTCGATGCGCGCAGTGGCAAGCTCGGGCGCCTGACACGCGGTGGGCAACAGCTCGATCAGCGCCGCCAGAATATCGTGCGGCTCGCCCCGCATGTTGAGCAGCCGCGCCGTGTGGTGCAGGAAATTGAGCTCCTTGATCCGCTCGCGCAGCTTGCGCTCGAGCTCCGTGGACGGCGGCGGGATGGGTTGATGCTGCAAGCTCATGTGCTGCTCCGCTGCAACTGCAAGGTAGCCGATCCAGCCCGGGGCCAGCGCAAAGATCGGCTCCAACCCAGGGCTGTTCAGCGCAACCGAGAGCGCCATCGCGCCGCGCTTGCAGCTTTCCGCCACAGCTCGCCCTGGTGGCAGACATCCGCGCCGCGGGCGGGCGCTCCGCCAATCACTGCCCGAGCGCGCTCTTCACGAACTCGATCAGGCGGTCCGGGGTGAAGGGCTTGGCGAGCAGGGTCAGGTGCGGAGCGGCGCCCTGGCCGTGGGTGTCCTCGGAGTAGCCAGTCATGAAGATGACGGGCGGTGCGCCGGGGCGTAGGTTGATGCGCGCCGCGAGCTCGCGGCCGCCCATCACCGGCATCTGCAGGTCGGTCAGCACCAGCCGCACCTGGCGGCCTTGCTCCAGCAGCGCCATGGCCTCTGCGCCGTTGCCTGCGGTGAGCGTGCGGAAGCCGGCGCTGCGCAAGATGCGCTCGGCGATGTAGCGCACCTGCTCCACGTCCTCCACGATCAGGATGTCGGCAGGAGCCTCTGACGCGGCCTCCAGCTGCGGCTGCTCGCGCCGGACGCTGCTGCCGAGCTCGCGCGTTGCCTCACTCCGGAGGTCGCTCCGCAGGTCACTCCGCAAATCACTGCGTCCGTCACTCCTTAGCTCCGTACGCGGAAACCACAGGGTGAAGCGCGTGCCCTGCTCCAGATCGGTGACGCTGACCAGGCCGTCATTCTGGCGAGCCATGCCGTACACCGAGGCCAGGCCCAGGCCGGTGCCGCGCCCCTGCGGCTTGGTGGTGAAATACGGATCGAAGATGCGCGGCAGGCGCTCGGGGGCGATGCCTCCGCCGTTGTCATCCACCTGGATGCACACGTAAGAGCCGGCAGGGATATCGCCGGGCACGGCGCGCAGAGGCTCCTTCAACGTGACCGGCTCGAGCCGCACGCCGATGCGCCCGGCGCGGATGCCCAGCTGCTCGATGGCGTCGGCCGCGTTGACCACCAGGTTCGTCAGCATGCGCTCCACGTGCCGCGGATCGACCCGCGCGCGCAGCGGCGCCGCTGCCATGTCGATGCGCAAGCTGGCGCGACGGCCCACGGCGCGGTTCAGCAGCTCCTGGAACTTGAGCACGACCTCGGTCAGGTCCACCGACTCTGGCCGGAAGGGCTCGCGCCGCGCGAAGGCCAGCAGCTGGCGAGTGAGCTCCATGCAGCGACTGAGCGCCTGGCGCCCGCCCTCGATCAGCTCCGCCCGCTCCTCCGGCTCCTCTTCCTCCGCCAGCATGGACAGCCCCGAGTCCATCACCAGCAGGGAGTTGTTGAAATCGTGCGCCAGGCCCGCGGCGAGCGTGCCCATGGCCTCCATCTTGGCCACGTGCCGCAGCTGGTCCTCCAGCTGAATGCGCTCGGTGACGTCGATCGTCGTGCCCACCACCCGCTCCACGCCGTCGGCCAGACGCATCAGCGCCGCCTGCGTGTGCAGGTGGCGTACGCTGCCGTCCGCCCGCACCATGCGCACGTCGAGCGGCTCCGCCACCCGCTCGCGCACCAGGCGATCCCACCAGTGCCGCTGCTTCTCCCGATCATCGGGGTGCACGCGCTCCAGGTGGCTGGCGGCGTCGGCGTTGGGCTCCTTCACCCCCGTCAGCAGCTCCAGCCCCTCGGTCCAGATCATCTCCATGGACTCGACCCGCACCACGAAGCTGCCCAGGTGCCCCACCCGCTCGGCAGCGCGGGCGATGGCCAGCGCCTCCTCCAGCGCCAGGGCGCTGCGCTTGGTCTCGCTGATGTCCTGCAGCGCACCGACAATCTGCACCTGCTTGCCGTCGCGGTGCACGCGGCCCGAGCCGCGAACGAAGCGCGTCTCACCCGTGCTCTGCTGCACCACGCGATACTCGATGCCTTGCAGCGGGCTGTGGCCGACGGCTTGCCAGGCCGTCTGCACCCGCTCCAGATCGTCGGGGTGCACCGCGCCAAAGAATGCCTCCGGCCCGGGCGTGACCGAGCCCGGCTCGTAGCCGAGGATGCGGTGCAGCTCGTCCGACCAGATCGGGGCCTTGCCCCGGGTCCAGATGAAGCCCCCGAGCTGCCCGATGCGCATCATCTCAGCCAGCAGCTCCGCGGCACCGGGCTCGCCCTGCAGCGCGGTGGCCGGGCGCGGAGTGGCCGGGCCATGACCGGACTCGGGCGACGGCTCGTCATCGAGCGAGCCCTCCAGCCTCTCGCAGGAGACCGTCGGGCAGGAGGTCGAGCTAGGGGAGCGCTCCAACACACTTCATTCCGGTGCCACAGTTACGGGCTATTGGCTCCGCCTCCCTTAGCACGATGCGGCGGGGGCTGGGATCCCCCGCGCGCCAGCGCTCCTGGCTGGGGGCCGGAAGCGCGCGCAACCCGCCCCGGCGTTGACCCGGGCTGGAGTAGCGCTCAGCCGCTCAGCGCCTCGAAGTCGTGCGCGAGCAGCGCGGCCACCATGGGGCGGGTGGCAAAGCCATGGCGCAGCTGCGGGTCGCGGATCAAATCACGCAGCTCCCGCGCGTAGGCGCCGGCACGCCGCTGCAAATCGGCGGCCTGCGGCGAGCCGGCGCTGGCCAGCGCTGCGCAGCACAGCGCGCGCGTCTCCAGGCCGTATTCCGAGCCCTGGATGGTCTCCAGCGCACCCATCGCGGTGGTGGCCAGCAGGATGCCGGTGTGCTGCTCGCCGATGTCCACGCGCGCCGCGGCCTCCACCGCCATGGCGTAGAAGTGAAAGGCCACGTACGCCTGCGCCTCTGCCACCTGGCGCGCCTCGAAGGCGTGCATCACCGCGCTGCCCGCGTCCCCCCGCTTGCGCGCCAGGAGCGAGCGCATGATCTTCTCGTGCACCGAGTCATAGGCGTTGCCGATGGCGGCGCTGAGCGCGGCGGCGTCGGCGATCGAGGCCTCCGCGGCGGCGTCTTCCCCACTCTCCACGAACACCTCCGCGCTCGCCAGCAAGGTGGCGGCGCGGCCGTCTTGATCGCCGTAGCGCTCGTGCGCGTCGCGCGCGCGCTGCAGGTACGTCTTGGCGCGCTCCACGTCCCCCAGGCGGAAGTAGCACTGCCCGATGTTGCTCAAGGTCTTGGCGATCTGGAAGCGGCCGCCGATGCTCAGGTCGATGCGGATGGCCTCCAGCGCCAGCGCGATCGCGTCCTCGAAGCGCCCGAGCACGAACATGGCTCGGGCCAGCGAGTTCTTGGCGCGCGCCTCGGGACGCCGTGCGCCCTCGTGCCGGAACACCGCGATGGCCTCCGCGTGCGCCTCCACCGCCTCCGCCACGCGCCCCACGCGCAGGAGCAGCGCCCCGCGTGAGCGCAGCACCTCTGCGCGCAGGCGCAGCGAGGTGCCCCCCTTGCGCACCGTGTCCAGCGCGCGATCGCAGGCGGAGAGCGCGCCCTGCATGTCGCCCAGATCGCGCAGCAGATCCGCCATCAGCGCCTGCGCCTCGCCCTCCAGCGCCGCCGAGCCCACGTGGCGCGCCGCCAGCTCGCCCTTCTGCGCCAGGGTCAGGCCGCGCGCCAGCCGCCCGGTGTCCAGATCGAAGCGCGCGCTGCGGATCAGCGCCGTGGCTCCCCACAGCGGGTGCTGGCTCTGGCGCGCGAAGCGGCGCAGCTCGGTCAGGTGAGCGCGCCGCTCGCTCCAGCGGCCCTGGATGCGGCAGATGGCCTCCAGCGCCACCAGCGCGCTGGGGCGCTCGGAGTTGCTCTCCGGCAACACCGCCAGCGCGCGGTTGAAGTAGCGCGTGGCCAGCGGCAGCTGGTAGCTGAGCCAGGCCGCGTTGGCCGCCTGCAGGTAGAAGCTGCCGGCGCGCTCGCGATCGCCACCGCGGGCGAAGTGGCGCGCCACGATCGCGGCGCCCAGGCCGTTGGCCACCGGCGCCTCGGCGATGCGCTCGCCCAGCCGGCAGTGCATCTGCTGGCGCTCCAGATCATCGAGCCCCAGGTACGCCACGTCGCGGGTCAGCGGATGGCGCAAATCGACGGCGTCGGCGCGTGCATCGCACAGGCCGCGGGCGCACAGCCGCGCCACGGCCTCCTCCGCCTCCGGCCCGACCAGCGCGTCCAGCTCCGATACCGCGAGCGGGCCGCCCGCCACCGATAGCCAGGCGATGATGCGGTGCTCCTCCGGCGGCAGCTCGTTCAGACGGTCGGCGATCAGCTGCTCCAACGTGGAGGGCAGCGACTGCGCCGTGGGGCCCGCGCCAGCCACACGCACCAGGCCCGCTTGCCCGTCGGGCCCCTCCTTGAACTCCACCGCGCCGCGCTCCAGCAGCGCGTCCACCATCTCCAGCAGGAAGAAGGGGTTACCGGCGGCGCGCGGCACCAGATCCGAGCACACCTCGGCCACGCCCTCGGTAACGCCCAGGTGCTCCTGCACGAGCCGCAGCTGGTTGTCGTGGCTCAAGCCGCCGAGCTCGATGGTGACCACGCCCTCGATGATGGCCGCCACGTGCTCGTCGGGGCGAGTCACCAGCACGTTCAGGATGGGCAAGGTGTCGACCCGCCGCATCAAGCTGGAGACCAGCTCCAGGCTCTGCACGTCGGCCCAGTGAATCCCGTCCAGCACCACCACCAGCGGAGCCTGCTGCGCCAGGCGGGTGAAGGCGCGGCGGATGCCGGTGGCCAGCAGCCGGCGGTGCCGCGCCACGTCCGCCTCGTCATCGGCGCGTGCCAGCCGCCCCGTGGCGAGCTCGGCCATGATGGCGATGATGTCCGCCTTGTTCACGCCCTCCAGCGCGTTGCCCAGCGCGTGCTCCACCAGCGCGCGCGCCTCCTCCAGCGGCTGCTCCAGCCGGGTACCGGTCAGCTCGCGCAGCCACTGCCCGGCGTTGGAGAAGGGCAGCTCGCGGCGCGCGGGCGAGCACTCCACCCGCAGCACCCGCGCGTCGGGCGGCAGCTCCGCCAGGAAGGCGTTGGCCAGCGCCGTCTTGCCGATGCCCATCTCGCCGATGATCACGCGCGAGACCACCGAGCCCAGCCCCGGCGCGGCCGGGCCGCCGTGGTTGGCGGAGCGGCTCACGCACTGGTGGTAGGCGGCGTGCAAGTCGGCCAGCTCCGCGTCGCGACCGATCAGCTCGCGCATGGCCACCGCGTGCTGCTCGCGCTTCTCCTCGCGGGTCAGCGGGCGGCGCAGCGCGTAGGTGTGCATGTTGCGCGGCAAGCGCGACCACTGCGGCACCTCGAACTCCACGCTGGGCACGTCGGCCCACACGAAATCGCGCCGCACCAGCCGGTACAGGCCACCCGCCACCCAGGTCTGGTGGGGCGGCGCCTTCTCCGCCAGCAACGCCGCCAGGCGCGTGCCCGGCCCCTGCAAGGTGTGACGGATCAGGTGCCCCGCGTCATCGCGCTGCCCGGCAGCGATGCCGCGCACGATGCCCACGCTCGCGGCCAGCTGCACCGGCAGGCCGTCGCACAGACCGTGGATCGCCTCGTGCACGTCCACCGCCAGCCACGCCGCGTTGGCGGCGGCGCCGGACGGGTTCGCCATCAGGCCCACCACTGCCTGAGCCGTCTCCACCGCCGCGCCCGGCGAGCCGCCCTCCGTCGCGGGCACGAAGCCGCTCCAGGTCCAGGTGCTGCCTCGCTTGAAGGCGATCTCACCGAGCGTGGTGCGCAGGCGCTCCATCAGGCGCGCCGTGCGCGTGGCGCCGATGGCCTCGCGCAGCGCATCCAGCTGGTGCAGGCGTAGCGCCACGATGGCGACGTGGCGCACCTCACGCCCCACCCTGTCGCGCAGCCGCGGGCGCCCCAGCGAGCGGCTGGTGCCACCGCTGACCGACTCCGAGCCCAGGTTGCCCGTGACGGAGCCCGCCTGCGACAGCGAGCCTTCGACCTCTGCCAGCGGCGGCTCCTCCTCTGCGGGCACCGGCTCGCGCGGCAGAAGGCGCCCGATGATCTCGCCGATGACATCGGAGTCCACCAGCACCTGCTTCTCCAGCAGCACCCGGGTGATCGCCGAGGCGAAGTCGCGCGCGGTCTGGAAGCGGTTGTCCGGATCCTTGGAGAGCGCGCGCATGGCGATCGCCTCCAGCTCCGGCGGCACGTTTTTGTTGAATACGCCGGGCGCCTCGATGGCGCCCGCGCGCACCACCTCGAGCAGCTCCCTGCCCTCCTCGCGCACGTACAGCTGCCGCCCGCTCAGCAGCTCGTGCAAGATGATGCCCAGCGAGAAGATGTCCGAGCGGCGGTCCACCTTCTCGCCGCGCGCCTGCTCGGGCGACATGTAGCTGATCTTGCCCTTGAGCACCCCCTGCTCTTCACGGAACACGTTGGCGGTGGCGATGCCGAAATCCGCCACCTTCACCGCGCCGTCGTAGCTGAGCAGAATGTTCTGCGGCGAGACGTCACGGTGCACGATCTCGAGCCGCTGCCCGCGATCGTCCGTGCGCTCGTGTGCGTAGTGCAGGCCGCGGCCCACCTCGCTCACGATGTACGCGGCGGCATACGGCGGGACGCGCTCGTCGTCCTTGCGCGCGCGGCGCATCAGCTTGCCGAGATCGGGCCCCTCCACGTACTCCATGCTGAGCAACTGCCCCGCCTCGCCCGCGTCCTGGAAGTCGTACACCTGGACGATGTTGGGGTGGTTGAGCCGCGTGGCGAGCCGCGCCTCCTCCGCGAACATGGCGCGAAAGCTGTCGGATGCGATGTGCGCAGGCAGGATGCGCTTGACCACCAGCAGCTTGTAGGTGCCCTCCGCCCCCCGGCGCTTGGCGAGGAAGACCTCCGCCATCCCGCCGGAGCCGAGCCGGCGCACCAGCTCGAAATCGGCGAGGTGTCGGGGAATGCTGCGCGGGGGTTCGTTCATGCGAGGCGCTCGCCGTCACTCAGTTTGGCACAGAAACCCTCAATAAGCAGAGGCCTCCCGCAGGGTGGCGGCAGCGCGGGGCCGGCGCAATCGTTCGACATCGTGGACGCTCGGGACTAGTTAGCTAGAATCACGCCGCCGCTCGGAAAGCTTCACAGCATGAAGTTCACGCCCTCACCATGGCTGCCGGCTCCCCTCCGCAGCAGGCTGCTCTGTTGTTTCCCCAGCGGCCTGCGCTGTCACCTCCGCGGCAGCCTGCTCGCGCTCCTGCTCGGCCTCGGTCTGGGCGTGAGCTCGGCGTGCGGCCCCGCCACGGTGACCCAGCCGAAGACGGCGCGCAGCGCCGAGCAGACGCCGATCGAAGCGGTGAACGTGAAGGACGAGGCATTTGCCGCGGCCACCCTGGAGGTGCTGCAGCAGCCGGCGGCCACGCCGCGCCGCCTGGGCCTGCTGGTGGCCGTCGTACAGCGCCAGCTGGAGCGCGCCTCGGGGCTCTTTGCCAGAGGCCACGACGAGATGGCCGTGGCGCTGCTGCGCGGCGCCCTGTACATGCTGCGCGCCGGTGAGCTGCGCCCCGAAATGCTGGCCGGCCGGAGCGATGCCCTGAGTCAGGGTGCGGCCGCGCTGGCCAAGCTCGGCAACGAGGGCCAGGCCGAGGCGCTGTATTCCTTGCTGGTAGATCGCCTGCCCCCGGGCCCCGCGCGCAAGGACGCGGAGGATCATCTGGAGGCGCTGCGTCGCTGGCAAGAAGATACGCGCCCACCCGGCTCGATGCAGGCTCGCGCTGCCGCGCAGCAGGCCGCACTTCAGCAAGCGCTGCTCGATCCCTCGCGCGAGGCGCTGGAGCGCGCCCATCGCGAGACCCTGCGCTGGGCGGAGCAGGCCATGAGCTTCAGCGCCGAGCAGATGGCGCCACAGAGCCTGTTCGAGCAGGACGAGAGCCTGGAGGCGTTCCGGGCGATCCGCACCGGACCGCTCACCCTGGTGGCGCTGTACCTGCGCCAGGGCGACGCCTCGGGCGCGCTCAACGCGCTCGACGACGAGAACATCTCGCGCATCACCGCGCCCAGCCTGCGCGAACGGGTGGAGAGCGCTGCCACCGAGAATGACCCGGAGGCCTGGACCGAGCTGTTCCAGCTGTTCGAGTCCGCGGACGGCTCCGACGACTCGGGCATCTCGCTCGACCCCGATCTGGCACGCGCTGCCTCCTGGGGTGCCGCGCTGGAGCTGTATCGCGCCGAGCCGGGCTCGTTTCGCGCCGCCATGCCGCTTAGCAGCTTGCTGCTCGCGCACGGCATGGGCGAGGTGGCGCCGCTGCTCCTGGAGCAGGCGCTGGAGCAGTCCGATCAGACGCGGGAGGCAAGCTGGGCGCTGCGCTTCGTGCTGGAGTCGATCCGCCAGGACGAATCGCTCGGTGATCTGGCCGCCGCGCGCCGCACGTTCCAGCACGCCCAGAACCTGATTCGCCTCTCGGAGCGTCCGGTGTACGGCGGCCGCGTCACCCCCTCCTCGGGCCGCCTGCACTTCTACATGGGCGCCATCGAGGCGGGCGCCGGCGATCTGGGGCGGGCGAGACCTCACGTGGAGCGAGCCGTGCAGCTCGAGCCCACCGCCGACGCGCTGCGCTTGCTGGCCGCCATCGATCGCCAGCGCAAGGATCTGAAGGGCGCGCTCGCCTCGCTCGATCGCGTGGTGGAGATCACCAAGGGCACGGGGGACGCGGCGGCGCAGGCAGAGTCGCAGCTCCTGCGCTTCGAGGTGCTACGCGAGATGGGCGACAACGATCGGGCGGAGGAGAGCCTGGAGTCGGCGCTGATGCTCGGCCTGTCCGCGCGCAGCGCCGCCAAGACGGGCCAGGAGTTGGCCATGGCGGAGCGCGTGCTCGGCCGCTGCTTCGAGCTGTATGACGAGCGCGACGCGGCACAGCGCGCGTCCAAGCGCGCGTATGAGGCGTCGCGCAACGACGTACGCCAGATGACGGAGACCGTGCTCGACAGCTCCCGCCGCTCGCTCACCATCGGCGATCTGCGCGGCGCGCGCGACTCGGTGCGCCGCGCGCTGTCGGCCGATCTCGCCGATGAAGACACAGTGTACGCGGCGCTCTGGCTCAAGCTGCTGGAGCAGCGCCTGCGCGTGCCGAGCGACGGCACGGTGGACGAGGCGCTGGCACAGATCGACGCCTCCAGCGGCTGGGTCTCCAAGCTCGCAGCGTGGGGGCGGGGCCGCTCGAGCGGGCAGGAGCTGCTGGCGCAGGCGTCGACCCCGGTCGAGCGGGTAGAGGCCACCTTCTATGCCGCGATGAGCGGCCCGCTCGACGAGAAGGGTCTCGAGCGGCTGCGCGAGGTCGCCAACAGCGAAGCCATTCAGCTGGTCGAGGTCACCATCGCGCGAGATCTGCTCCGCAGCCGTCAGAAGCTGCCGAAGCCGAAGCTGCCGGCCAAGGTGGCGCTGCCCTGACAGGCACGCGTCCGCCCCTGAGAGCGGCCGCGCCGCTACGGCAGGGTGCCGGAGATGGCGATGAAGCCGGGGCCAGCGCTGAGGCTGGCCTGCACGCCACCGGCCTGCTCTGGCTCGATCTCCTCGCAGCCGAGCACGAAGGCGTCGAACAGATCGACAAACAGCAGCCCGCCGAGCAGGCCGTACGTGGCGCCGGTGCTGGAGCAGCCCTTCGCGCCGCCGCTGGCGGCGCAGTGCCCCATCAGCCCCGCCACGGCCCCCAGGGGGCCCACGAACGAGCGCATGCCGAGCGATGCCAGCGCGTGCATCCACTCTCCATGCACGGCATGCACGATCGGGCCCCCGAACAAGCCGAACGCATAGTCCGTGGCCCAGAGCGAGAGCTGCGGCTCCAGCTTCTCCCCCTGGTCGTTGCGCGGCCCGCGCGCAGCCACGTAAGCACCGCCGAGCAGCAGCGCTCCATCCAGCACCAGGAGCTCCCAGCCGTACCAGCGCCGCTCGCCCGCCTCGGGCTCTGGCTCTGCATCGCCCTCATACGAGAGCACGCTGACATCGTAGGCGGCCGCCACCGCCAGCCCCACCAGCGTGCCGCCGGTGGCCCCGCTCCGGCGGCAGCTGGCTTCAGAGCTGCCGTTGCCCACGCAGCCGGCGGCCAGCCCGAGCACTCCCGCGAGCGGCGGCAACAGGGTGCGCGTCGCCAGCGAGGCCATGCCTGCGCCGCGCTGGCCGTGAGCGAAGTGCACCGCCGGAGCTGCAACGGCGCCCACGCCGTACCAGGCCGAGCCCACCAGCCCCAGATCGGAGGGGCGACGCTCCCGCTCGGGCAGGCCGAGCGCCAGGGCTCCTCCCAGCACCAGACCGGCCGCGTCGGCGAGCAACACGTGGCTGCCGTACCAGCGGCGAGCAGCGCTCGCGGCAGGTTGCTCCGCGGTCTCGCCATCCGCTACCGGGCTCGCGGGCGCGCTGGTGGGCTCGGCGGCGACCGGCGGCGCGAGCAGCGCCCAAGGTAAGCAGAGCAGTAGAGCGCAGCGCCTGACGCGCGACGAAGCGAGCATGACAGCGACAACGCTCGCTGGGCGCGCGGAGTTAACCTCCCGCCGGGCCTCGGGATACGTCAGCAGGCGGGCTCATCCTGGAGCCGCGCATGGCCTCGCCGCGACGAGCCCCTCTATGGCTGCAGGGTCTTGTAGCGCCCGTCGAGCCACGCCCCGAGCTCCGAGCAATACCAGGGCGAAAAGCGGCGATCGCTCGGGCCGCCGCACAGGTTGCTGTGCAGGGTATCGCGCGCGAAGTCGGTGGCGAAGCGGATGCTGGCGGCGAGGCAGCCGTCCCGGCCGCCGGCGCGATAGAACTGGGTCTGACACACGGTGGCGCGGCTGCCCGCCAGCACCACGGGCCCGCGATCGAAGCCGAGCCAGCCAGGCAAGCGGCCTTCGAAGAGCAGGTGCGGCAAGCGCAGCTGGGTCTGGGTGCGCCAGGGCTGCGGGGGGCCAGCGCTGGCCGCTGCTGCATACGCCTCGCGATACAGCTCGTCGCGACTGCGGCCGCCGCACAGCTGCACCGGGGGCTCGAGCAGCACCGCGTCGAAGTTCTTGTAGTGGGCGATGAGGATCGGCGTCTCTTGCCGCAGGTAGCTCAGCACGGCGGGGCCGAGCAGGTAGCGGCCCAGCACGAGGCTGCCGAGCTCACGGTAGAAGCGCTCGAACAAGGTGGCGGCGCTGGACTCGCGCGTGTAGCGGCAGTCCCAGTCGCAGAGCAGGCGCGCGACAGGATCGCCCGGCAAGAGCGGGCGCAGGCGCTCCAGAAACAGCTGCGCCTGCAGCGAGACGATGTCGTACTGGATGGCGAGGCAATCCTCGATGCCCAGGTCGGAGCGCGGCTCGAGCAGCTGCCGGATGCGATCGGCACGGTAGTCCGGCATGGTGGCGTTCTGCACGCGCACGGGGCCGTACGCGCTCAGATCGTCATTGGCGGCGACGATGAAGCCCTCGGGCGGGTTGCGGCGCCGCGGCAGCTCGCTCGCCGTCAGAAACCCCTGCCAGTCGTTCTCCGCCAGCCAGCCCGGCAGCGGGACGAGGCCGCTCAGCCCCGCACGCCGGCGCGGCACCAGCCCCGACATCTGCAGCGCGATGTTGCCAGCGTGATCCGCCATGCTCCACACCCAGCCCGTCTCGACCTGGTCGAAGACCCGCTCGGCCTCGTGCACGTCACGCGCCGTCCACAGCTCGAACATGGCCTCGATCGAGCGCAGGCCGCTGCCCGCGGAGGCCCAGCGCGTGCACAGCAGGTAGCCGGGCTGATGCGGATCGCCGTCGAGCACGCCGTGCTCGTTCTCGTAGAAGGTGAGCTCCAGCGGCGGCTGCTTCTTGCGCAGCAGCCGCTCGCGCCGCACTCGAAATGGCACAAAAGTATCGCCCCGACGGTAGGCGCCATCCCGGCACTCCTCGATCCAGGAGTCCGTGGCGTCGAGGTAGCTGTAGGTGGCGCCCCAGGCCAGCTGCGGCGTGCGCCCGAGCAGCGGCACCGGCAGGCCGGGCATGGTGGCGGTGATGGCGTAGTGCCCGGGCTCACCGTCGAGGCGGGCGACCACCTCGTACCAGACGTTGGGCAAGCGGTTGATCTGCAGGTGCGGATCGTTGGCGAGCAGCGCGCGTCCGGAGCGCGTTTTGTGCGGCGCCAGCGCCCAGGTGTTGGAGGCCACGGCGGCGGGCATGGCGTGCAGCCAGCTCACGGCCTGGGGCACCACGCGCTCGCCCAGGCGCACGCGGCACAACAGCTCGCGGCTGGGCAGGCGTGGATCACTGCCGTCCAGCGCCTGGAGCTCAGGGATGTCGGGGAACAGCGCCTGCAGCGCCTGATCGCTGACCTTGGCCTGCACCATCTCCAGCAGCAGGCGCTCGAGCTCTCCCTGGGTCTGCGCCAGACCCACGTAGCCGATGACCTGCGTCATCAGCACGCTGTCGGCCACGGTCCAGGGCTCGGGCTGGTACCCGATCAGCCGCAGCTCCCACGGCACGCCCTGCCGCAGCCGCGCGTTGATGCCGGCAGCATACGCGGAGAGCTCCGCTTCGCGCCCGCTGGGCCGGCTCTCGAGCGAGCCCTGCAGGCCGAGGCGGCGGAAGAAGCGATCGATCAGCAGGCACTCGGCGCTGGCGCTCAGGCACTCGCTGGCGCGCCCCTGCGCCAGCACGCGGGTCAACCACAGCTGCAGCCCGCGATCGTGCGCATGGCAATAACCCAGCCCCCAGGAGAGCGCGGCCAGATCCGGAGCGCTGACATGTGGCACGCCGTGCTCATCCCTGGCCAGGCGCAGGCCGCGCGGGGCGCCGGAGGGCAGCGGCAGGATCACGGTAGGGGTGGACATCGGGTGGGGTAGCAGGGCGCACCCTATCGCAGGCCGTACCGTACGGGGACGGCAATGGCGGGCGTTTGTCGCGCCCAGCTGGCGAGGCTACGCTTGAGGAATGGCCATGCCGGACGCCGACCAGCTGGAGCAGCCGCGCGAGTCAATCGAGCTCGTGGTGCGGTACCAGCGCCTGAATGCGTTCTTTGCCGACTACGTGAAGAACATCTCGCGCGGCGGCACCTTCGTGGCCACGGCCGAGCCGCTGCCACCGGACACGGAGTTCGTGTTTTCGCTGGGAGTGCCGCAGATGGAGGAGCCGATCCAGCTGCGCGCCAAGGTGATGTGGGTGACCTCGCCGGACGAGGCCAGCAACGCCAACCCGGCCGGCATGGGCATCCAGTTTCAGTATCGCGATGCCGAGGAGCGCGGGCGACTGGAGCGCCAGATCGAGGAGCTGCTCGTCGATCAGCTGGGGCCGCGGCACGCCGACTTCATGTTAGGCCGCGCAGCCAGGCAATAACCTCCCGCTTGCCGCGCTGCGGGCGGGGCACGATCCTCGCGCCATGAGCAAAGAGCGGATCGGGTTCATCGGTGCCGGCAACATGGCCTGTGCGCTGCTGCGCGGCTGGCTGCGCGCGGGCACGGTGACGAAGGAGCAAGTCAGGATCAGCGACGTGGAGCGCGCCAGGCGCGAGGCGTGCGCCAGCGCTCACGGGGTGCTGGCCGCGAACAGCAATGCGGAGCTGTGCGCCTGGGCCTCGGTGCTGGTGCTTGCCGTGAAGCCGCAGAGCATGGCCGCGGTGCTGCGCGAGTGCGCGCCCGTGTTGCAGCCCGGCACGCTGGTGATCTCGGTGGCAGCCGGCGTGCGCACGGCCACCATCGCCGACGCGCTGCCGGCGGGCACGCGCGTGGTGCGCACGATGCCGAACACGCCCGCGCTGGTCGGCGCCGGCGCCACCGCGCTGTGCCCGGGCCCGGGCGCCACGGAGGCGGATCTGGAGCTCAGCCGCGCGCTGTTCGACGCCGTGGGCCGCAGCGTGGTGGTGGACGAGGCGCACATGGATGCCGTCACCGGTCTGTCCGGCAGCGGCCCTGCGTACGTGATGCTGGTGATCGAGGCGCTGGCGGACGGCGGCGTGAACGCCGGCTTGAGCCGCGAGACGGCGCAGCTGCTCGCCACCCAGACGGTGCTCGGCTCGGCGCAGCTGCTGCTGGAGAGCGGCGATCACCCGGCGCAGTGGAAGGACCGCGTGATGAGCCCTGCCGGTACCACGGCGGCGGGCATCGCCGCGCTGGAGGCGGGCTCGCTGCGCGCCACCCTGGCGCGCGCGGTGCAACACGCCAGCCAGCGTGCGCGCGAGCTCGGCGCGCGCTGACTGCGCGGAGCAGGCGAATGGCTGGCTAGCAGACTCTGGCTAGCCGCCTCGCACGAGCGCTTGCGCCTTGCTTCGCTCGGCACCGGCTCGTGCAGGGAAGCGTCATCTCGGCGCGCGTGCTCAACACACGGGAACAGCGCGCAACGAAACGGCGCGCACAAAACGAAAGAGTCCGCGCAGAGGGGCCGGGGGGGGACAGCCTCGCTCCGCGCGGACCACGTTCACGTACCAACAACCATCGTGGATTGCAAATGCCTGATGTCGAACAAAGCGCTCGATTCTCGAAGCTTTCGTTCTCGCACTCAGCGCATTTCAAATGTGAAAGGCGCGGCCCCCAAACTCGCTATTGACTCGAGCGATGGCTGGCGCAGGTCGAAACGGCTCGGCCCTGCCAATCATGGTGAGACAGCCGCAGCGGGCAGCTCGCGCAAAATCTCGAGCAACCGTGCGCGCCATCACTGCGTACACAGGAAAGACCAGCGCCGATCGTCCGCTGGGTCGGTGACCACCAGTGGCAAGCCGCTGCGCGTCGCGCCGGCATCGTTGCTCCGTGGATCAGTGCCGCTCGCGCCATCGGCCAGAGCAGCCAGCGCATCCACACACACGCCTGTCTCATCCAACACCACGCGAGCGGTGAGGCGCTTGGTGCGCAGGCCAGCGGCGCTGCCCGCGAACTCCAGGTGAGTGTTCGACTCCGAGACGGAGCTGTCGGTGAGCGGCACGCCGGCCACGGCGAGCCAGCCCGGGCGACCCTCGTCGCAGCGCGGGGGCACCTTGCCCAGCTGCTCGTTGGAAATGTGAAAGCCAGGCTGGGGCTGGAAGGTTTCCAGATCGATGGGCAGCACGAGCCAGCCCGCGCCCGTCGACTTCTGCAGCAGGCCTAGCTCATCGCCCTGCACGCTGCGGATCAGCTGAGTGGAGATCCGCCCCCACAACGGATAGGTGGCCAGGAGTTGCAGCTTGCCCTGCTCCACCCGGTACAGCTGAAACTGCTCGGCTCGCGAGCTGCCCACATACCAGCGGTCGTTCACCTCCTGAACGCCGGCAAGCGTGCCCAGCTCCCCGCTGGGTGGAGCCTGCAGGGTGGTGATGCCGCGCTCGCGAGCGATCAGATGCAAGCTGGTCTCGGACCGCACGCGCAGCTGCAGCAGGCCCGCCTCGCCCGTCGCCGCCAGTCGCAGCCACCAGTCCACCCCGAGATTGTTGTCGAGCCCGAAGGCCTGCCCAGCGCTGGCCGCATCTGTCCACGGCACGCGCGAGGGCAACGTGCTCCAGGGCGTGGCCAGAGAGAAGCTGTCGCCCACCCGCACCGCCCAGCGCCCCTGGCGCGTCCAGTCTGCCCTGCCCGGCCCCCAGGCATAGGCCCGGTACGCGCCGTTCTCGCTGGTCTCGCCAAAGTCGTAGCCGAGCTCGCCTGGACCGCGCGCCGGCGGCGGCTGCCCCTGGAACTGGATCCAGGCGCTGCTCTCCGGCGGCTCCGTACTGCCTCCCGCGCTGCTGCCGGTACCGCTGCCGCGCGGGCTGCCGGTGCTGCGGCTGGGGCGCTCCGGCCCACTTGCCGGCGAGCGCCGGGCGCCGGCCTCGGGATAGCCGCGAGCGAAGCCACCCGTGGCTCGACACTCCAGATTCCAGAAGGCGAAGCCGGACGAGGGGAACGCCACCTTCTCCGGGGGCTCGGGGCGCGCGGGCTCGTGTTCGTCGTCGGGCTGGCCATAGCCCACGCGCAGCCAGTCGTCGTGCACACAGCCGACCGGCGAGCAGCCGCGCGCGGGCCGCGGCGCAGAGCGCGCCAGCCCCGCCGCGACCAGCACCGGCGGCACCTCCGAGACGCGCCAGTCGAAGCCGTAGTCCAGGCTCTCGCGCAGGCTGGCGGAGGCAGCGATCTGCAGCGCGTGCGGGCCATGGAACGAGGTCTCGTCCACACCGTCCTGCACTCGCCCCAGCTGCACCAGCCCATCGAGATCGATGTGGGCTCCGGCGAACGCCTGCGCGCCCACGATCCACGCGCCGAGCTGCCCGGGCGCGAGCTCCCACAGCTCATCCAGCCACAGCCCCGAGCGCGCCAGGCGCGCGGCGGGCCCGCTCTCTGGCTCCAGCTCGAGCTCGCGCTCGCTGCTGGTGCCGTCGGGCGTGACGATCGAGAGCCGCCCGGGGCTGCCCGGGCGCGGCGGCACCAGCACCACCGCGCGCCCGTCGCGCAGCGCGACCACGCGCTCGTTACCCAGCTCACCGCGCACCAGCACGTCGAACAGCGCGCCCGACGGGGAGCGCACGCAGTACTGGCCGCGCTGCTGCTGCGGGCGGCGCGCCGCGGCTGTTTCACGCTGCTCCTCCGGGCGGCGCAGCAGCGCGCACGGCGCATCGATCACCAGCGCGCCGTTGCCGCTCGAGCGCACGCGATGAGCGCCGTCCAGGCGCAGCACGGGCTGCAGCCGCTGCTGCACGTAAGCGTGGAGCTCCGTGGGCCCGGTGGGCGCGCCACACACGAAGCCGATGCCGCTGCCCAGCGCCACGCCGCGGCACGGTGAGCTGCCCTCGTAGGGCTGGCTGGAGAGCAGCGCGCCGTCGCTCAACCGCACCCGCCCGAGCGCGCCAGCCTCCAGCACCACCGCCGTCTCCGGCGTGTCAGGCACCCCGCGCAGCACGGCGGCGCGCAGCGGGCGGCGCCCGAGTGGGTGCGTGGCCAGGCTCACGGCAGGGCGGCTGGGAAAGGCGCCCTGCGCGTAGCGCCCGAGCGTCTGCGCCCCCTGGAACAGCGCGTCGCTGCCGCTGGGGCTGGTGGCCAGCAACTGGCCGCTGGCATCCAGCTCGTAGCGCGCGGAATCAGTGCCGAGCAGCAGCTTGCCAGCGGGGCCGAGCGAGACGCTGGTGACCGCGTCCGGAGCGCCCACGGAGGTCCAGCTCTCGCCCGCGTCGAAGCTGGCGAGCGCGCCGCGCACGCCGGTCAGCACGACCCCCGTCCAGGCGTCGAGGAACGCCATCTCGCCGTACGCGGCCGCGCGCGGCAGCGGTGCGAGATCCAGTGACTGGCCGCTCTCCGGATCGAGCGCGCGCAGCGCATAGCTGGTGGCGCTGGCCAGATACAGACGATCGAAGCCCGGGATGATCTGGCTCACCGGAGGCTCGACCCGACCGAGCGGCGCGAGCTCCCCCGTCCAGCTGGCGGCGCGCCACAGATCAGTGCCGGGGCCAGTGGTGGCGTAGAAGACGTAGCCGCCTCCCAGGTGAGCTGGCAACGCCAGCCCCTTGACGTCTTCCTGCTCGAACACTTGGCGCGCGCGAGAGAGGGAGCCGTCGGGGTGATCGACCCAGCGCGTACCGCGCAGGATGAACAGGCGGCGGCCATCGGGGGTGACCTGTGCGTCGCGCACGCTGACCTCGTCCGCAGCCAGCATCCAGCCGCCCAGCTTCGCCTGGGCGGGTCCGGCTGCTTCCACCTTGCCTGCGGCGGCGGGCGGAGACAGCGCGGGCCCGCAACCCGAGAGCGAGCCACCCGCGACCGCGCTGCTCAACCAGAGCAGGGACCTGCCGAGCAGAGCGCGCGGCAGGCGCCGCCTCGAGCTACCGCCCTGGCGCCCCAGGCCCACCGCAGGGGCGGGCGTCGCACGGCTGAGCCTCGCCGGGGCCAACATCACACGGTCGGGCATGGCACGGGCGGACATCGTCTGATCCTGGCACACAGGCCTCATGGCCGCATTGCGAAACTGGCCACAGTGACTATGCAACGTGCGATGCGAAGCCTTGCCTCTCTCCCCATCGCCGGCCAGCCCGTGCCCGGCGCCGCTTCGGCTGGCCCCGGTGCTGGCTCCGAGGCGGCCGCCGCTGGCGCCCGGCAAGCCAGCGCCGTCGGCAGCACCCTGGATCTGGACGAGCGCATTCGCGAGCTCAAGCGCGAGCGCAACGCGGTCATCCTGGCGCACTTCTACCAGGAGAGCGAGATCCAGGAGCTGGCGGACTTCATCGGTGACTCGCTGCAGCTCTCGCGCGAGGCGCAGCGCACGAACGCCGACGTCATCCTGTTCGCCGGCGTGCACTTCATGGCGGAGACGGCCAAGATCTTGAACCCCACGCGCACCGTGCTGGTGCCCGACATGAACGCGGGCTGCTCGCTCGCCGACGGCTGCCCCGCGGACAAGTTCGCTGCCTGGCGCGCTCAGCATCCCGGCGCCGTCGCCATCTCGTACATCAACTGCACGGCGGAGGTGAAAGCCCTGAGCGACATCATCTGCACCTCCAGCAATGCAGTGCGGGTGGTCCAGTCGGTGCCCGCGCATCAGAAGATTCTATTCGCTCCCGACCGCAACCTGGGGCGGTACGTGATGAAGCAGACCGGGCGCCACATGGAGCTCTGGCCTGGCGGCTGCATCGTTCACGAGACCTTCAGCCAGCGCAAGCTCATCGCGCTGCGTCACCAGCACCCGGCGGCCAAGCTCGTGGCGCATCCGGAGTGTGAAGAGCCGCTGCTGGACATGGCCGACTACATCGGCTCCACCAACGCCTTGCTGAACTTCGTCGTGAATGACAACGCACAGGCGTTCATCGTGGCGACCGAGCCCGGCATCTTGCACGAGATGCGCAAGCGGGCACCGCACAAGCAGCTGATCGCCGCGCCCCCCGAGGCCAACTGCGCCTGCAACGAGTGCCCCTTCATGCGGCTCAACACGCTGGAGAAGGTGTGTCACGCGCTGGAGCGCATGGAGCCGAGGCTGGAGATGAGCGACGCGCTGCGCGAGGCGGCTCGACTGCCGCTGGAGCGCATGCTCGCGCTGAGCCCCTGAGGGGCCGCAGATAATGGCTCGGGGGCACGACGCTGGCCCTCGCCCCCGAGGGCCACGACGCCTGAGGGCCCCGAGGGGCCAGCGACCCTGAGGCATTTCGCGCCCGCTGCCGAGCGCGCCGCTCGCCGCTCGGCGGCCGTGCTTGCAAGTTACTCGACCGGCTCCCGGTGAGGGACTAGCTTTGCTGGCATGAGGGTTGATCGGCACCGCTTTGCTTTGCGCTCGATGGCCGCAGCGTCGCTGCTGGCAGGGATCTCGGCTTGCTCTTCCTCCAGCAAGCCGGAAGCTGCCTCTGCGGCAACCGAGGCGGCGGAGCAGTCCGGGGCCGAGGCAGAGGTGGCGGCAGACCTCACGCCGGTGGCCGCCCCGGAGAACCTGGTGGCGCTGTCCAGCTTGCGCGCCCCCGCGCAGAGCCTGGACACGGTGCTGGGCTGGACGGGCCTGGGGCTCGACTGGCGCGCGCTGGCGCAGACCGGCGCGGCCTCGCAGCTGCTGCCGATCCTGGATCTGGATGCGCCGGTGGACGCCGTGGCCACGCTCGATCCCAAGAGCAAGAACAAGCCCAAGGTCTACTTCGCCGCGGCGGTGGGGCTGACGTCGCGCCAGGCTGCGCTGGATGCCTTCCGCGGCATGGACATGCCGGTCGACCCCGTGGAGCCCGGCGTGTACAGCGTGCGGCCCAACGAGAACACGCTGTGCTTCATCGCGCCGGCGCTGGGCAAGGCCAAGGTGCGCCTGGTCTGCAGCGAGAACGCGGAGTCGCTCGAGCTGCTCGCGCCGTACCTGACGCGCGGCAATCCCGCGCAGGCAGCAGGCGACGCGGCGTTTCACCTGGAGCTGCGCGCGGAGCCCGCCTGGCGCCTGTACGGCGACAAGGTGCAGCTGCTCGAGCTGAGCATCCCCATGCTCATGGGTGAGGTCTCGATCGGCAACGCCGAGTTCGACGCGGCGCTGCGCGAGCTGCTCAGCTCCAGCGTGGCGGAGGTCAGCTCGCTGGCAGCCGAGCTGAACGACCTGCGGCTGGATCTGCACCTGAAGGAGAACAACCCTGCCGAGCTGACGATGAAGCTGGGCGTGAGCCTGCGCGGCTCCACGTCCTGGGTGGCCAGCGCGCTGAGCAGCGCCGAGGGCCGCGCCGCGGCGGCTCCGGACGTGTTCTGGAAGCTGCCGCAGGACGCCACCCAGGCGTCGTATCAGAGCAAGGCCGATCCACAGTCGTATGAGCCCGCGCTGGTCTTGCTGGAGCGCCTGGCGCAGAGCGGGCTGGGCCAGCTGGGTGCTTCCGCCGCGGTGCAAAAGGACTGGCCGCAGGCGTTGCACCAGCTGCTGACGTTGATGGGCTCGGCGGTCTCGGCGCAGGGGGAGGTCCCGGAGCGGCTGCTCGGGGCGTCGCCCGACGCGCGCGAGCAACTGCGCGCGCGCGCCGGTTACGTGCTGCTGGGGCTGGAGGATGAGAGCAAGCAGCTGGGCGCGTTCCTGGAGCGCACCTTGAAGGCGTATGAAGACCCGGCGCTGCGCAAGGGCCTGAGCCAGCGCTACGGGGTGAAGACGGACAAGCTGCCCAAGGTAACCAGCAAGAAGGGCCCGGCACGCTTGCCGGAGTCCCGCGTGTATGAGCTCAGCCTGCCGGCGTCCGCCATGGCCAAGCTGTATGACGCGGACGATGACAAGAGCGCCATTCCCAGCGGCAACGTGCCCCTGGTGTTGATCACCGCTCGCGATGGGGCGCGCAGCTGGCTGGCGTTCTCGTCGTATGCCTCGCTGGCGGAGGAGCGCCTGGCGGGCGTGCTGGCGCCGTCGGGACCGGAAGGCACGCTGGAGCGGCGCGCGGGGCTCGAGCCGCTGCGCAGCGAGCGCGCGAACGTGGCGGGCTTCTGGACGGTGAGCGCACTCAAGCAGCGGCTGCAGCGGAAGAAGCTGGACAGGACGCTGCGCTCGCTGGGCGAAAGCGACACACCGATGCTGTTCCGCGCCAACGGCCACGCGCAGGGGCCCAGCGGCGAGATCGAGCTGCACGTGCCCTCGCAGGTGTTCCGCGAGCTGGCGGCGCCGTACGCGGCCAAGCCGTGAGCCATGCTCTACGCCTGAGCAGCCAGCACTGAAGCTCTGAGCACCGCAGAGCCGCCTGCGCCGCCCGGGTGAAAGGCCAGCCGCGCGACATATTTGGCCGGCTCCGGGTGAGATCGGTACCCACTGTTGGCATCGCCATGTCGTTGTCGCGGATCGGTTGGGTGCTCGCGCTCCTCGCGCTCCTCGGGTGGCCGAGCGCGGGCTGGGCAGCAGAGCCTCGCGTGGTCTCCAGCACCACCAGCCTGGAGCTGGAGCCGGACGGCTCCGCGCGCGTGCGCCATCAGCTGCACGTCGACAGCCCGAGCGGCGCCTGGGATACGCTGGTGGTGAGCGGCATCGCACCCGACGCGCGGCTGTCTCACGATGCTCACGCGCAGCGCGCGGATCACGCTGCGCCAGGCTCCGCCTCGACGCCGCTGGATGTCATCCTGCAGAGCGGTCGCGCCACGCTCACTCCGCCCGAGCCGCTCAGCGGCAGGAGCTTCACCGTGGAGTTCGGCTATGAGCTGCAGCTGACCGAGAGCGGCGCGCTGCGCGTGTTGCCCGATGGACAGCACGCAGAGCTGCTCTGGGTGGGGCCGCGCCTGGCGCCAGCGCCGGACACGGCGTCATTGATCGTGCGCGCACAGGCCGCGCCCCAGCCGCCCAAGGCGCTCGATCCTCCCGGTGAGCGGCTGCCCGCCGGCAGCTCTCACTCCGCCATCGTGCTCAGCACCTTGCGCCGCTCCGCCGAGCGGGACCAGCTGGAGGTGGTGCGCCGGGTCAGCGCAGACGAAGCACCGCGCTGGCGAGTGCTGCTGGATCGCGGCGTGCTGGAGCTCGCTGCGGTAGAGCAGAGCGCAGCCGATGGGGTCGATCTGGATGGCATCTGGCCCGCGCCGGAGCGCAGCGCGCCGCGCGCGCCCTGGACCAGGACGTTGCCGTGGGTGCTGCTGGCCGCGTGCGGCTACGCGCTGCTGACGGCGGAGAAAGCTCGCGCCGTGCGCAGCGCAGCTGCGCTACGGGGCAGCCAGGTGCTGCCGCTGGTGCGGGTCTCCGATCACGGGCGCGCCGCCACCTCGGGACTGTTGCTGTGCGCGGCCAGCGTGGCAGTGTTGTGGCTCGACCTGCCGCTGCTCGGGGCGCTCACCTTGCTGGTGGCCATGGCGCTGGGCTGCTACCGCCCCGCGCGCTTCGAGCCACCGCTGCGCGGTCCCGGCCAGTGGCAACCGCTCGCTCCGAGCGCGCTCGCGGACGTGCCCGGGCCGGCGTTGCCCGGGGCCTGGCTGGACGTGGGCAGGGCTCCAGGGGCAATGCTGCTCCTGGGCTTGCTCGGCGGCGCGAGCGCGCTGGCGCTGCGCGTGTTCGAGCGCTCGCCCTATTACGGAGCTTGCCTGCTCGTCTCGGCGGTCGCGCTGCTGCCGGTGTTCTGCACCGGCCGCGCAGCAGAGCTGCCGGCACCCGCGCTGGCGGCAAGCCGCCGCTTCCTGCGCCGAGCATTGCGGCGCCTCGGCGCCAGGCCGGAGCTGACGGTGCAAGTGCTCGGCCGCTCCTGCACCGGGGTGAGCGACCTGGACGAGCTGCGCCTGGCGGTCTATCCCGCGCGCGCGCTGGAGGGCTTGATCGGCATGGAGCTCGCGCTCGACGTGCAGCCCTCGCTCACCGGTCCGGTCGCGAGCCCCGTAGTGATCGTGCGGGCGGCGGAGGGCTCCGCGTGCCAGCGCGCCCTGCCCCGCCAGCTGAGCTGGACGCGCGGGCGCAGCGCCGAGGAGCGCGCGGCCCTGGTCCGCCCGAAGCTGCCCAGCGTGGCGCTCTCGGTGGAGCTGCTGCGCGAGCTGATCGCTGCCGCCAGTGAGCCCGAGGTCAGCGAGCGCAAGGAGCGCCGCCGTCCCACCACGCGTCCTCCGGCGCGCACCGCCACCGCACACGCCGGCTGAGCACGGCGCTCGCTCGTGGCACCAGGCGCACGTCACCTGGCGGGGGCGGGCACGGGAGGGGCCGGCGGGAGGAACGGATCGATGTGGATGCGAGTGAGCGGCGCGCCGGAGAGGTAGATGCGCTTGCGCAGCCGCTGCACCAGCTCCCCGTCACCGCACAGGTAGACGCGGCACTGAAAGAAGTCGAGCGGGTCGGCCAGGATCAGGCGATCGAGCGGCTCATGGCGCAGCTGATACCGGGGCTCTGCCGCCTTGGTCGGCGCGGCAGGCACGCCGGGCGGCTGTGCGCCGGCCTTCGCCTCTGCAGGCGTGAGCACGCTGCCGAAGACGCGCAAGTTGGGCGTGGCCGCCACCAGACGCTGCAGCTCGGCGCTGGCGTATTGCCCCTCGACGGTGGAGCTGCCGTGATACAGGTGGATGGGCGCGCGGTGGCCCGCTGCGAGCGCGCTGCGCAGCACCCCCAGCAGCGGCGCCAGACCGGAGCCGGTGCCCGCCAGCAGCAGCGGTCGATCGAGCTCATCCTGCAGATAGAAGCACTCGCCGAAGGGCCCGCGCAGAGTGATGGGCTGGTGAATGGCCCAGCGCAGCCACTGGCTCATCGCGCCACCGGGATACAAGGTCACGTGCAGCTCGAGGTGTGGCCCTCCCGGCAGCGACGCGAGCGAATACGGGCGCGTTACCCCGCCGGGGCGCTCCAGCTGCACGAACTGCCCGGCGCGATAGCTGAAGGCTGCCGGCGCCTCCAGCTCCACGCGCAGCACGCGCGAGGACATCTGCTCCACCTGCACGACCCGCGTCGAGAACGTGCCGACGTCATGGCAGGGCTCCACCTCCAGCACGCCCTCGGGCACGCACTGGCAAGCCAGAAAGCAGCCACTCGCGATCAGAGTCTCCGACACCCCCGACTGGCTCCGCGCGGGCGGCTTGCCGCTCGTGGCCCGCACCAGACACGTCTGGCACACCCCGGTGCGACAGAAGGAGGGAATGTCGACTCCCTGGCGGGCAAGGCCCGCCAGCAAGGTCTCGCCCGGCAGCAGGTCATAGGGGGCTCCTCGATAGAGAACGCGGGTGCTCATGCAAGCTTTGTAGCGCCCCGAGAGCGAGTCGCGGCAGACAGCTCAGCAGCCGTCGGGGCCGCAGGCTGCTCCCTCCACCAGCTCGGGCTCCGCCGCCAGCTCCGCCTGCGCCTTCTGCAGCGCGCGGCTGAGCAGCTCCGCTGGCTGCGCTCCGGAGATGCCGTAGCGCTGGCCGATGACGAAAAAAGGCACCCCGTGGATGCCCAGGGCTGCGGCCTGTGCCTCATCGGCCCGGACGTCGTCGGCATACGCGCTGCTCGACAGGGTAGACTCCACCTCATCGGCGTCCAGGCCCGCTTCGCGCGCCAGGCGCGCGACCACCTCGCGCTCGCCGATGGGCTCGCCCTCACACAGGTAACCTCTCAGGAAGCGCTCCTTGACCGCGTCCTGCTTGCCGCGCTCGGCGGCCAGGTGCAGCACGCGGTGGGCGTCAAAGGTGTTGCCCGGCTTCAGCTGATCAAAGTCGAAGCGCAGGCCCTCGGCCTGAGCCAGCTCGGACAGCTGCGCCATGCGCTGCTCCGCTTGCTGCAGCGACATGCCGTACTTCCTGGCGAGGCGCTCTGCCTGCCGCGCCTCGGGCACGCGCGCAGGCGCGCCCGGATCCAGCTCGAACGAGTGCCAGTGCAGCTCGATGGGTGTATCCGCGCCCAGCCGTTGCAGCGCCTGCTCGAAGCGGCGCTTGCCGACGTAGCACCAGGGGCAGGCAATATCGGACCAGATATCGACGCGCAGCGCTGTCATCGGGGAGAACGTAGGCCGGTTTCCCGCTCTGCGCGAGCGCGAATGGCGCTGGTGGCGGCCGGGTGCAGCGTCGGAGCAGGTAGTGCAGCCTCGTAGGTGGGCTGCTAGGCTGTCGGGCATGTCGTCTCGCTGGGTACACGCCACCTCGAGCTCTGCCCTCTCCGCGACCGTGCTGGCCGGCTGCGCTCTCGCCCTGTGCGCGGGGCTCGCGGCGCTCGCTTGCGGACAGGCCGCAGCTCCGAGCAGCGAGCTCAATGGCGCGACGGTTCCCTCGGAGGTGTCAGCACAGGAGCCTGCCGAGGTGGAAACGCCGTCTGGTACCACAGAGGCGCCGTCCGGCACCGCCCCGGCGGCAGCGCCCAGCGGCAAGCGCGCGCCCTGCACCCTGGGCGCCAATCAGACCTGCAATGACGACGCGCGCGAGTCGGCGCTGTGGGGGCGCTGCACGGAGCTGGGCGTGTGCGAGTGCGTGCCGGGTTTCGTGCTCAACCAGCGCGGCCGCTGTCAACCGCCCGCGCCCTGAGCGCCGCCAGCCGCCCGCGCCCTGAGCACTGCCGTACCAGCCTGCCGGGTTGCGGCGCTCGTCCTCGAGCAATTGTCCGCGTTTACGCTGAGTTAGCGCGAAACGGTGGGGCGCAGTGCGCGCTCCGGCAGCAAGATCGACGGCGCATGTTGACGATGTTTACATCGGGAGCTAGACCGATGTAAACATCGTAAACATTCCTGGCGCAGAAAGGTTGAACCCCATGCACGCCGTCTCCCGGATTCGCAGTCTGCTCGCTTTGCCGTGGCGGGGCAGCGCACCGCTGACCGTGGCCTCGCTCGCCATGTTGCCGCTCTTGCTCGGAAGCCTGGTGGGTCTATGGCTGGATCCGCGCACGGTGCTGGGCGCGCCGGTCTGGCTCAAGCCCGCGAAGTTCGCCATCTCGGTCTTGCTGTACGGGCTCACCCTGAGCTGGATTTTGAGCCTGCTCGGCGATCACCCGCGCACCCGCCGCATCGTGGGCTGGAGCAGCGCCATCGTGCTGGTGCTCGAGCTGGCGATCATCTGTACCCAGGCGGCGCGCGGCGTGCCCAGCCACTTCAACGCCAGCACCGTGCTCGATCGGGTGCTTTACATCGTGATGGGCTCCGCCATCGGCGCGCAGACGGTGATCAGCGTGCTGGTAGCCGTGGCCCTGTGGCGCCAGCGGCTGCCCGACGCGCCGCTCGCCTGGGCGCTGCGCCTGGGCATGATGGTGACGATCGTCGGCGCCTCGCTGGGCGGGATGATGACCCGTCCCACGCAGGCACAGCTGGCAGAGCTGCGCAGTGGTCAGGTGAGCGCCCTGGGTGCTCACACCGTCGGCGCAGCCGATGGCGGCGCGGGCCTGCCCGGCACCGGCTGGAGCAGCGAGCACGGCGATCTGCGGGTCGCCCACTTCCTTGGCTTGCACGCGCTACAGCTGTTGCCGTTGGTCGCGCTGGGGCTGCGGCGCACGCGCCTCGGCGAGCGCCAGCGCGTGCGGCTGGTGAAGGCGGCTGCAGGCAGCTACGCGGCGCTGGTGGGCCTCGGCCTGTGGCAAGCACTGCGTGGACAGAGCCTGCTCGCACCCGACGCAACGACCTGGACCGCGGCAGCAGTGTGGCTCGGGGCCAGCGCCCTCGCGGCGGGTGTGGCGTTGCGTGTGCGCAGCGCGGCTCCGGCAGCGCCCCGGAGCCACAGGCTGGTCCAAGCTCGGGAGTGCTGAGCTGCGCCCGCTGCTGACCTCGGTTGCGTGTGCCACCGGCAGTTGCACCCCTGGCACACGGCAGCACGGGGCCTGGCACAGCGCGCCGGCTCCCCGCTGAAAATCAGCGTCAGCACGGCGAGATGACGAGGCTGGAGGCGCCGCGGCACGCTGCTTGCTCTCTGGTAGCTCGGGCAGGCTGCTGCGCGTCCCCCTGTGCCGCAGGCTGCTCCCTATCGGAGCATGGTCATGAGCTACATCTTTCGTTCGTTGCTGGTCGGCGCCGCCGCGGCCTTGATTCACACCGTGACGGAGCCCGCGCAGGCGCTGTCGTGCGCCGAGCCCGGCGTGCTCGCGCCAGCTCGCGACGCCACGGACGTACCCACCAACACGCTGGTGTGGTGCTCGCGCGCGAACGTGGGCGACACGTTCCAGATCACCGTGCTCGATCCGCAAGGGAAACCGGTGGCGGGTACCGCGTCGCTGATCACCAGCCCCCTGTTTCGCACCACCGTCTTTCGCCCGAGCGAGGAGCTGGCCCCGAACACGCAATATACCGTGTCGTGCCGCAGCTACGCCGAGCCCAGCACCTTCACCACGGGCGCAGGTCCGCGCAACCAGACCCCCGCGGTGCCAGACCTCACGAACATGACCATCCGCGCCAGCGAAGGTGGCTGGGGCCACACGCTGGGCGCGGTGCTCAGCGATCCCAGTCCGGAGGGCACACTCGTGGCGCTCGACCTGGAGCGCAGCGCACGACTCGACGCAGGGGACCTGAGCGGCAGCATCAGTGACCTGACGCTCATGGGCGCGTCCCCAAGCATGGTCTGGGTGGCCAGTGCTCCGTGCGTCTTCAGCTGGCCGGAGGCAAAGCTCGGAGCGTCGACCCACTTCCGCCTGGCCGCGTTCGATCTGACGGGCGCCTTCTCGGGCTGGACCGAGTCGATCGAGCTCAGCGTCCCCGAGCAATACGAGGAGAATGCAGAGCCCCCACCGGAGCCAACTGTTCCCGACGCCGGGGAGCTACTCAGCGATAACCCTGAGCCCGTGGTAACCACCCCGACGGGCAGCAGCGACGACATTCCGAGCGCGAACGATGAAGCCTTCGCTCGGGGCAGCGACGGCTGCCAGCTGGGCGCGCCGGGTGACACCTGGATGTCAGCAGGGCTGCTGGTCGCGCTGGCCGGCATCGTGGCTCGACGCCGGCGCCGCGCGTGAGCGGTGGCTTGGCCACGCCTTGGCAGTGGCTCGCCCGTGCTGCACGATGCTCGGGCGCGCCGGAGCAATGGCCCGGCCGGGGCTGAGCCATGGCTCAGCGCCGGCAGCTACCGCGCCTGAGCGCGTTACCCCCGATGGACCGCTTCCCCCCGGATCACAAAGCCGACAGCGAGCGGCGCGCCGAGCTTTCTCTCGGTGTCCGCTCGCTGGAGGCCCGGCCCCCAAAACCTATGACGAGCTGAGAGACGTGACGAGACGCTGCTTACCAGCGATCGTCATCGCCGCGGCGCGAGCCGCCCTTGCCACCACGGCCGCCACCGCGACCGCCGCCACGGCCACCGCCGCCGGGACGGCCACCGCCGCCACCGCCGCCGCCGCCGAAGCCGCCGCCACCACCGCCGCCGAAGCCGCCACCACCACCACCACCGCCGCCACCGCCGCCGAAGCGCGGCTCGCGCTCGCGGGCGATGTTGACGTTCAGGTTGCGGCCGCCGACGTTCTGGCCGTTGACGGCGTCAATTGCGCGCTGCGCGTCTTCCGCGCGCTCATACTCGACGAAGCCGAAGCCGCGGTGCTGGCCCGTCATGCGATCGGTCACCACGGTGGCGGAAACCAGCGTGCCAAACTCGGCAAAGGTGCGACGGAGCTCCTCGTCCCCGGTGGAGTAGCTCAGGTTGCCGACGTATAGCTTGGTGTTCATGAATCAGATCTGCCTTGTCGCGCTATCGTGAAAAACTCGGTCCACGCTCAGCGCCAGGCATGCTCCGATTGCTCCGCACGTGCGGAGACCCCCGTGTGTGCGCGGTTGGCCGCAGCGAATCTCACACTGGAGCTGTGCAGGGTCCCACAGAAGACGATGGCGAGCCAGAGATTTCGTCCAGACCTGACTCAGAATTTACTCGGCACGCCGCGTAAAAGCCGGTGTAGCTCGCACCTTTGCAGGACGGCTGCTCTGCTGGTGGGTGACAACGGGTAGCTGACGGAACGCGGTAGCTCGGATTGCCGGATGCTTGCCGGCTGGCCCGTCTTGGGGGGGTGGTTTGTTGGCTGCGGGGTTGTTGAGCTGGTGTTTAGCTCGGGGGTAGCGCGGGGACGGGCACGGGCACATTGGATTGCACGGGCAGGTTCAGGGATCCTTCGGCGGGCGGCTCGCGCGATTCTTTGCGAGGTCGTCTGATGCGCGCTGGGCCCACGCTAGCTCCTCTGCCAGGAGCTCGGCCACGGCGCGCACGCGCGGCACGCCGAGAGCGGACTTGGCGCACACCACGTGCAGCGAGCTCCGGCCGTGCTCGCCGAGCTCGAGCCCGAGTGGCACCAGCTCGCTGCGACGGGAGAAGCGGTGCTGCACCAGGCCCAGGAAGAGCGCGCCCACGCCTTCTTCCGCCGCGCGCCTTTGCACGATGAAATCATCACTGGCGAAGGCAGGCCGGAAGCCGGGGAGCATTGCTGCTAGCTCGCGGTTGGGTGACAGCTGCTCGAACGGGGGCGCCCACGCGATCCAGTCGAGCTGCGCCAGGGTGGGGTGCTCGGGCAGCCGTGCTCGATAGCGCGGAGCCACGAAGGCATCATTGGCGTGGCTCAAGCTGGCCACGGTGAGCAGATCGCGCTGCGTGGGCGCGCGGGTGCGCAGCGCGAGATCAGCCTCGCGGCGTGCCAGATCCACGTACTCCACCCGTGACGAGACCTCGAGCGAGAGGCGCGGGTGGCGCTCGCGCAGCGCGCGCGCGAAGGGCGCCAGAAAATCGTACGCCACTCCGGGCGGCGCGCTCACGCGCACCACGCCGCTGGGTGTTGCATCGCCGCGCTCGGCGGTGCGCAGCAGCTCCCCCGCCCACTCGGCCATGTGCCGCGCAGGCTGGAGCCAGCGCTCGCCCGCGGCGGTGAGGGTGGCGCCCTCCACGCTGCGTTGAAACAGCGTGTACCCGAGCCGCTCTTCCAGCTCGCCCAGCCGGCGGCTGACCGTGGGCTGGCCCACCTTCAGATGACGGGCGGCCTCGGTCAGGCTGCCGTGCTCCGCGATGGCGAGGAACAGCCGCACGTCGTCCCACGGCAGGTCTATCATCCGATTCTGGATGGATACATCCGATCTTGGTCAGTTTCAATCCGTCTGCGCATGCCGTACGTCTGCTTCACACCCCGTCTGGAGGCACGACCCGCATGACCCACGCGAACTATTCCCTTCTATCTTCCAGTATTTATGCCGCCGCCAGCGCGCTGCTGCTGGCGGGCTGCGCCGTCACCAGCCACGGGGCGCAGCCTGCTCCGCTGGGCACCCCCAGCTCGCTGGCGGCGATGGAGTCGACCCTCGATGAGCCGGGCCCGATCGTGGTGGAGACGGTGACGGCGGCGCACTGGCAGGTGCCGCTCTCCGGCTTGCTCAACCTGGACGACCCGAAGGCGCGCGCTGCCGGGCTGGAGGATCGCGATGAGCCCATCCAGATCTTCCTGCACTCGCTGCATCATCCCAGCCGGGGCGTGTACCTGATCGACAGCGGCGTGCAGGCGGACATCCACGGCGAGGGCTCCGCGCTCGGCTGGCTGGTGGCGAGCGTGGCCGGGCTCGATGAGCTGAAGGTGCAGCTGGATACGCGCAGCTGGTTGCAACGGCAGAGCGCGCCGCCGAGCGGCGTGCTGCTGACGCACCTGCACCTGGATCACGTGATGGGCCTGCCCGACATCCCGAAGGGCACGCCGCTGTACTCCGGTCCTGGCGAAGCGGCGCAGACCAGCTTCGAGAATTTGTTCGTGCAGGGCACCACCGATCGCGAGCTGGAGGGCCACGCGGCGGTGTCCGAGTGGCAGTTTCCCGCGAGCGGCGGCGAGGGCATCGCGGGTGTGCTGGACGTGTTCGGCGACGGCACGCTCTGGGCGCTGCACGTGCCCGGGCACACCGCCGGCAGCACCGCGTACGTGGTGCGCTCCACCGAGGGCCCGGTGCTGTTCACGGGTGACGCCTGCCACACAGCCTGGGGCTGGCAGAACGAGGTCGAGCCGGGCAGCTTCTCCAGCGACCGCGCGCGCAGCAAGCAGAGCCTGCTGGCGCTGCGCGAGCTGGTGCAGCGCCATCCCGGCATGGCCGTGCGCCTCGGCCACCAGTCTCTGCCGCCGGCGCCTGCGCTCAATGTAGCTGCGCGTTGACCAGACCGCGCAGGGTGGCGGTGTCGAAGGGCTTCTCCAGGCGCAGGTTGGAGACGCGCTCCAGGAACTCGCGCGCCTTCATGGTAAAGGCGCCGCCCGTCAGGAAGATGATGCGCCCCGCGTAGTCGGGCAGCCGCGCAGACACGTCGGCGTAGAACTCCACGCCCGTCTTCACCGGCATCATCAGATCGCACAAGATCACGTCGTAGCGCTCGCGCGGGCCCTGCCGCTCCAGCAGGCGGCTGAGCGCAGTGTCGGCGTCCTCGCAGGCGATGACCTCGTGCTCCTCGGAGAGCGCGCGCACCACGGCACCAGCGCTCATCGGGTCGTCGTCCACCACCAGGATGCGGGCGCGGCGCTGAGCCGCCAGCCCCGCCGGCAGCATGCTGGCGGCCGTGTCCGGGCGCGGCGCCGTGCTCAGCAGCACGACGCTGAAACACGCGCCCTTGCCCACGGTGCTGCGCACGCGCAGCTCGCCGCCGAAGCTGCTGACGATGCGCTGGCAGATGGAGAGCCCCAGCCCCGTGCCCACACCGCGCGGCTTGGTCGTGAAGAACGGCGTGAACAGCCGGGCCAGCACCTCGGGCGGGATGCCAGGACCCGTGTCCTCTACCTCTGCGACCACCCTGCCCTCGCCGTCCAGGTAGGTGCGCACGCGGATCTGGTTCTGGTCGGCGTGGCCGTCGGGCAGGGCCTGCACGGCATTGATCAGCAGGTTCAGGAAGACCTGGCCCAGCCGGGACTCATTGGCCTCGACCGGCGGCACTGCCTCGTATTGTCGCACCAGCTGCGCGCGGTGCCGGACCTCGTTCCAGGCCATGCGCAGCGACGAGTCGAGCACCCGCTGCACGTCGACCGGACCGTGATGGTCCTCCTCCGCGCGCGAGAAGATCTTCAGGTCGCGCACGATGGTCCGCACGCGCTGCACGCCTGCGCTGGCGTCTTGCAGCGGCTCCAGCAACTCCACCAGCTCGCGCCTGCCGCTGGCCTGCGCAAGCTTGGTGACGCGCTCCAGCGCGAACTCCAGGCTGGACACGGTGGCGGCGAGCGGGTTGTTGATCTCGTGAGCGACGCCGGCGGCGAGCGAACCGATCGAGGCCATGCGCTCGGAGAACATCAGCTGCGCCTGCGTCTGCACCCGGTCGGTGACGTCACGGCCGATGCAGACCACCAGCCGCTCGCTGCCCAGCTCCAGCCAGCGGCTGGTGAACTCCATCAACACGATCGAGCCGTCCGCTCGCTGCAGAGAGAGGGGCGCGCTGCGCCCGCACTCGCCGGGGGTGAGCAGGTTGCCGGTGCCGTGCTGCTCTCGAGGCTGGCCCAGCTCTGCGGCGCGCTGCTCCAGGTCGTGGCCCGGAGCAGCAAAATCGCGAAAGCGCCGCCCCAGGATGCGCTCGCGCGGCAGGCCCAGCGCGGCCTCGAAGCTGGGGTTCACCTCCTGGATGACGCCCTCGGGGGTGAGGATGGAAATGGCCTCGTGCGCGGCCTCGGTCACCGCGCGATAGCGGCGCTCCGAGGCCGTCAAGCGCGCAAAGGACCTGGCCAGATCCAGCGACTGCGCCAGCTGGTTGCCCATCGCGCGCGCAAACGCGATCGAGTCTGCGCTGGTGACGTCGGTCTGCTTGGCGCACAGCACCATCGCGCCCACGCCACGACCATCCGAGACCAGCGGCACGATCTGAGCCGTGACTGCGTCCACGCACTCCAGGATCTCGCGGGCGATCGACTCCGGGAAGAAGGTCGACGGCAGCGAGAGAGTTGCCTGACGCTGCACCACGTCCTCCAGCACGCTGCGGTAGCCGAAGAAGCCTGACAGCTCCGCGCTGGCCTCGCCCGTGAAGCCGATGGCGTGGCGCAGGCGGATGCCCTCGCCCTCTTGCTGCAGAAACAGCGCGCCCTTGGAGATGCCGGCGGCATCCAGCGTCGCGGCCAGCACGTCGCGCAGCGCGGAGTCGGCGTCGGCCTCCAGGGCCAGCGCGTCCGCAACGCCACCCAGCAAGGAGAGCTGCGCCGCCTGCAAGGTGCAACGGCGGGCCAGATCCGAGCGCAAGGTGACCTGGCGCTGCAGCTGGCGCAGCACGGCCTGCGCGTGCTCCAGGCGCACGCTCGGGTCCAGCTCGCCCGTGGGGCGAGCTGCGCCTTGCTCGACCGCGGCCCGCAGCGCCTGAGGGATGCCTTGCAGATCGGGCGACTTGCGCACGAGCGAGCTGGCGCCCACCCTCGCGGCCAGCTCGCGATCCGCGCTCGTCTGGTACCAGGCCGACGCCAGCACCACCGGCACCCGCGCGAGCGCCGGCTCCTTGCGCATCTGGAAGCAGAGCTGAAAGCCGTCCACTCCGGGCAGGAGCACGTCCGCCAGTACGACGTCGGGCGGGCACGCGCGAGCCTTGCGCAGCGCCTCTGCGCTGGTGGCGGCCACGCTCACGTCAAAGCCCAGCTGCGCGAGCTGCAGGCGCGTGAGCTCGCGCTGCACCCGATCCTCATCCACCACCAGCACGCTCGAGGCCGCGGCAGCCGGCGAGAGCTCCCGCGGCCTGGGCAGATACATCCGGATCACCTCCAGCAGCTGGCTGGGCTCCACCGGCTTGAGCAACAGACGGGTAAAACCTGCCTCGGCACCACGAGCCCCCTCCACTCGGCTGGAGAAGCCGGAGAGCGCCAGGATCGGCAGGTCGATAGCGCCACGACCACGCAGCTGGCGGATCAGCTCGAAGCCGTTCATGTCGGGCAAGATCAGGTCCTGCAGGATCAGCGCAGGCACGGCTTGCTCCAGCGCAGCCAGCGCCGCTCGTCCGTCGGCGGCCTCGCTCACGGCGTAGCCGTCCGTCTCCAGGGTGACGCGCAGCATCTTGCGCGTCAGCGGGTTGTCCTCGACTACCAGAATTCTGGGAGCTGTCATCACCGGCTCCTCCTCATGCGGGTCCAGGTGCAGGTCCAGATGCGAGCACGGGTGCGGATCCAGCTGCGGGTACCGGCCAAAGCGGGTGGCGCGCTCGCGCGCGCCCCTCCAGGCTCAGCACCGTGGCGGCGGCCAGCGAGCTCGGCGCAGAGCGCCCGAAGGGCTCGCGCACCAGCCTGCCCTCACGCGGCAAGATGGCAGAGAAGGTGCTGCCTCGACCGAGCACGCTGTGCACCTCCACGCGCCCGCCCTGCGCCTCCACGATGCGCTTGACCAGCGCCAGGCCCAGGCCCGTGCCCTGCTGATCTCTGGCAGGGCCGAGCTGCTGATACTCCACGAACAGCTTGCCCAGCTGCTCCGGACTGATGCCGATGCCCGTGTCTTGCACGTCGACGCGAAACCAGTCGGGCCCGGCCGCCTGCACGCGCACGCTCACCCGCCCGCCCTCGGGCGTGAACTTGATGGCGTTGGACAGATAGTTGTACAGCACCTGCTTCAGGCGCTGAGGGTCGGCCCTCACCTGCCCCAGCTCGGGCTCGACCCTGGTGGTCAAGGTCAGGCTCTTGCCCGCCGCTAGCCCGCGCGAGATGTCGCGCACCTCGCAGACGAGCTGGCTCGGATCCAGCGGCTCGGGCGAGAGCTCCAGCTTGCCCGACTCCACCTTGGCCAGCTCCAGCACGTCGTTGAGCAGCTGCAGCAGGTGGCGCGAGCTGGTCAGGATGTCACCCAGGTACTCCTCCTGCTTGCCGGAGATGGGGCCCACCTTGCCCCCGCGCATCAGCTGGGCAAAGCCGATGATGGCATTGAGCGGCGTGCGTAGCTCGTGCGACAGGCTGGCCAGCAGCTCGCTCTCACCCCGGCTCGTCTCCTGCGCGCGCTCCTGCAGCTGCCCGCGCTCGCCGATGTTGCGGATGACGGCGGTGACCAGCACGCCATCGCAGCTCGTCATCGTCTCGCCAGCGGGCGCAGCGATCCGCTGCAGCAGCACCTCGGTGTACAGCGAGCTGCCGTCCTTGCGCCGGCTGGTGCCCTCCGCCCGCGCGCCGTTGCCGCCGAGGGCCGCCGATAGTTGCGCTCGCCACTTCTCGCGCCGCTCCGCCGGTATGATCAGCTCCTCCAGCGAGCGGCCCAGAGCCTCGCTGCTGGCGTAACCGAACAGCTGCTCCGCCCCGCGATTCCAGGACAACACGCGCCCCGCAGATGACAGCGCGAGCAAACCTTCATGCGACGCGTTGACGAGGCACTGCGCCAGCGTCGCTTCGCTCATCCCCCAGCTCGCCAGTAGCATCAACCCCTCCCCCGCGGGCATGAAACCCGGCTGCGAGCGAGTTTCCAAGCACCAAAATGCTGCACGTGCGCTGCTACTTCACGCGTGCATGCGCTGACTCCATGCTCCTCGAGACACGATGGTCGCAGTGCGGCACGCAGCTCGACATTTCAACTCTTCGTGGAAATGCCAGGCCGTGGTATCGAGCCGCATGGCGCAGTCAGCGATTGCCGTCAGCTCTCCTTCGTCATCCTGGCGGCGCGCCTGGCCCGTGTTGCGCTGGCTGCCGGCGGCCGGCCTCGCTCTGCCGTTTGCCCTGGCCTGGGCCGTGCTGCTGCGCGGCGGCATGACCGGCGTGTATGCGTATTTCGTGCTCCTGGCCGGGCTGCCGCCGCTGGCGCTGCTCACCTTGCTGGGCACGCTGGTGTACGCGCTCATCCGGCGGCGTTCCAGCGCGGCGCTCTGGGCGACGCGGCTGGTGGCGCTGTTTGTATCGTGGCCCGGCGCCTGGCTGTTCAACGTGGCCACCATCCGCTATCCAGGCGCGATCGAAGACGCTCAGCCGGCAGCAACGGTGCGCTTGCCCTTTGCCGAGCCGGTGCGCGTGTACTGGGGTGGAGATGACGTGCGCTCCAACTATCATGCCGCGTATCCGGATCAGCGCTGGGCCTATGATCTCACGATCGATCCCACCCTGAGCGGCACGCCGAGGCTGGAAGAGTACGGCTGCTACGGCAAGCAGGTGCTGGCCCCTGCAGACGGCCGGGTGCAACTGGCCGTGGATGGCGCCGCGGATGCGGTGCCGGGCCAGATTGGCAACGCTTCCAGTCCATTTGGCAACGTGGTGTCGCTGGAGCTCGCCTCGGGCACGCACCTGGTGTTCGCGCACCTGCAGCCGGGCAGCGTGATGGTGCGCGCGGGAGATCAGGTGCACGAGGGCCAGGTGATCGCCCGCTGCGGCAACTCCGGCCACACCAGCGAGCCGCACCTGCACCTGCATCACCAGCGCCAGCCATTCGATCTGCAGAGGCCGCTCGCAGAGGGGCTGCCGCTCTTTTTCCGCGACCATGATGGCCCGCCCATGCCCCATGGTGGCGTGAGCGTCGGCGAGCGCATCGAGGCCATTGGACCTGTCCTTCGCCACATCGACGCGCCGCAGGCCGCTCCCGCGAGCGCCACGGAGAAAGCCCAGCCATGACCGACGACCGAACCCGTGAAAACGCCCACGCCCGCCCGCCCGGGCGCGACTCCGAGTCCCTGTACGATCCCGGCATCGCCACGCTCTCCCACGCGGAGCGGGCTCGCACACTGGTCGCTTCCGTGGCGACCGGCACCTTGTGCACGCTCGCGCGCGAGCCCGCAGGTCACCCCTATGGCTCACTGGTGACGTTCGGGCTCGATCAGGAGCGCCCCGTGTTTCTGATCAGCGCGCTGGCGGAGCACACCAAGAATCTGCAGGCGGACACCCGTGCGTCGCTGCTGGTGGCGGAGTCGCACGCGAGTGATCCGCTCGCCAACGGGCGGGTCACCCTGCTGGGGCGCGCCACGCCCGTGCTTGCGGCGGAGCGCGCCCGCGCGCGCGAGGCGTTCCTGGAGCGTTTTCCCGACGCAGCTCACTACGACAGTTTTCAAGACTTCGGCTTCTGGTCGCTGTCGGTCGACTCGGTGCGCTACATCGGCGGCTACGGCCGCATGTCATGGGTCAGCCAGGCAGAGTGGGCCGCTGCGCAGCCCGACCCCATCGCGCCGCACGCAGCCGATATTCTCCAGCACATGAACCAGGATCACGCGGACGCATTGCCGCTGTATTGCGAGGCGTTCTCGCGCGCGGGGCAGGTGCCGTCGGCCACCATGACCGGCATCGACCGCCATGGCTTCGAGATGTCGGTGCCCACGGCAGAGGGCCCGCGCCCCGTGCGCGTGGCGTTTCCGGCCCCCATCGCGAGCAAGGCCGACGCGCGCCGGGTGCTCGTGGCCCTGCTGCAACGGGCACGCGCGCAGCTCGAGCGGAGCTAGCGGGCGCTGCCGCACCCGCTGCGCTCCGCGTGCTCTCAGTGCGGCCGCAGACGGACCACGGCAGCGTCATCTCCCAGCATCACGATGCGGTTGGTGACGCGCTCGCCCTCGCGCCGCGGATCGGTGTTGACCACGATCTCACCCTCGCCAATTCCGCTGAGCGACAGGTGATCGGGGCGAGAGCCCATGTTGAGCACGACCAGGAAGCGCTGGTCGCCTGCCTCGCGCAGGTAGGCCAGCAACTGGCGCTGAGCCAGCACGGGCTTGTAGCAGCCGACGCTCAGCGCGGGCTCTGTGCGCCGCAGCTCGATCAGGCGCCGGTACAGCCGTAGCATCGAGAAGCGATCCTCCGCCTCACACTCCACGTTGCAGTGCTGGTAGTCGTAGCCCACCGGCAGCCAGGGCGTGGCCTGGCTGAAGCCGGCGTGCAGTCCCGGCGACCACTGCATGGGCGTGCGCGCCGGATCGCGGCTGACGCCGATCTGCTTGCCCTGCGGATCTTGCATGTCCTCGGGGAAGATCATCGCATCGCGCATGCCCAGCTCATCGCCGTAGTACATGGTGGGCGTGCCGCGCAGGGTCAGGAGCAGCACCGCTGCCACTCGAGCCTGGGCCAGGCCCACCCTGCTGGCGATGCGCGCCTGATCGTGATTGCCGAGCACCCAGTTGGGCCAGGCATTGGCCGGCAACGAGCCCTCGTATTCACTGATGGCGGCCGAGACCTGCTGCGCGCTCCAGGGCAAGGTGATGAGCTGGAAGTTGAAGGGCAGGTGCGCGCCGGGCGCGGAGGTGCCGTAGTACGCCATCAAGCGCCGGATCGGCAGGTAGATCTCGCCGATCAGGACGCGCTCGGGGTACTGCTCGAGCAGCGCGCGCATCTCGCTCGCGATCTCGTGCACCTCGGGCTGATCGGTGGAGTACGTGGGCAAGAGCGCGTTGTACGGCACCTGGTCCGGGCTGTAGTCGGGGTTGGGCGGGTTGTCGCGCCACTCGGCGTCTTTGATCAGGTGCCACAGCACATCCACACGGAAGCCGTCGACCCCGCGGTCCAGCCAGAAGCGCATCGCCGCATACATGTCGCGGCGCACCTCGGGGTTGCGCCAGTTGAGGTCCGGCTGCTCCTTGAGGAAGGAGTGCAAGTAATACTGCCCGCTGGCGGCGTCCCACTCCCAGGCGCTGCCGCCAAAGACGCTGAGCCAGTTGTTGGGTACGCCCCCGCCCGGCCTGGGATCGTGCCAGAGGTAGTAGTTGCGCTTCGGGTTGTCGCGCGAGGAGCGCGCCTCACGGAACCAGGGGTGTTGATCGGAGGTGTGGTTGGGCACGAAATCCAGGAGCAGCTTCAAGCCGCGCTGGTGCGTGCGCTCGATCAACTCCTCCAGATCGGACAGCGTGCCGAAGATCGGGTGCACGCCGGTGTAGTCCGACACGTCATAGCCGAAGTCGGCCATCGGTGACGGATACACGGGCGAGATCCAGATCGCGTCCACACCCAGCCACTCCAGATAGTCCAGCTTGGAGAGCACGCCGCGCAGGTCGCCCACGCCGTCCCCATTGGTGTCGGCGAAGGAGCGCGGATACACCTGATAGACGATGCCCTTTTGCCACCATAGATAGGTCATGGTCGTCCTCACCCCGCGCCGCTGGCGCCCTGGGCTGCTGGGTTGCTCGCGGTCTTGTCTGCGTCGTTCTCCGAGCGCTCGTGACTGTGTGGCGTGCTCGCACGTGGCCGGGCCTCGAACAAGCTGGCGCAGCGCGGAGAGAGCCGCCAGCGGCCCTCGTCGCAGGCGGGCACGAAGCTGGTGCCGCCATAGCGGACGTCCTCGCTGCACAGCCGGAGCTGCCACTCGTGGCCGCCCGGCGGCGCGAGCAGCGGCTCCGGCGCGGGCTCCAAGTTGAGCTCGGTGCCCAGGTTGACCAGCAACAGGCGCTCCGCCCCAGGACAGAGAAAGCGCAGCAGCAGCGCCTCGGGCCCGAGCACTGCACCGAACAGCTGATCCTCCCGCTGCTCGCGGAAGGCCGGGTCGCTGCGGCGCAGCGCGAGCAGATCCTTGTGCAGCGCATACAGCTCGGCGTTCTGCTCGCGCTCGCGGTGATCCAGCTTGCAGCGCTCGAAGGTGGCGCGGGCGCCCGGATCCGGGATGCGCGCCGCGTCGGCTGTCGCCACGGAGGGGAACTGGCTCAAGAACTCCCGCCGGCCCGCGCTCACCAGGCGCGCCAGGTCCGGGTGATGATCGGCAAAATAGTGGAACGGCGCCGAAGCGCCAAACTCCTGCCCTTGAAACAGCATGGGCGTGGGCGGCGCGAGCAGCCAGAGCGTGGTGAGGGCGCGCCAGAGCGCCGGATCACACAGCTGGTGCAGGCGCCTGCCGTCCAGGCTGTTGGCCACCTGATCGTGATTCTGCAGGTAGGTGACGAACTGATGCGCGCCGAGCCCCAGCGCTGAGGTGCCGCGCGACTTCTTCTGCCAGTGATAGTACTGGCCCTGGTACAGGTAGCCCCAGCGCAGCGCGGAGATCAGCTCCTGCGGGGCGCCGCGGTAGTCCTGGTAATACGCCTCGCGCCGGCCGGTGGCCGCCACCCGCGCGGTGTGATGAAAGTCGTCGTTCCAGAGCGCGTCGCAGCCGTGCCCGCCCTGCGCCGGATCGCCCGACACCTCGGCGTGCTGAGGCTCGTTCTCGGCGACGATGTACACGCGCTTCTTCAGGAGGTGCCCGCTGCTGTGCGCGGCGCTGGAGATGTCGGCCACGATGTGCCGCTCGGAGGCGTCGTACAGGCACTGGGTGGCATCCAGGCGCAGCCCGTCGAAGTGGTACTCCAGCAACCAGTAGCGGGCGTTCTCGACGAAGAACTCGCGCACCGGCGCGGCGTCGGGCCCATCGAAGTTGATGGCCTCACCCCACTCGTTCTGGTAGCGGTCGGTGAAATACTGGGGCGCGAAGCTCTTCAGGTACGCGCCGTCCGGACCGAGGTGGTTGTACACCACGTCCAGGATCACCGCCAAACCGGCCTGGTGTGCGCGATCGATGAAGCGGCGCAGGTCGTCGGGCGCGCCATACAGGCGCGTCGGCGCCCACAAGCCGACCCCGTCGTAGCCCCAGCCGAACTCGCCGGGAAAATCCGCGAGCGGCATCAGCTCCAGGGTGGTCACCCCCGTCTCCACCAGGTGGCCCAGCTGGTCCGCGGCGGCCTCGTACGTGCCCTCCTTGGTGAAGGTGCCGACGTGCAGCTCGTACAGCACCTGCCCGCGCTCCGGAGTGCCGGGAAAGCCGGCGTCGCTCCAGGCGTATTTGGACGGGTCGACGATCTGCGAAGGGCCGTGCGGACCCTGCGGCTGAGAGCGTGAGGCTGGATCCGGCAGGAGCCGGTCCTGACCGTCGAGGCGCAGACTGTACAGATGCCCGTCTCGCAGCCCCGCGACATGACCGGCAAAGTAGCCGTCGGCGCTGCGCTCCAGCACGTGCCCCTTACCGGCGGCTCCGCTCGTGGGGCTGCGCTCGACCACCTCCAGCCTGCGCGCCGCGGGCGCCCAGACGCGGAAGTGCGTTCCCGTTTCTCCTGGCTCGGCTCCGACCGAATACTTTCGCATTTGCTGCGGCGTGGCTCAGCAAGACTCGTTCCCACGAGCAAGCGCGCGGGCTCGTACGACGCTGGCCCTGCGCGCCACCGTGCACCGGGGCGCAACGACCGAGGCAATGCGCCTCGCTGGTGAGCTATGGCCTGGTGCGTTTGCGCGTGACCCGCCCGGCGCGGCCATGCCATGCAGGCTGCATGGTGACGCGCACGGTGACGACCCAGCAAGCCTCCGCTCCACGAGCTCCCGCGGCCCCGTGGTGGCAGAGCGGGGTCGTGTATCAGATCTACCCGCTGTCCTTCGCGGACTCCAACGGTGACGGCATGGGGGACCTGGCCGGCATCCGCGCGCGCCTGCCTTATTTGCTGGAGCTGGGCGTGGACGCGGTCTGGATCTCGCCGTTCTATCCCTCGCCGCTGGCTGATTTTGGCTACGACGTGTCGGATTACTGCGATGTCGATCCGCGCTTCGGCACGCTCGCGGACTTTGACGCGCTGGTGGCGGAGATGCACCGCGTGGGCTTGCGGGTGATCCTGGATTTCATCCCCAACCACAGCTCCGATCAGCACCCCTGGTTTCAGGAGGCGCGGCGCTCGCGCGACAACCCGCGGCGCAACTGGTACGTCTGGCAAGATCCGAAGCCCGATGGCGGGCCACCCAGCAACTGGCTCTCCGAGTTTGGCGGCTCCGCCTGGAAGCTGGATGAGGCCACCGGGCAATACTATTTGCACTCGTTCCTCGAGGAGCAGCCGGATTTGAACTGGCGCAACCCCGACGTGCGGCGCGCCATGTGCGACGTGCTGCGCTTCTGGGTGGCGCGCGGGGTGGACGGCTTCCGCGTCGATGCCATCCACCATCTGTTCAAGGACACCCAGCTACGCGACAATCCGAAGAACCCTGACTACCGACCGGGCATGCTGCCGCGCCGGCAGCTGATCCGGCGCTACACCACCGACCTGCCGGAGGTGCACGACGCGGCACGCGAGATGCGCGCGGCGCTGGGCCAGGATGGCGAGCGCCTGCTGATCGGAGAGGCCTACCTGCCCTTCGATCGACTGATGCACTACTACGGCGCCCAGCTCGACGGCTTCCACCTGCCGTTCAACTTCCACCTGATCGAGACGCGCTGGGACGCCACGCTGCTGCGCCCGTTGATCGCCAGCTACGAGGCACACCTGCCCGCCGGGGCCTGGCCCAACTGGGTGCTCGGCAACCACGATCGCTCGCGCATCGCCAGCCGGGTCGGGCCGGCGCAGGCGCGCATCGCCGCGGTGCTGCTGTGCACGCTGCGCGGCACTCCCACCTTGTACTACGGCGATGAGCTGGGTATGCGCGACGTGCCGATCGCGCCCGAGCAGGTGCACGATCCGTTCGAAAAGAACATCCCGGGGCTCGGTCTGGGTCGCGATCCGGAGCGCACGCCGATGCAGTGGTCGGCAGAGAAATACGCTGGCTTCTCCAGCGGGGAGCCCTGGCTGCCGGTCGCAGCCGACTACCAGCAGGTGAACGTGGAGCGCCAGCGGAAAGACCCGGATTCCATGCTCTCGCTGTACCGCTCGCTGCTCGCACTGCGCCGGGCGGAGCCCGCGCTCTCGCTCGGCAGCTACACGGAGCTGGACGTGCCGCCACCCCTGCTCGCCTACGTGCGCCAGCATGAGCAGCGGCGCCTGGCCGTGCTCTTGAATCTGGGCAGCACGGCGCAGGCGGGCGCGGTACCCGCCGAGCTGCGTGGCGTGCAGGTGGCGGTGTCGACCCATCCGGGTCGCGCGGGTGCCCCGCTCGGGGCAGATCTGCTTGCGGATGAAGGCGTCGTGCTCGCGCTCTGAGCACCCGGGTCACCGCGCGCAGCCGCGGCCCGCCCTGGCCGCGTGAGCCGGCAGCTGGGGTCGAGCATACCTGCCAGTTCACGGCATGGCGGTTGCTAGATGGCACGCCACATGCTCATTCTGCCTGGCCTGCCCTACCCCCTCGGCGCAACCTGGGATGGTAACGGCGTGAACTTCGCGCTCTACACGGAGAACGCGGAGCACGTCGAGCTCTGCCTGTTTGACGAGGAAGACCACGAGACCCGCGTCGTGCTCAGCCACCAGACGGCGTTCGTCTGGCACGGTTACGTTCCGGAGCTGCGCCCAGGGCAGCGCTACGGCTACCGCGTATACGGCCCCTACGATCCGGCGCGGGGGCTGCGCTTCAACCCCAACGTGGTGCTGCTCGATCCGTACGCCAAGGCGGTCTCCGGCACCGAGGAATGGCGGCGCGGCTGCTTCGGCTACGACGTCGTCTCCGGCGATGACCTGAAGCCGCAGAAATCGGCGGCGCTGGGCGTGCCGCGCGCCGTGGTCATCGACCCGCACTTCGACTGGGAGGGCGATACCCCGCCGCGCACACCGCTGCACAAGAGCGTGATCTACGAGACGCACGTGCGGGGCTTCAGCATGCGTCACCCGGACGTACCCGAGCCGCTGCGCGGCACGTACGCGGCCCTGGCCACCCCGGCGGTGATCAAGCACCTGCGCGAGCTGGGCGTGACGGCGGTGGAGCTGATGCCCATCCACGCCTTCGTCGATGATCAGCACCTCCTGGAGCGCGGGCTGCGCAACTACTGGGGCTACAACTCAATCGGCTTCTTCGCGCCGGACGTACGCTACCGCAGCCGCGCCGAGCCGGGCAGCGAGGTGACGGACTTCAAGCGGATGGTCAAGGCGCTGCACAGCGCCGGCATCGAGGTGATCCTCGATGTGGTGTACAACCACACCGCCGAGGGCAACCACCTGGGGCCCACGTTCTCGTTCAAGGGCATCGACAACCGCGTCTACTACCGCCTGGTGGAGGACACTCCGCGCTACTACTTCGACTACACCGGCACGGGCAACACGCTCAACGTGCGGCACCCGCAGGTGCTGAAGCTGATCATGGATTCCCTCCGCTACTGGGTGGAGGAGATGCACGTGGACGGCTTCCGCTTTGATCTTGCCTCCGCGCTCGCCCGCCAGCTGCACGAGGTGGATCAGCTGAGCAGCTTCTTCACCTTGATCCACGATTCACCGGCGCTGAGCGAAGTCAAGATGATCGCCGAGCCCTGGGACGTGGGCGAGGGCGGCTACCAGGTGGGCAACTTTCCGGTGCGCTGGGCGGAGTGGAACGGCCGCTATCGCGACACCGTGCGCGCCTTCTGGCAGGGCGAGAGCGGGCGCGTGGGGGAACTGGGCTACAGGGTCACGGGCAGCAGCGATCTGTACGAGAGCAACGGCCGCAAGCCTTCCGCCAGCATCAACTTCATCACGGCGCACGACGGCTTCACCCTGCGCGATCTGGTCAGCTACAACCAGAAGCACAACGAGGCCAATGGCGAGAACAACCGCGACGGCCACGATCACGAGCACAACTGGAACTGCGGCGCGGAGGGGCCCACGGACGACCCCGGCGTGCGCGAGCTGCGCGCCCGCCAGCAACGCAACCTGCTGGCCACGCTGCTGCTCTCCCAGGGCACCCCCATGCTGGTCGCGGGCGACGAGCTGGGCCGGACGCAGCAGGGCAACAACAACGCCTACTGCCAGGACAACGAGCTCAGCTGGCTCGACTGGGAGCTGGACGACGAACGCCGGCAGCTCCTGGAGTTCGCGCGCCGCGTGCTCGAGCTGCGCCGCCAGCACCCTGCCCTGCACCGCTCCAAGTTCTTCCAGGGCCGCCCGATCCAGAACTCCAACCTGAGCGACCTGGCCTGGTTCCGCCACGACGGGCAACCGATGGCGGAAGAGGACTGGCAGAACGGCGAGACGCGCTGCCTGTGCATGTTCCTGGCCGGGCGCGGCATCGACGACGTGGACGAGCACGGCTGGCCGCTGGTGGATGACGACCTGCTGCTGGCCATCAACGCCAGCCACATCGATCTGCCGCTCACCCTGCCCAACGTGCAATACGTGGACGAGTGGGAGTGCGTGCTCGACACCTCGCTGGCGCGCGCGGACGAGCGCGTTCCGCGCGGCGGCCAGACCCAGCTGACCTCGCGCTCGCTGCGGCTGTTCCGCTCGCCCTCTCGCGCGCTGCGGCGCGGCGGTGCGCTGCACACCTTCGGCTCCACGTACCGGCTGCAGCTGCACGCCGGCTTCGGCTTCGATGCAGTGCTGAAGCAGGTCGACTACCTGCACCGGCTCGGGGTGACGGACCTGTATCTCTCGCCCATCTTCGCGGCCACCCCGGGCAGCACCCACGGCTATGACGTGGTTGATCACAGCCGCATCAACCCCGAGCTCGGCACGCCAGAGCAGCTGGAGGCGCTGTCCGCCGCGCTGCGCGAGCGCAACATGGGCCTGCTGCTCGACTGGGTGCCCAACCACATGGGTAACACCGCGGGGCAAAACCCCTGGTGGGATGATGTGCTGGAGAACGGGCTCAGCTCGGTCCACGCCGTGGCCTTCGACATCGAGTGGGAGCCGCGCAAGGAGGAGCTGAAGAACACCGTGCTCCTGCCCGTGCTGGGCGATCAATACGGGCGCGTGCTGGAGCGCGGGGAGCTGCGGGTGGAGCGCGATGGTGGCCGCTTCTTCGTCCGCTACTTCGAGCAGCGCTTCCCGCTGGCGCCGAAGAGCCTGTCGGAGCTGCTCACGAGCGTGGCGCGGGAGAGCGAGCTGAGCGCGGACGATCCGCTCCAGCAAGAGCTGGAGAGCATCCTGGCCTCGCTGGCGCACCTGCCCAACCGGCACGCCACCTCCGACCACGATCGGCGCGAGCGCGGTCGAGAGAAAGAGGTCTTCAAGCGGCGCCTCACCCAGCTGCTGGCCAGCGCGGCGCCGCTCGCCCAGGCCATCGACCGCGCCATCGAGCGCCTGAACGGCGTCCCGGGCGACGCCAGCAGCTTCGACGCGCTGGACCGCCTGCTGAGCGAACAGAGCTATCGGCTGGCGTCCTGGCGCGTGGCCGTGCAGGAGATCAACTACAGGCGCTTCTTCGACGTCAACACCCTGGTCGCGCTGCGCATGGAAGAGCGGCCCGTGTTCGAGCGCGCGCACGCCCTGCTCTTCCAGCTGCTGGAGCGCGGCTTGATCCAGGGCCTGCGCCTGGATCACACCGACGGCCTGTACGATCCGCTGGCGTATTTCGAGAGCCTGCAAAACCACTTCCGCCGCAGCATCGTGCCCAACCCGCAGAACTCGCCGGACGACGCGGCGCGCCCGCTACCGATCCTGCTGGAGAAGATCCTGGAGCCGAACGAGAAGCTGCCCGCGGTCTGGCCGGTGGACGGCACCACCGGCTACGAGTTCGTGGCGGCCTCGCTCAACGTGCTGGTGGACGCCAGCGCAGAGGAGGCCTTCACCAGGCTGTACCAGGAGTTCACCGGCGACATGCGCTCGTTCCAGGCGCACGTGCACGAGTGCAAGCGGCGCATCCTGAACGACTCGCTCGCCAGCGAGCTGACCATGCTCGCCCGGCAACTCGAGCGCATCGCCGCCAGCAAGCGCCAGTGGCGCGACTTCACCCTGGCCACCCTGACCCGGGCCCTGATCGAGATCGTCTCCGCCTTCCCGGTCTATCGCACGTACCTGCGCCCGGGCTCCACCGCCACGGAGGAGGACGAGCGGGTGGTGATGCGGGCGGTGCGGCTGGCGCGCATGCGTGCCGGCGTGGCGATCGACCCGAGCGTGTTCGAGTTCATTCAGGACATGTTGCTGCTGCGCGCGGCCAGCAACGCGGAGGAGCGGCGCTCGCACCAGTGGTTTGCGCTGCGCTTCCAGCAGCTGACCTCGCCGGTGATGGCCAAGGCCGTGGAGGACACCGCTTACTACCGCTACTCGCGGCTGGTGGCCCTGAACGAGGTCGGCGGCGATCCAGCCAGCTTTGGCATGACCATCGAGCGCTTCCACGCCGAGTGCGCCGAGCGCTTCCGCAGCTGGCCGCTCTCGATGGCCACCACCTCCACCCACGACACCAAGCGCGGCGAAGACGCCGCCGCGGCGCTGGCCGTGCTGACCGAGATGCCAGAGGAGTGGGCGCAGGCCGTGCGCAACTGGTCCGCCCACAACGAGCAATACAAGGGCCGCTGGCACGAGGCCCCTGCCCCTACGCGCGCCGATGAGTACCTCTTCTACCAGTCGCTGGTGGGGGTATGGCCCTTCGGCTGGGACGGCGAGCAAGGTCTGGACGACCTCACGAACCGCCTGAAGGATTTCATGCGCAAGGCAGCGCGCGAGGCCAAGCGCGAGACCTCCTGGCACTCGCCCAACGAGCTCTACGAAGAGGCGCTCCTCGGCTTCGTCGAGCGCAGCCTGGGCGACGCGGAGTTTCGCCGCGGCGTGCGCGAGCTGACCGACCGCATCGGTACCCACGCCGCCTGCAACGGCCTGTCGCGCGCCTTCCTGCGGCTGTGCGCGCCGGGCGTGGTGGACACCTATCAGGGCTCCGAGCTCTGGAATCAGAGCCTGGTCGATCCGGACAATCGCCGTCCCGTGGACTACGAGCTGCGCCGGACCCTGCTGCAGCAGCTCGAGGGCAAGCCGCTGAGCGACCTGCTCGCCGACTGGCCCAGCGGCGCCATCAAGCTGTTCATGACCAACAAGGTGCTCGACGCACGCAAGCGCCTGCGCGACGTATTCCTGCTGGGCGAATACGCCGCACTGCCGGCGGGGCGACACGCCATCGCCTTCACCCGCACCCACGGCCAGCGCGTGGTGCTGGCCGCGGCGCCGCGGCTCACCTATCGCCTGACCTCCGGAGAGCGGGCGTGGCCCCTGGGCGAGGTGTGGGGTGAGCAGAGCGTGACCCTGCCGGCAGGGCGCTACCGCGAGGTGTTCAGCGGGCGCACCCTGCGCTGCAACGGCAGCTTGCGGCTCTCGGAGTGCTTCGAGAGCTTTCCACTGACGCTGCTCATCTCCGAAGAGACAGTGCCGAAGTCCGTGCGTCGGCGCTGAGCGCGCCCGATCCGCTCCGTTTGCGTTCTGGTGCGTTGCGAGCCCCCGACCGGGGCACGACCATTGCACTCCCACTGCGATGCACTGGGGGTGCATTGGGGAACGCTACCTCGGAGGGGGTCATGACCGTGAACGAAGCCCGGGAGCTGTGGACCATCGTGCTAGCGGGAGGCGACGGCACGCGCTTGCGCTCGCTGACGCGCGCGCTCCATGGCGAAGATCTGCCCAAACAGTTTGCCCGCATCGAGGCAGATCGGTCGCTGCTCCAGAGCGCCGTGACACGTTCGCTCTCCTGGAGCTTCCCGGAGCACGTGGTGGTCATCGTCTCCGAGGAGCGCGAGAAGCTGGCGCGCGGCCAGCTGGCGCCCTTCGGTGCCGTGACACTCGTGCCACAGCCGGCCAATCTGGGCACAGGTCCCGGCATCTTGCTGCCGCTGACCCAGGTGCTGGCGGCGGACCCCGAGGCGCACGTGGTGGTCTTACCCTCGGACCACTTCGTGCGCGACGAGGCGCCCTTCCGGCGCGCCGTGAGCCACGCTGCGGCGCGCGCGGCCGCGCACCAGCGCCTGGTGCTGATCGGCGCCGTACCTGACCTACCAGATCCGCAATACGGCTGGATCGTGCCGCGCGCCGACGAGTCCGGTGAGCTGTACGTGCACTGCTTCGAGGAGAAGCCGCAGCCGGAGACGGCGCGCCGCCTGTTCGAGCGTGGAGCACTGTGGAACACCTTCGTGCTGGTCGCCCCCGCCCAGCGGCTGTGGCAGCTGGCGGAGGAGCACCTGCCCGAGCAGTGCCGCGCGCTCAGCGAGGTGCTCGAGGAGCACGCCGTGGAGGATCGCTCGCGAGTGAGCCAGATCTATCAACGCATGCCCGCCGCGGATTTCTCGCGCGACGTGCTGGAGCACGCCGACGGCCTGGAGCTGGAGCCGCTGAGCGAGTGCGGCTGGTCTGACTGGGGCACCCCCGAGCGCGTGGTGGCCAGCCTGCGCGGCACCAGCGAATATGCGCGCTTCGAGCGCCGCTTGCACGGGGCCAAGCTGCCCGACATACCCGCCTCCTCGCGGAGCTAGAGCCTCCAGGAGTGAGGAGTAGAGCCCACACGTCCCACGGCGCGAGATCGTAAGGGCTGCGCAACGACGTGGCAGAAGATCCCGCGACGCGTATTTGCCTCGGAGCGAGCTGCCCATCGCGCTCTCGCAAAGCGCTCGCTACGCGCGGGAGACCGTGGCGTCGCGCAGCTCAAATCGGCTATCATGATGCTCGTTGTCGGCGCCATCCGGGGGAACGGTACGCGCCTTGCTGGAGTGTGGGTGTCTTGACTCCGCTATCTGAACGTCTCCTGCCCGGCCCGAGCTCATACCGCGGTCAGATCCTGATCGTGGCCTTCATCAGCAACTGGTCGGATCCCGATGATCGCCAGCTCGCACGCCTGCGCTCGGAGCTGCGCTGCGTGAGCTCGTGCCTGGTGCTGATGGGCCCCACGCAGCTGTTGTGCTTCCAGCCCGATGACAGCTACCCGCGAGCGCGCAGCGCCACGCGTGAGCCGTGCCAGAGAGAGGACTTTGACGCGCTGCTAGCGCCCCTGTCTCAGCGTGGTCTATCTCAGCGCGGCGCAAGGCGAGATGACGTCGCGCAGCAGCCACGCCTGAGGGTGGTGCTGGTCAACCCCAGCGGCGCCATCGCCTGGTCGCACGAGGGCAGAGCCATCGAGCAGCCCGTGCAGGCGCTGATCGACGCGCTCTCACAAGCCCGCCGCCATCTGCTCGACGGTCCGGGTCGCATCTACGGCATTACCCGCCAGGAGCTGGTGGGCAGCCTGACCACCGCTTTCGCCTCTCACTTCGGCAGCCATCGCCCGCTGGGCGCCCTGGCCAAGGCGGAAGAGGCGCGGGAGATCTTCGATCGCGCCAGCGGCGAAGGCCGGTAGCGCTGCTCACGCCGTCGCAGTAGCCGCCCAAGCCACGCTCCGCCGTCCAGCAGCGCGCTAAGCTCCGCCGTCCAGCAGCGCGCGCAGCTCCGCCGGCAGCGGGCTCTCCGCCTCGAACGCCGGCACGCTCTCGTTGCCCGCCCAGCCCACGTAGCTGGCATGCAGCGCGTGACGCCCAGGCAGCACGGACGCGACGCTGCCGCCGTAGTCCAGATCGCCCGCGATGGGCCAGCCCGAGCACGCCAGGTGCACGCGCACCTGATGGCGGTACGCGCGCGACGCGGTCACCTCCACCAGCGCCCAGCGCCCGCGACGCTCTACCACCCGCAGCTCCGAGAAGCAGGCGCGCGCGCCCGGCGTGTCATCGTCATCCGCCACGATCACCTGACCCGAGCCCGAAGGGTCCGGCGCCAGCGGCAGATCGATCTCCATGAAGTCGGGCAGGCCCAGCCCGTCCACGATCGCCAGGTAGCGCTTGCTCAGCTGCTCCTCGCGCAGCGCCGCGCGCAGCACGTCGAACGCCTGCGTCGAGCGCGCCGCGATCAACAGCCCCGACGTGCGTGTGTCGAGCCGGTGCAACAGCCCAGGCTCGCGCGCGCGATAGCCCACCTGCGCCATCTCCGGATAACGCCCGAGCAGCGCGCCCGCCAGGGTGCCAGGGTCGAGCGGCCCGAGCGGCGCGCTCGCCTGCCCCGCAGGCTTGTCCACCACCACCAGGTCCGCGCGCTCCAGCACCACCGTGAGCGGCGCCTCCGGCTCGGGGCTGGGCGCCGCGCCCCACTCGCCAAACACCTCCACCCGCTCGCCGGCGTGCAAGCGGCGCGCTTTGGGCGCGCGCGCGCCGTTGACCCGCACCAGGCCCTGTTCGCTCAGCCAGCGCGCCCCCTGCCGCCCCAGCTCCGGCCGCTGTTGCACCAACACCTTGTCGAGCCGCTCGCCCTCTGCGGCAGCAGGCACCTCGAAAGCATACAGCGGCGCGGCCGAGGCTTTTGCATCCGGGTTCATCGAGCTGCTCACCACTCCCCCATCACGTGGATGCCCAGCGGCGCGGCCGCGCTGCCCAGCCCCACTCGCGCGCGCGCCCCCTCTTTGGCGGCGGCGCCGGGCTCACCTTCAGCGGCAGCGCCTGCATCACCGTCGCCGAGCAACCAGTAGCCCACCCCGGCGCCGACCACCGTGCCCAGCATCACCCCCGAGAGCCAGATGCGGTCCCGCCGATCACTGCGGTCCTGACTGACCAGCAGCGGCGTACCGATCGCGGCCCCCGCGAGCCCGCCGAGCAGCGCGCTCAGATCGATCGAGAGCATGTCCGTCGGCGCCGGGGTGCGCAGCTGCGTCGCCAGCGCGCCCGCCACCGTCACCCCCGCCAGGATGCCGTAGCCGATGCCGCGCGTGGGCTTGGCCTGTGCATCCCCATCCACCGCCATCTCGCCCAGGCCGCCCAGCACCAGCCCCAGCACGGCACCCGAGTGCGTGAAGGCGGCTCCGCCCTCATCCACGTTGCCGAGCACCAGCCCGGCGGTGGCCAGGGTCAGCCCACCCACCGCACCCACCACCCCGAGCAAGTGCCGGTCCGGTCCCTCGCGCGTGGTGGCCAGCGAGATGCCGATGGGCGGCCACAACATCGCAGCGCCCAGGAACCAGGCGCGCGCCAGGTTGATGTCCCACTCGTCACTGACGATCACCGCCGAGCCCAGGCCAATGCCCGCGCCCAGCGCTGCCAGTGGATACGTCAGCCGCGCGTCATCCGAGCCGGAGGCACGCTGCAACGAGTAACCCAGATAGCCGCCCAGCGCCGCCGTGTGCAGCGCCAGCACCGCGCGCCCGGTGGAGCGCCGGCGCTGAGCCGGGGGCGGCAGCTCCGCCGCCTCGTGCCCCTGCGCCACGCCCTCCAGCGGCAAGCCCTCCGCATCGCCCGCCAGCCCCGCGCGCGGCTCCAGCAGCTCGCGCAGCAGCCGCAGGCTGCGCACCTCGAGCTGCGCAGGCTCCACCGTCTGCACTCGCACCAAGAGCACCTCTGCGCCGCGCGGCACCAGCGAGAGCCGCACGCGCAGCTGGCTGCCCGCCAGGGTCAGCTCCGGGGCCACCACCCAGCTCTCGCGCGCCAGGCTGACCAGCAGCTCCTCGGCGCGCGGCTCCGACGCTGGCTGACTGCCGTCGACCGGGCGCAGGCCAAAGTCGAGCAGCGCGTCGCTCAGCACCGTGTCCAGCCGCCGCGCCACCGGCGCCAGATCCACCGGCATGTCCTCGCCCGGTGGGGGAAAATACGTGGGCAAGAGCCGCACATCGCGCGGCTGTGCCGGCGCCGGCGCGGCCCAGCCCAGGGCCACCCCCGACGCCGCCAGCGCCAGCAGGCAGGAGAGAAGCGAGCGCCGCACGTCCGGCACTAAAACATGACCGTGGCGCCAACCCAAGCGTCCACGGTGCTGGCGGTGCCCACGATGAAGCGGTGCCCCGCCTCATCCGTCTCGGGCCGGTAGCTCGGATCCGGCCTGCCCGCGATCACCTCCGGTCCGTCCCCGACGAGCGGGTTGGCGAACAGGCACGGCCCGGCGCGCTCCGGGTCCACCGAGCGCGAGCCGTCGCAGGGAGCGCCGCGCGTGATCACGTGCTGCTGGGTCAGCGCCCAGCCCGCGGCCAGGTCGAAGTGCACGTAGCGCCCCGCCTGCCAGCGAGCCTGCACGCGCAGTGCGTAGCTACCGTGCGCGTCCACGTTGCTGATGCCGGTCGGAAACACCCGCTCCGAGTCCGGATCGATCACGCTCGTGCGCCCGCTCGGATCGGCTCCCGCCCTGTAGCCCGCAAAGCGCGGCTGGCGATACGCGGGCGCGTTGCTCGAGCCAAGCGCGTCAAATAGCTCCGAGTAGTCCCGCCCGGCAGCGCGATACGTGCCGGTGAAGCGCACGTCCAGGCTCAGCCGCTGAAACTGCTCCACCACCTCCCAGGGCATGAGCTCTACCCCCAGGCTCGCGCCCACGCGCTGGCCGATGCTCTTTTTCCAGGGCCGATCGGGACCGAAATCGCTGCTCGCGCTGGGCAGCTCGAGCAGCACGCCCAGCCCCATGTACGGCTCCAGCTGCGCAAAGCGGCGCGAGATCATGCCGTGCAGCTCCAGCCCCGTGGTGCCGCGGCTCACGCCCGCCTTTCGCGACTGCTCGGCGAAGCTGCCCTCGAGCGACTCCACCCGACCCGGCGCCAGTGCCACGGGAAACTGCCCGCTCACGCCATCGCGGTTGATGTCCGCCGGCTGCGCGCAGCGCACCTCGGCCGCGCCCTCCTCCGTGGCGGGTCGCGCGGGGCCGCAGGCGTGCATCGGCTCCGACACGGAGAAGCGCCCCTCCACCCCGACCACCAGGGTCGGCTGCGCCGCGTCCCGCCACTGATTGAGGATGCCCCAGTCGACGCCCAGGCCCAGGTACTCCACCCCGCTGCGGTTGGGCGAGTCGAATGGCAGCTGAAACAGCTCCTGCCCCGGCGCGCCCTCCAGCGCACCCGCCGGCGCGCCCCGCCCGCGCAGGGTGGAGCTGCGTGACAAGATCACCGGCAAGCGCACAATCAGTGCCAGATCATGATACAGCCCCAGCTCCGCGCGCACGTTCAGGCGACTGGTGGACTCGCTGTAATCCGCCACCGCGATCCGCGCCGTGCCCCCCGCCGCATCGGCGCTCACCGCCACCGACTGCGTCTCGCGCTCGATGCGCGCCGTCTTCCAGGTGTGCTGGTAGGTGAGACTGAAGTGCAGATCCGTGCCGCCGTCGAAGCCGTCGACCACGTCGGTGAACATGGCCGGCTGCTGCAACACCTCTGGCTCGGTGATGCTGCGCGGCTCCAGCGCCGCACTCTCGCCCGCATACAGCCCGACTGCACATTGCAGCACCAGCGACCCGTGCAGCCAGGAAAGCCCCCACCCGCGCGCGCGGCCCCAGGCACAATCACCGGCGACGCCACGAGCCACGCCCGAGCTATACGACTTCCGCGCTGCTCCGGCACCCGCTTTGTGCGGCGCTGCCACGCGCCAGGCCAGGCTCCTTTTACAGGGGGCTCGCCGCCACACGTCACCAGGCGGCAGCAGTATGTGCCCAACCAGCGGCCCGCCGCCACCCGCACCCGGGGCCGTCAGCCCCCCGCCGCCGGCAGCCGCTGCCACAGCTGGCGCAGCTGCGCCAGCTGC
>JAICQL010000396.1 GCA_025937895.1 Polyangiaceae bacterium | reverse complement strand
GTCCCATCCCGCCGCGCTGCCTGAAGCAGCGCCGCTTGACCAGGCGCCGTTGCTGGAGGGCTTACGAAGAAGCCGAAGCCAGGTACCCGTTCCGCGGACCACGTTCTTCGCGGTGGCCCATGCGCCGGCTAGCGCCCGGCGATGGCAAACAAACGCAAGCGGGGCCCCTCCCGCTCCCGGGATGAATGGACTCAAATTGTCAAGGTCTGGAAGGCCAGCGGCCTGACCGCCGCGCAGTTCGCAGCGCAGCACGGACTGAGGCCGAAAGCGCTGTCGACATGGCGATGGCGGCTCCGGACACAGCCCCAACGCCGAGCTGACGCGGCGCCGCCGAAGCTGGTGCAGCTGTCGGTTGCCGACCTGGTCGGGTCGAGCGATACCGGCAACGGACGATGGGAGCTGACGACGATCGCTGGGCACCGGTTGCGGGTGCTGGCACCGCTGGCCGGCGCGGAGCTCGAGTTGCTTTTGGGAGCCCTCGTGCCCGGCCCTGGTCGGAGGTGAAGGCGATGTCGCTGCAGTTACCGCCGACGATCTGGGTGGCCACCGCGCCGATCAATCTGAGGCTCTCGTTCGATCGCCTGGCGGGCATCGTGAGGGCAGAGCTGGGCGGGGATCCGAAGCAGCCGCTGCTGGTGATGTTCCACAACCGGCGCCGCACGCACGCGAAGTTGCTCTGGCACAACGGGCGGGGCTACTGCCTGTTCTACCAGCGCCTCGATCGCGGCAGGACCTTCCGCATTCCGCTGGCGATCCCGCCGGAGGCCAAGAGCGTGGTGGTCAGCGCACGCGAGCTGCAGTTGATCTTGGAGGGCATCAATCACAAGCTGCTGCGCAAGGCAGACGCGTACGTCGCAGCGCTGCGAGCGGCGCGCAACGGCTGAGTCGCACACAGTCGCGATCGAAAGTTCGGCGTCCAAATAATCACAGCCGACAGAGGCGGTTCTTCGTTGCGTCGGCTCTGTCGGCTGTGTGCATTTGCGCGTCGTGGCCGGCGCCGGCGTATGTCGAGACTGCGAGCAGAGCCAGGCGGCGCTGCGCCAGGCCCACGCACGCATCGCCGAGCTGGAAGCGGAGCTCGGTGCGGTCCGAGCGTTGCTCGAGGAGAGCACCAGGACAGCGGAGCTGCTGGCAGACGACATCAAACGGTATCGGTACTCCTACAACGTCGGACAGCCCCACAGCCCAGAGCGGGTTCCGAAGGACCAGTTGCAGCTCGCCTTCGAGCGCCTGCTCGAGACACTGCCTGCCGCCAACGATGTGACCGATGCCAGCGGCAGCGGTGTCAGCGGTGGTGATGACGGCGGTGCTGCCCCCGAGCCGTCGTCTGTCTCCGGTGACAACCCCTCGGTTGCGCCTCCGCCTCCCGCGCCACCTCGCAACAGCAAGCGCAAGCCACCCCAGCGCCCCGGCCACGGCCGGCGCAACCTGGACCTGTCGAATCTGAGCGTGGAGAGGGCCCGCATCGATCCGCCCGAGGTCATCGCCAACCCCGATCGATTCGTGAAGATCGGCGAAGAGACCTCGTCGCGGGTTGGATTCAGACCCGCCAGCTACGTGCGCCTCGAGCTCACTCTCACCAAGTGGAAGCCCATCGAAGCCAAAGACACGGTCCCGGAAGCGAATGCAGAGCAGCAGCTCACCGCTGAAGGTGCCGACCCCACCACGGCAGCGCAGCCTGCCACGACCATTCTTCAGGCTCCGCTTCCCCCCAGTGTCTTGCCGCGCGTGATGGCAGACGCGAGCGCCATCGCCAACGTCATCGTCTCCAAGTACGACGACGTGCTGCCGCTGCATCGCCAGGAGCGCATCAGCGCGCGTCACGGTTTCTCCTTGCCGCGCTCGACACAGTGCGGATGGCTCACCGTGGCCTTCTCTCTCCTGTACCGCATCGTGCTGGCGATGTTCGCCGAGGCCCAAGCACAGGCGTTCTGCATCGCCACCGATGCCACTGGGGCTCCGGTGCAGAAGGCAGGAGGCTGCCGCAGATGGCACGTCTTCACCTTCATCGCCGACAACGGGCACATCGTGTTCCGTTGGGTCAACGAGCACTCCGGCACGGCCATCAAGAGCTTGCTCTCGGGCTTTCGAGGATACCTGCTCTCCGATGCGGCTTCGATCTATGACGTGCTCTACCGTGAGCTCGGCATTGTGCCCGCCTTTTGCTGGGCCCACGTGCGCCGCGGCTTTTGGCGAGCGTTGCCGACGGACAAGGACTTGGCGACGGAAGCGATCGCGATCATCGGCAAGCTCTTCGAGCTCGAACGCGAGAGCTGGCTCATCCCCATGCCCGACCGCACACAGTGGCGAGCAACACGCGCTCGACCGCTGCTCGAGCTGTTCGATGCGTGGATTGCTCTGCACAGAGACCGCCAGGACGTTGGAGAGCCGCTTCTGAAAGCGATCGGCTACTACCTCAACCAGCGCGATGGTCTCTGGCGCTTTCTCGATGACGGTCGCTTGCGCATTCACAACAATGCCGCCGAAGGACAGCTCAGAAACCTCGCCATGGGTCGCGATGTCTGGCGGTACTTCGTCAACCGCACCGGCTTGAACTGGTACACCACGTTCCGCTCCCTCATCGCCTCCTGCCATCTGCACGGCATCAACCCGCAGACGTACCTCGAAGAGATCTTGCGCTTGGCCCCACACTGGCCCGCGACGCGGATGCTACAGCTCTCGCCCAAGTACTGGCCCCAGACGCGCGCCGCTCTCAGTGCTGCGCATCTCGACTGCCTGCGCTCGCCCTGGGATAGGTCTGATGCGTCGAACACTGCTGCGGCTCCTACGCGGAACGATCCAGTGCAGTCTTCCCCAGCCCAGGCGGCATAGCCGCTGCCGACGGGGTGGGGTCGCCGAAGGGGCGCCAGCGCGAGCGCCGCGCCGCATACACCCCATCCCGGCGCGATCTTAATCACCGGCTGAGCTTGCAACAGGACGCTCTCTGCCGAACGGGTACCTGTCCAACTCGGACGTTTCTACCGACGAGCCCTCGCAGCGAGGGCTCGCGGCAGAACGCCAGTCGTTAT
>JAICQL010000415.1 GCA_025937895.1 Polyangiaceae bacterium | reverse complement strand
GCCGTGGCAGCGCCGGGAGCCGAGCCCGACGCGCTCGCACCGATGGCGCACAGCGACCCAGTCGCCGACGCTGCCTGGCAGGCGAGCACAGAGCCGCTGTATGTGGTGACCACCCGCATACAGAATACGGGCGAAGCGGCGCATACCTTCCTGCTCACCGTGCCGGAGATCGGGCCGGGCGCGAGCTTCACCCTGGAACACGCCGTCGAGGTCGATGCCGACAGCGCCGCCTTCGGCGCGCAGGGCAAGCCGTACGCCTACGTGGCCTCCGTGTCCAGGCCCACGGTGCAGCGCTGGCAGGTGGCGGCCGACGGCAGCCTCGCCCCGGGGCCGCTGATCGACTTTGCCAGCCTGGGCATGCGGCGCGCAGACTCCGCCGGCTCGCTCTCGTTCTACGCGGCGGACAAAGCCTACTTCTGCAACCAGTTCGACCCCTCCGAGATCGTGATCTGGAACCCGCAGACGCTCGAGCTGCGCGGCACCATCCCGCTCGAGCTACCGCTGCAGGGCACCCTGCGGCCGCAGGTGGTGCTCAGCCAGCGGCAAGATCGGCTGTTCGCGATCGTGTCCTGGCAGCAGGAGTTCGCGCGCGACTGGACCCACTTCGGCGAGCACGTGCAGGTGGTGGCGATCGATCCTGCCACGGACACCATCACCGGCAGGGTAGATGAATCACGCTGCAACTCATTGAGCTCGGTCAGCACCGCCGCGGACGGCACCGCGTATCTGTCTGCTGCGGCGTACTACGCGCCGCTGCGCGCGCTGCTCGGTGAGCCGAGCGGGGTGGACACCTGCGCGCTGCGCATCCCCGCCGGCGCCGAGAGCTTTGACCCCGGCTACGGCCTGGAGCTGAGCGCGCTCGCGGGCGGGCGCCCTGCCGGAGATTTCTGGCTCGTGGCCGAGGATCGAGCCTTCTTGCGGGTCTGGCACTCGGAGCGGGTCAGCCCGCTCGCGGATGGCAACACCAACTGGGAGGCGGTGCTGCAGGAGCCGGGCTTTATGTGGTGGAGCTGGCGGGTAGGTGAGCCCGAGGCCGAGCCCATCACGGAGCAACAGGCCTCCAGCGTCGGACAGTTGCTGCAGGTGGATGGCAAGACGTACTCCACCCGGCTCTCCGCTGGCGGCGCCAGCAGCCTGCTGGAGGAGCTGCATCCGGACGGTGAGCTCCGCCCGGCCCTGAGCGGCACGGGCCAGATCCTGGGCGTGTTTCGCATACGCTGAAACAGAGCCCGGCGTGCGGCGAGATTCCACGCTGCTGCTTCCGCTGCCAGCGCGATAATTCGACGAACTCATCCCGCCGGCTACCGCCTGCCTGCTAGCTGGCAGCTCGGCCGTGATGGAGCTGCGATCCAATTGTGCGCGGCGCAGGGACGGGGTATCAGGCGGCGTCCCCGACGGCGCTGCGGCGCCACGGGTGTTTCCGGGCGGGGGAGCCGGCAGGGAGAATACCATGCAACGAACACGCTTACGCTTTTCTACCGCAATCATCGCTGGCCTGCTGTGCGCCGCCTGCGGTGACGACAAGGATTCGGAGCCGGCCACCTCGGTGAGCCCCTTGCTGCCCGACGCGAACGCCGCGCTGGACAAGGCGTACGCCGGCCTGGGCGGGATGGACGCGCTGATGGAGCTGCGCGGCTTCGAATACGAGACCTCGGGCGATCAGTACGTGCTGAACGAGGGCTATGAGCCCAACAGCCTCACGTACACCACCAGCTACGAGACCAAGCGCACCATCGCCAGCTCCGGCGAGCTGCTGCGCCTGGAGACGCAGCGCACGATCGAGTTCATCGGCGTGAACGGCGAGAACACGTACACGGAGATCATCAACGGCAACGCCGGCTACCTGGAGGGGGACGAGGGGCTGGCGCCGGGCTTCGCCGCGGCGGACAGCGCGCTCTCCTCGGCGCGCGTGGCCGCGGTGAAGAAGCAGCAGATGTTGCTCAACCCGCACCTGCTCCTGGCCCG
>JAICQL010000404.1 GCA_025937895.1 Polyangiaceae bacterium | reverse complement strand
TCAGCCCCAGCCACGGCACCTTGCTCAGCTGGTTGTTCAGCATCCCAGCCTGCTCCACCATCGCCCCCTTCGGCACCCCCGTCGATCCCGACGTGTAGATCACGTACGCCAGGCTCCGCGCGTGGCTCCTCACCGAGCTCGCTCCTTCCGCCAGCTCCCAGCTCTCGCTCTCCTCCAGCTTCAGCACCCGCGGGCGCTCGCTCTCCGCGAGCTCCCCCAGCGCGCTCCGTAGCGCTCCCTCAAACCCTCCGCTGCTCACCACCACCCCCGCACGGCTCTCGCGCAGCACCTCCCCCAGCCGCTTCGCCGGGTGCCGTGGATCCAGCGGCAAGTACCCCGCACCCGCCTTCAGCACGCCCAGGATCGCTCCCAGGAGCGGCAGCCCCCGCTCGAGCAACACGCCCACCACCTCACCCGGCAACACCCCCGCTGCCCTCAGCGCCCGGCTGATCTGGGTCGCCTGCTCGTCCAGCGCCCCGTAGCTCACCGACTCTCCGCAGCAAGCCGCCGCCACTCGCTCCGGCTGCCGCCCTGCTCGCTCCTCGAACAGCGGCACGTAGCCGTGCTCGAACGGATACGCGCGCGCCGTCTGGTTCCAGCTCAGCAGGCGCTCGCGCTCTCCGTGCGGCAGCAGCTGCAGCTCCGCAAAGGGCGCATCGATGGCGCCCCCGAGCTCGCGGAGTAGCCGGCGCAGCTCGCCGAGCAGGTCGCTCACCTGGTCGCGCGTGAAGCAGCGCTCATCGTAGGAGATGCGCAGCCCGAGCTGCGGGTTGGGGTACGCCACCAGGGTGAGCGGGTAGTTGGTGTGGGTGCGCGTGTTGGCGAGCACCGCGCGCAGGCCCTCGGCGGAGCGGGTGAGCGCGGCGTTTGCCGGTGCGTTCTCGAACACGAACAGGCTGTGGAACAGCGGCTCGCCGCGAGCCACCTCGCTGCACGCCTGGATCTCCACGAGCGGCAGGTGATCATGCTGTCGCAGCTCGAAATTCTGCTCGAGCAAGGCGCGCAGCCAGTCGGCGGTGCGCGTGTCGGGGCGCGGCAGCCGCACCCGCAGTGGCAGGCTGTTGATGAACAGCCCCACCGTCCTGTCGATCCCGGAGAGCTCCACGGGGCGGCCTGCCACCGTCACCCCGAACAGCACGTCCGTGAGGCCGCTGTAGCGCGCCAGGGTCAACCCCCAGGCAGCCTGCACCAGCGTGTTCAGGGTGAGCCGGTGCGCCGCCGCGACGTCGCGCAGCCGCTCGCTCTCTTCCAGGCTGGCGCTGATGAGCACGTCGCCCACTTGCGACGCGCTGCCCTCGGGCGCCTGCGTCTGAGCCAGGGGAAGCGGGGTGGCGCGCTCGAAGCCGGCCAGCGCGCGCTGCCAGTAGCTGCGCGCGGCGCTGCGCTCGCGGGTCGCCAGCCAGGCGATGAACTCGCAGTAGGGAGCGGCAGCGGGGCTGGCGAGCTCTCTGCCCGTGACGAGCGCGGTGTAAGCGCCGAACAGATCCTCGAGCAACACCGGGTTGCTCCAGGCATCCATCAAGATGTGGTGGTAGCTGAACAGCACCCGGTAGCTGGCCTCGTCGAGCTGGAAGACGCGCACCCGCCAGAGCGGGGCCTGGCTCATCTCAAAGCCGGTCGCCAGCTCGGCAGCAGCCAGCTGCTGGAAGCGCTGCTCCTGCTCGCTGGCGCCGAGCGCATGCCAGTCGAAGTGCTCCACCTGAGCAACTGCGGTGCGCCACACCACCTGCAGCATGCCCTGCGGCGTGCTGAGGAAGGAGGTGCGCAGCAGCTCGTGGCGCCGGGCGAGCTCACGCCAGGCGCGCTCCAGCAGGACGAGATCGAGCGGGCTGTCGATGCGAAAATCATCCTGCATCAGGTAGATGCCGGTGCCGGGCTCGAGCAAGGTGTGAACCAGCAATCCCTCCTGCAGCGGGCTCAGCGGGTACAGGTCTTCCACCTCGCTCCAGGGCAGGTTGAGAGCCTGAAGCTGCTGGCGGTCGAGCGCTGCGAGCGGGAAGTCGGAGGGCTCCACCTCGCGCAGGTCACGCTGGGCAAGCCGCCGCTGGCGCTCGGCCGGGGGCGACACGGCTGTGGCAACGGAGATATCTGCGGCAGAGGCGCTGGCGCCAGCACGAGCCACCGCCGCCAGCTCCTGCACCGTGGGGTGCTCGAAGACATCGCGCGGGTTCAGCTCCAGACCGCCGCGGCGCGCCCGCACCACCAGCTGCATCGAGACGATCGAGTCGCCGCCGAGCGCGAAGAAGTCGTCGTGGATGCCGACCCGGGGCAGCCCCAGCGCAGCCGCAAACAGCTCCGCCAGCTGCCGCTCGAGCGGGGTCCGGGGCTCGACGTACTCGTGCTCTTGCCAGCACGGCTCGGGCAAGGCAGCGCGATCGACCTTGCCATTGGGGCTGAGCGGCAGCTGCTCCAGCCGCACCAGCTGCGCCGGCACCATGTACTGCGGCAGCACCGTCTCCAGCTGCCCCTTCAGACCCTCCAGCGCGCTCTCGCGCCCAGCCTCCATCACCAC
>JAICQL010000131.1 GCA_025937895.1 Polyangiaceae bacterium | reverse complement strand
GGCGGCGCCCGCGCCACCTGGAGCGCTCAGCGCACGCAGCCCGGTGGCGCGCATCGATGACCGCCACCGCATCAGCAGCTTCTCCGCGCTGACCAGCCACGGCGCCGAGCAGGTGGAGGAGCTGGTGCGCGACCACGACGCGCGCGCGCTGAGCGCCGCGCCCGCGCTCGACGAGCGAGAGCTGGGGCCGCGGCTGCGCCTGAGCGATTTTCCGCGCGGGGCGAAGGCAGGCAGCTTTTTCCACGACGTGCTGGAGCACTGCGACTTCACCGGCGCCCGCCCGGCGTCACTGCGCGAGCTGGTCACGGCCCGCCTGAAGGACTACGGCTACCCCGTCGAGCAGTGGCTGGAGCCGGTGTGCGAGCACCTGTACGCGGTGCTCGACACGCCGCTGGCTCCGGTAGCAGCCCTGTCATCCGGCGCAGAGCCGGCGCCCTTCCGCCTGGCGGACATTCCCCTCACAGACCGGCTGAGCGAGCTCGAGTTCTGCGTGCCCGTGTGCCAGCGCAGCCCCGGCCGGGAGCCGCGCGCGCTGTCGGCGCGGGACCTGGCGCGCGTCTTTTACGAGCACCCGTCGAGCGAGCTACACGAGCGCTACGCCGAGCGCGTGGGGCGCCTGGGCTTCGTGCCGCTGCGGGGTTATCTGCGCGGCTTCATCGACCTGGTCTTCCGGCACGAGGGGCGCTTCTACGTGGTGGACTACAAAGCCAATCACCTGGGCGAGCACGCGGCGCACTACGCGCTGCCGGCCCTGTCCGAGGCCATGGTGCGGGGCCAGTACTTCCTGCAGTACCACCTGTACGCGCTGGCGCTGCATCGCTACCTGGGGCAGCGCCTCGCCGATTACCGCTACGAGCAGCACTTCGGCGGCGTGTACTACCTGTTCATCAAGGGCATGTCGCCGGAGCTGGGCACGTCGGGGGTGTTCCATGAGAAGCCGCCGCTCGGGCGGCTCACGGCGCTGTCGCAGCTGCTGGAGCAGGCGCAGTGAGCAAGGATACACGAGCCCAGGGCACGCTCGCCGCGGAGCCGCCTGCTGCCTCACCGGCAAGCGCGGCAGCGCCAGCAGCTCGAGCAACGGAGAGCCTGCTGGAGCAGCTGTGGAGCTACGGCGTGCTCTCGCCGCTCGACTATCACTTCGCGCGCTCGCTGGCCGCGCTGGGCGGCGCCGATGACGAGACCGTGTTCTGCGCGGCGCTGGCCAGCCGCGCCGTACAGCTCGGGCACGTCTGCCTGGACCTGACCCACATCGGTGACGTGCGCTTCGCCGAGCGCCAGGCGCAGGTTGCCGGGGCCGCGCGCGCCGAGCTGCGCTGCCCGGAGCCGCAATGGCTGCTGGCGGCGCTGCGCGCGAGCCCCCTGTGCAGCGACGGCAGCCGGGCCACACCGCTGGTGCTGGACTCGCAGGGCCGGCTGTATCTACAGCGCTACGCCAGCCACGAGCGCGAGCTGGCGCGCGCGCTGCTGGCGCGCGCCGTGCCTGCTGCCGGCGTCGATCTGGCGCAGCTTGGACAGGGCCTGCGCCGCTTCGCCAGCCCCTCGGGGCCGGGCGGCGACGCGCTCAGCGCGCTGGAGCTCGCGGGGGCGGTCGCCGCGCTGCAGCGGCTGGCGGTGATCTGCGGCGGCCCCGGCACGGGCAAGACCACGACGGTGGTGAAGATCCTGGCGCTGCTGGTGGAGCGCGCGCTGGAAGAGACGCGCGGCAGGGACGGCACGCGCAGTACGGCGAGCGCGCCCCTGGGCATCTTGCTGCTGGCGCCGACCGGCAAGGCCGCGCAGCGCCTGGCAGGGTCGGTGGCGCAGGGTCTTGCCACCCTGGAGCTGAGCGACTCCGTGCGCGCCGCCATCCCGGCGCAGGCCTCCACCATCCACCGCGCGCTCGGCGGTGGGCGCGGTGCCTCGGGCCGCTTCTGGCACGACACCGATAACCCGCTGCCCGCCGATCTGGTGGTGGTGGACGAGGTGTCGATGGTGGACCTGGTGCTGCTGCGCCAGCTGCTCAGCGCGCTGCGCCCTGAAGCCCGCTTGATCTTGCTCGGTGACAAGGATCAGCTGGCCTCGGTGGAGGCGGGCGCCATCCTGGGCGACATCTATGATGCGGACGCCGCGCGCAGCTGGTCGAGCGATTTTGCAGCCCGCGTGCTCGCGGCGACGGGCAGAGCGCCTGCCGCCAGCCTGGCGGAGCCCGGTCTCGCCGATTGCCTGGTGAGCCTCGAGCAGAGCCATCGCTACGCGGCAGACAGCGGCATCGGGCGGCTGGCGCGCGCCATCCAGCGCGGCGCTGCGGAGCAGGCGTTCGAGGTGCTGGAGAGCGGCGCTGCCGGCGACTGCCAGCGTCTGGAGCCGGGCGCACGCACTGAAGGTGGCCAGCTGTTGCTGGAGCAGGTCGCCATCTCGGGCTATCGCCCGTTCCTGGAGGCGGTCGATCCGGCGCAGAAGCTGGCGCTGCTGGAGAGCTATCGCATCCTGTGCGCGCACCGTCACGGTCCCGAGGGGGTAGAGCTGCTCAACGCGCAGGTCGAGCGCTGGCTGGCGAGCGCGGGGTTGATCGAGCCGACGGGGCGGTTCTATGAGAACCGCCCGCTGTTGATCACGCGCAACGACTACGGCCTGGGTCTGTTCAACGGCGACGTGGGACTGGTGGTGCGCGATGGGCCGCGGCTGCGCGTGTGTTTCCGCGGGGCGGAGGGACTGCGCTTTCTCTCGCCCAGCCGCCTGCCGCCGCACGAGACGGTGTTCGCGATGACCGTGCACAAGAGCCAGGGCTCGGAGTTTGACGCGGTGTCGCTCGTGTTACCGCAGCGGCCCTCACCGCTGATCAGCCGCGAGCTGGTGTACACGGCCGTCACGCGCGCGCGGCGCCGGGTGGAGGTGTTCGCGCCGCGCGAGGTGATCCGCGCGGCGGTGAGCCGGGCCATCCAGCGCGCCAGCGGCCTGCACGACGCGCTCTGGCGAGCCTAAACGCCTCAGCCTGGGTCGAGCGCGCACCAGCGACTGCGCGAGAGCGCGCGAAGCACGAACGAGCTGGTCGTCACCCGTTACGTATGACTCCCCTACTCGCTCGACGCAGCGCGGCTCGAGCTTTTGGCGTGCACCTTTCTTGAGGCAGAGGGGAGCAGCGCCGTATGTTGCCGGACTGCATTACCCCAAGGAGGACGGAAAGATGGTCAGCAGACTCGGTGTCGGTGGAGTTTCCCTGATGGCAGCGCTCGCGCTCGCGAGCAGCGCCTCGGCGGCGGAGGCCACGGTCGATGTCAACAGCGGCAGCACGAGCAGTGCGCCCACGCCCGGCCGCGGCATGAACCAGACGATCTCGTTGCTCGGTAACCTGGGGTACGCCTACTCCGCCGGCACGGGCTTTGGTGCGAGCGCGCGCTACCAGCACACGATCGTGCCCGAGGGCGTGATCAAGTCGGGCTCGATCAGCGACGACTTCGGCATCGAGGGCGCAGTGGACTACTTCCACTACAGCTGGGACATCCTCGGTTACTCGTGGTCGTACAACGAGGTGGTGATCTCGGCGAGCGTGGTCTGGAACCTGTGGTTCACCGATGAGTTCGCGGCGTACCCGCGCCTGGGCCTGGGTTTTGGCTTTGGTAGCTGGTCGGATAACACCGGGCTGTCGACGCCGGGCGGCTACGGAGGGTTGACCTTCGTGGGCGGCGCGGGCGTGTTGTACGAGCTGGATCCGATCACGTTGCGCGCAGAGCTGACCAACGGCTCGCTCGGCCTGGGCGTGGCGTTCTCACTGTGATGCCGGTGGCTTGAGCCAAGCGCGGCGCGCTCCCGAGGGGGCGCGCCGCGAGGCTCCGCTACGAGGTTAGCGAGCGCCGCTCAGTACGGATTGTCGTCGCTGGGCGCCGGCTTCGGCGCAGGCTCCGCAGGAGTGGCAGCGGGCGGCGACGCCGGCTTGGGCGCGGGCTCTGCAGGAGCGGCTGCTGGCCGGCGCTTGTTCGTGGCCGTGGCCCCTGCAGCTCCTGCCGGCGCTTCCGTGGCGGGCGGGGGCGCTGCGGGAGCGCTGGCCGCGGGGGGCTGCGGAGCCGCTGCCGGGGGCTTGGCGGGGGTGGGGCTTGGCGCCGGCGCCTGCTCCGCCGCGGAGGGGGCGGGCGCGGGGGGCTTGGCCACGGGCGCGGGCGGTGGAGTTGCAGCGCTGGGCGGCGCTGCCGGAGCCCGCGGTGCCGGCGGTGGAGCACTGGGCGCGGGCGTGCTGGGGGCGGGCCTGAGAGCGGCCCCGGAGGGCTCGGCCGGCTTGGTATCCGCGCCCGTTCTGGGCGAAGAACCGGCGGGCGCGCCCGGGGTGATCGGGCTCGGCGCAACCTTGCTGCCGGCACCGGGAGAAGGTGCCGCAGCGCCGCCACCCGCTCCGGGTGCCGGCGCTGCACTGGGCTCGTCCGAGGCTGGTGCCGCCCCCGCCGAGGGCTCGGAGCCCTCGCCCGACTGATCCGTGGGCTCGGCCGCGGGCGGCGTTGGCACCGCAGGAGGCGCGGGCGCGATCGCCGGACCCGTGTTGACTGGCGGCAGCGGAGCAGGCGGCTGCTCCTCCGGGTCAGGCCTGCGCACGAGCTGCACGAGCAACACGATCAGCGCCACCACGCCCAGGATGGCGACCAGGCCATAGACGCTGGGGTTGCCCTGCTTCTTCTCCTCCTCGCGCGGACTGGTGGCGGTGATGGCGCGGGCGCGGGGCGACGTGGTCTCGTCCGCCAGCGAGCTGCGCTCGCGCGCGGGCTGCGCCGCACGGTTGGAGGCGCGCGCCTGCGCGGACACCTCGCGCGTGGAGACGGGCGTGTTGTCGGAAGCGGGCGCCTCGGCGGCCGCGCCCTGCAGCACCACCTTGCGCTCGGGCGCGGGGGGCGGCCGCTTCTTGGGCGGGCTGGAGACACGGATTTCGCCCTCGGCGGGAGCCACGCTGGTGGGCTCCACCTGCAGCGCTGGCGGGTCGGAGAGGTTGGCCCCCTCGGCGGGCGCCTGCGGCGGTGGCAGCGAACGGCGGCTGCCCGAGTCCGCGCCGTTCTCCCGCGCGCCGGCGTCAAAGCTGGACTCCTCACCCTCGCGCGCTGCCACGATCTGGCTGATCAGCTCGGCTGCGCCCTCGCCTGTCTTGATGAACTTGATGCCCATGCCGGCGGGGAAGCCCTCCTCCGCTCGCTCGGGCTCGCGCCGCCAGACGACGCGCCCCACGCCCTGCATCAGGCGCTGATCCTCGGCGATGCGCACCTCGAACTTGAGCAACGTACCGGCTGGAAAAGGAGCCCGGGTCTTGATGAAGATCCCGCCGCGGCTGATGTCGTGGGAGTGGTTCTCGATGAACTCGTCCACCGTCGCGCTCTTGTAGCGAACGGTCATGTTCAGGACCCTGGCGCGTGGGTCTTTGCGGTTTCCTTCAGCCATGCGAGATGGTACTCCGGAGTGAGGCGAGGATGCGGCCATGCGGCACTATACCGTACCCTGGGCCGCTATCGCCGGCTAGTTCATAGCCTCCCGCGCGCTGGAAAGGCGGCATTTCTCGCTGAATGCGCGTCGCTTTGCACGCCGGCGCCGGGTTTTCTGCGCGCCCGCGCTTCCTCGCTGGGGCCTCACTCGATAGGGGCTTCCTTGCGTGGCGGCCGACCCGCGGCCGGTCTCGCCGGCACGCCCGCAATCGGCTTGGTCGCACGGGCACGGGTGATAGGTTGGCGCGCATGCCCAAAGCCAAGCGCCGCGCCAAGATCCAAGCTCCGCCAGTCCTGTTTGCAGAGTCGCAGAAGCTGATTGCGCGGCTGGAGGCGGAGCTGGGCATGCCCCTGCTGAGCTACTGGTCTTCGACCAATGGCTCCGTCTGTCAGGACGACGTGGTCGTGCTGTACGAGCTCTGTCGCAATATGCCCAATCCCGGCCAGCCGCTGAGCTTGTTCATCAAGTCGTCCGGGGGCTCTGGGCGCGCGGCGCTGCGCATCACGCACCTGCTGCGACAGTACGCACCCCGCCTCTCGGCGCTGGTGCCGCTGGAGTGTGCGTCCGCCGCGACCATGATGGCGCTCGGCGCGGACGACATTCGCATGGGGCCGCTGGCGTTTCTCACGGCGGTGGACACCTCCATCCGCCACGAGCTCTCGCCCAATGACATCGACAACGAGCTGGTGAGCGTCAGCCAGGACGAGCTGTACCGCGTCATCCGGCTCTGGGAGCAGCACGGCAAGGGCAGCGAGCAGAACCCGGTGGGAGCGCTGATGCCCTTCGTCCACCCGCTGGTGATCGGCGCGGTGGAGCGCGCCAGCTCCCTCTCCACGCGGCTGTGCCGCGAGATCCTCTCCTATCACACGCGCGACATGAGCGCCGCCGAGCGCATCGCCAACGTGCTCAACGCCGCCTACCCATCCCACGACTATCCGATCACCTTGCGCGAAGCCGAGCGCATTGGCCTGAACGTGAGCGCGCTCGCGCCCGCGGTGAACGAGCTGCTCCTGCAGCTGAACGCCGTGTATTCAGAGATGGGACAGCGTGCGGTGACCGACTTCGACGAGCACAACTACCACAACCACGAGATCGCCAGCATCATCGAGCGCTCGGGCAGCATGTTCTACTACCAGCTGGAGAAAGACTGGCACTACCGCAAGGAAGAGCGGCGCTGGACCGCGCTCAACGACAACAGTCACTGGACCAGGGTCGAGCTGAGCGCGGGCAAGCAGAAGAGCTCCGTCTTCCACATCCGCTGACGGGCGCGGCTGCGCGCCCAGCACCTGCGCCGAGGGACGGCGGGCGCCCCCGGCTGGACCGGCAGCGCCCGCGAGGTCGCTCACTCGGCGGCTGCGGGCTCCGCGCCTGGCTCGTCCGGATTCAGCTCCACCTGGCTGGGCTCGGGATAGACCGCCTTGACGGCCCTGTCCGACAGCTGGATCACGCCCAGCCACACCAGCCCGCGGATCACGTACCAGGTCGGATCCAGCTCGAAGCGGCGCACGGAGAACTTGGGGCTCATCGCGTAGCGATGGTGGTTGTTCTGAAAGAGCTCGCCCCAGGTGATGAACTCGATCGGGAACGTGTTGCGCGACACGTCCGTGGTCTCGAAGTTACGATAGCCGTAGCGATGACCGCACCAGTTGACGATGGCGCCATGGATCGGGCCCATGATGAAGTGCAGCGGTAAGAGCGCCCACATCCAGGGCTGAGTCGCGAACTTCCAGTAGAACAGCGTGTAGCCCAGCACCCAGGTGATGCGCAGCAGCCAGCTCTGGCTCAGTCGATCCACGAAGGGCCAGCTGGGGGTGGCGTACGCAAAGCGCGGATCGGGCTGTACGCGGCCGTAGGCAAAGTCATCGTAGCGGTGCTTGGTGCGCCACATCATGCCCAGCAGGTTGCGCTGAAATACCGGGGAGTGGGGATCCCGCTCGGTGTCGCTATAGGCATGGTGCATGCGGTGCAGGATGGCGTACGCGCGGGGATGCAGGAAGCTGGCGCCCTGGCTCACGTAGGTGAGCAGGTAGAAGAAGCGCTGCCAGCCCGGGCTCATCGTGAACTGACTGTGCGCGCCGTAGCGATGCAGGAAGAACGTCTGGCAGAACACCGAGAGGTGCCAGTGGAGCAGGAAGAACAGGGCGATGGCCACGATCACGTCCTCTTGAAGCCGGCGGAAAACCCGACGCCCGAAGCCTAGTCAGCCCCCCCCGAGCGGTGGCTCATGCTTCTGTCATAATGTCACCCCCGATGGCGGGCGGGCGCGAGCGGCGCCGCGGCTAGCCCTTGCAGCGGGGCGCCTTTGCAGCCGGGGCGCCAGCGGCCGGGGCGCCCTTGCTGTCAGAGGCTCGTTGCGAACGGCGCCGTTGCCAAGCGCGTCATCTGCGGCGGCCCGGGTTGACGCGGCGCTTCAGCCAAAGGTCCGTGCCCTGCTGACGAGTCCGCGGAGCCACGCACCGCGCGCGGCACTGGGTGTGAACGGCGCGTCGTGTCGATCGCAAGTCTCGTCGCGTGATCTCCAAGATCAGTGGCAGCGATCTCCTGCGTGCTGCTCCGCGCCGCGGAAAGAGAAGCAGCGCGTTGCAAGCCCAAGCAACCCATCCACCCACGCGTGGCGCAACGGTAACGAGCTGATCGAGCTCGCGAATGCACTGCGAAAACTGTCGTGCTTGAACCAGAAAACGCGAGCCCGCGAAAACAATTTCGCACCGAAAACTATGAGCATTGCTCAGAAATCCCCGTATATATTGCGCGCCATGCGGGGTGCAGACATCAGCCCGAGCGCACTGCGATCCAGCGATCGATCCACCAATGATCGAGCGATGGAGCGGCGCTCTAAAGACGACGTGATGCGAGAGTCAGCCAGTGACCTGGAAAGCGACGATGTGGAGCCGCCGACGGTGGAGTCGGCCCTGCTCGCACCGAAGGCAGCCGGCGCTGCGCTGCGCGCTCAGCGCGAGGGCGTTACGGTGCTGCGCGGCCCGGGGCTCGACACGAAGCTCCAGGAGCTGAGCAAGAGCGCGCGCGAGAGCTCTGCGCCCAGCGCGCTCCGTGACAGCAGTGCGCGTGACAGCAGTGCGCGTGACAGCAGTGCGCGTGATGGGGCTGCGCGTGATGGGGGTGCTCGCGAGGGCCTCACTCGCGAGAGCCTGGCCGTAGCCGAGATGAACCCGAAATCAGCCATTCTCCTGAGCGATCGCGTCGTGTTCAACGACGAGCGGCTGGCGCGCAAATATGCCAGCGAGTCGATTCCGATCTCCATCTTGTACGAAGCGTACTTCGAGGGTGCGCTCGACATCCCGGGTGACCTGGTCTCGTTCTTGCGCAGCCGCAACGCCTTCGTAAAGCACACCATCACCCGCCAGCACCTGCAGTGGGCGGTGACCAACTTCGTGCCGGAGATGGTGGCCCACTCGCGCGATGCCGACGCGCGCGCCGCGCGCGAGCTGTTCGATGAGCGCGGCAACGACTTCTTCAACGCCTTCCTGGGCGAGCGGATGTCGTTCTCCTGCGCGCACTTCGAGTTTCCGACGGACAGCCTGGAGACGGCGAGCGAGCAAGCGAGCTCGCGCATCTGCGACAAAATCGGGCTGCGCGCCAGCCACCGCGTGCTCGACGTGGGAGCGGGCTGGGGAGCCTTCCTTTCGCACGTGGCCGCCTCGCGGGGCGCCGAGGGCGTGGGGGTCACGCTCTCGCGCCAGCAAGAGGCGTATGCCAATCGCCGCTTCGCGGAGCTGGGGGTCGAACACCAGGCGCGCGTGCAGCTGGCGGACTATCGCGATCTGCCCGCGGAGAAGTTCGATCGCATCGTGAGCATCGAGTCGGTCGAGCGGGTTGGCGTGAAGAACCTGAAGACGTTCTTCGAGAAGCTCGCCGAGCACCTCACGGACGATGGGCTCCTGTTCCTGCAGTGGACGGGCCTGCGCCGTCAGCTCGAGCCCGAAGATTTGATGTGGGGCCTGTTCATCAACAAGCACATCCTGCCGGGCGCCGATGCGGGGTTGCCGCTCTCCTCCATGCTCAAGGTGGCGGAGAAATCGGGCTGGGAGGTGCGCAGCGTGGAGAACATCGGTCTGCAGTACGTGCAGACGTTGCGGCTCTGGCTGGCAAACTGGGAGGCGCGGCGCGAGAGCGTGGTAGCTCAGCACGGCGAGCGCTGGTTCCGTACCTGGCAGTTCTTCCTGGCCTGGTCGCAGCTGGTGGCCGAGCAGGGCAGCGCCGCCTGCTTCCAGGTGGTGCTGAACAAGAACCTCGACGCTCTAGATCGCCGCGGCTTGTAGCCACAGGTCGATCGCCGGAGCCTGCAACCCGGACCGCTCTACTTCGGAGCGGGCTCTGGCGGGTCGGGGCTGGCTTTCGCGGACTCGGCGCTGACCCCGAGCCGGGTCAGCTCGACCAGCATCTCGTCGAAGGCTTGCACCGTCTTCACGTTGGCGGCGAGCTCCGTCGTGGCCACGTGCTCGGCGACCATGGCCTCTGCCAGGTCACCGGGCTGCGCACCCCCTGGCGGCCCCGGATTCGGTGGTGTCTGAGCCGGAAGGCTCGCTTCTCGTACAGCCCTGGCCTGCGCCGTGGACACGCTCGGTGCGGCTCGTGATGCCACCTCGGCTGCCGCCGTGGCGAAGCGGTCCTGTGACCTCCGAATCGCGCTGGTGGCCGCGTCCAGACCCAAAGCCAATGGGCGTTGACCAAGGATCACACTCATACGATCGGCGGATCGGCGCGCCGGGCCGCCCCTTGAACGAAAATCCGGCAAATCGTGCTGCCGCGTCCCGGCACGCGCGCATTTGGCGCTGGCGCCCCGCAGCGGCACGCGCCGGGGCGTGTTTCAACGCTGCCTCAAGTCACGGGAGGTTCTTCCGTCCAGTCGAGGAGATAACCCCAAAGGAGGCAGTCATGGATGACCGCCAATCCGGTGAGGCAAGGACGCCTCGAGAACCACGCTTCGTCACCGAGCGCCAGCTGCGAACCGCGCTCGATGAATCACTCTGGCAAGTTGAACGTCTGCGCGTCGACGTGGCTAGCGCCCCCGATGAGTCGGGAGGCAGCGGCGAGGTGAAGGCGACCTCGGCCGTGGCGCCTGCTGCCAGCGGCGGCTGGCGCGCCTAGCAAGCTCGCCCGAGGGGGCGCTCCGGGGCGTCACGTGGAGTGGCTTATGGATGCCTGCGGAGCCGCCGTCCCCCCACACGGAGCCCTCGTCGTGACCGACGCCAAACCCCCAGCGCCCACCGATCCGTCGCCGCTGCCATTTGGCCCGTTCATGCTGGAGCGCCGCATCGCCGTGGGGGGCACGGCCGAGGTGTTCTACGCGCGGCCCCGCAATGGCCAGCGGCCCGCGCCGCAGCTGGTGATCAAGCGCCTGCTGCCCGAGCGCTGCAAGGAAGACCTATACCAGGCGCTCAGCCGCGAGGCGGCGTTGCACCGCGCCGTGCACCACGAGAACGTGGTCACCGTCTTCGGCGCCGGCATGGTGGGCAAGGAGCCGTACCTGGCCATGGAGTACGTGGCCGGTGTCGATCTGCACCGGCTGCTGCGCTTCGTCGCCACCGAGAACCGTACCTTGCCGCCGTTCGTGGCCGTGTACATCGCGCGCTGTGTCGCGCTGGCGCTGCACGCGGTGCACTCCGCCTGCGGAGACGACGGCAAGGGCCTGAACATCACCCACTGTGACGTCTCGCCCAGCAACATTTATCTGTCCACGAGCGGCGAGGTGAAGCTGGGCGACTTCGGCATCGCGCACACTACGCTGGAGCTGCCGGCGGACCGCGGCGAGAGCATCAAGGGCAAGTTCGGCTATCTCGCTCCCGAGCAGCTGGTGGGCGATCCGTTCGACCGCCGCGCGGACATCTTTGCCCTGGGCGTGGTGCTGGGAGAAATGCTGGTGGGGGGAAAGATTTTCCCCGGCAGCGGGCAGCTGGCGATCCTGCTGTCGATCCGTGAGGCCAACATCGAGCTGCTGCGCCGCGCGGCAGATCAGCTGCCAGCGGCGCTGTTTCAGAGCTGCACTCGCGCGCTGGAGCGTAATCCGGAAGCGCGCCATCGTGATGCTGCCGCCTTTGCCGCCAGCCTGGAGCCCTGGACCGACCCCGCCAAGGCCCGGCAAGCGCTCGCCGAGTGGGTCACGGCGGCGCTGGACGCGAGCGTACTGGCGCGCCACTTCGAGCAGCGCATCCGCAACGTATCGCACGCCAGCCTGCCCGGGCGCAGCGCCGTGGGCGGTGAGAGGCGCCCGACCGAGACCTCTGCCGTGCGGCGCAACGGCGTGATCATCCACGCCGCGGTGTCGTTCGCCAACCTGCTGGAGCTGGCGGCGACGGGGCAGCTCGGGCTGACGGACGAGGTGTCGCTGCTGGGGGCGGAGTTCCGCAAGGTGCAGCAGATCGCGGAGCTCTCCCGCTACCTGATGCCCTCCACGACCAACACCACGGGGCAGCTGTTTGAGCCGGGCGTGCCGGATTTCACCGCGGATCTGTCGGAGACGACGATGCTGGAGGTGCTGGCGCGCATGCGCATGCGGCGCGAGTCCGGCGCGCTGTTCGTGGCGCGCACCAACCGCCGCGGCGAGCCCGATCGCAAGGACATGTACCTGTCGGCGGGGCGCCTGATGCACGTGGCCTCCTCCGATCGCGAGGAGCTGCTCGGGCAATATGCGCTGCGCCTGAAGCTCATCGATCAGGCGCAGCTGGATCTGGCCCTGCGCAACCTGCGGGCCTACGGCGGCCGCCTGGGCGACACGCTGATCGGGCTCGGGCTGGCAGAGCCGACCGCCGTGTTTCGCGCCATCCGCAACCAGGGCCGCGATCGTGCCGCATCGCTCTGCTGCTGGCGCGACGGGCGCGTCCACCTGTATCGCGGCTCGGAGCCGGGGCACGTGGAGTTCCCGCTCGATCTCGATCTGACGGTGCCGATGATGGCGGGCGCGATGCTGCAGCTGCGGCAGGCCGATCCACTGGCAAAGGTCACCCGCCTGCGCCCGGGCCGTCGCTTCGAGCAGGCCGCGCTGGAGGAAGAGAGAGCGGGTGCCCCCCCCACCCTGGTCGAGCTGCTCGCGGTGCTCGGCCCCGCGCCGACCCTCGAGGAGGCCCTGCGGCGCCTGGGTGACTGGGGCGAGAAGGTGGGGCGGCCCGTGCTGGAGCGCGAAGCGAGGGCGGCGGTGCTGGTCGCGCTGGCGCTGGAGTGGGCTCGCGCCGAGTAGCGCTGTCGGGGCGCGCGCCGCCGAGTGGCGCCGCGCGCGCCATCAGCGCCATTCTCAGTCGATCGGGATTACCAGCGACATGGCGGCCGGCGCCGACACGCCGGTATCCCAGGCGCGCTTGAGCAGGCAGGCGCCCAGGCGCGTCTGGGTCAGCTCGCTCGGCCACAGCCGCACCTCTGACAGCTGCCCGCCCGCGCCGAACTCCAGCTCCACCTTGGAGCCAAGCTCGCGCCGCTCGTTCGGATCGAGACACTCTCGCAGCTGCGCCTGCAGCACCGACACCGCCGAGATGACCAGCGGATCGGCGGCCGTGGGGGGCGCGGCCGCGGTGACGGCAGCCGCGCCCCGCGCTGGCGGCGCGCTGCTCACGGCCCCGGCCCCACCGAGCCGGCCCAGAAAAAGGCCCAGGATGATGGCCGCGGCGGGCAACAGCACCGTGGGCAACATGGCCATACGGCGCTTGCGGCGGCGCTTGGCCCGCAGCTGTTCGCGCTCCGTGTTCTCGCGATCGCGCACGGTGTGCTCGGACACCGAGCGCGGCTGCGCCGTGAGCAGCCCGCTGACGAAGGCCGGCGCGGACTCCAGGGCCCCTGCCAGCCGCTGGCTGCCGCGCAGCTCGCGCGGCGGCTGCGATTTGCTGACGCTGCGGGTCAGGCGCGCGATCTGTCGCCAGTCGCCGTTGGAGTTGCTGCGCACCAGCGTGGCCAGCGACTCTGCCAGCGCGTCGTACGTGCCGATCTGCAGATTGCTCAGCTCGTCGCTCAGCTCCAGGCAGGTCTGGTGGCGCAGCGCCGGATCCTTGGACAGCGCGCGCTCCAGGATGGCGTTCATTTGCGCGCAGTGCTCCCACTCCGGCATCACCAGCGGCGCGGGCGTGAGCTGCAGGACGCGCTGCAGCGTCTCGGGGATAGACTGACCGCGAAACGGATTCGAGCCCGCCAGCAGCCGGTACAAGAGCAGCGCCAGGGAGTACGTGTCTCCGCGCACGGTGGGTGTCTCACCGCGCGTGACCTCCGGCGCCGCGAAGCTCAGGCGCGTCTGGAAGAAGCCCAGCTGCGACTCTGCCTCTGCTGCCACGTCCTCCAGGCTGGCCAGGCCGAAATCGGTGAGCTGCGGCTCCCCCGACGCGGGCACGTGGATACAGCCGAGGGTGATGCGGCCATGGACAAAGCTGCGCGCCTCGCGCGTGTGGCAATGGTGCAGCGTCTGCAGCAGCCGCCGCACCACGTACACGGCCAGGTGCGGCGGGAAGGGCCGCTGGCGGCGCGCGAAATATTCGCACAGCACCGACAGGCTGGCGCCGGGCGCATGCGCCGAGGCCGTGACCAGACGTTCGCCTAGCACGCCATAGTCGAGCAGCGAGACCACGCCGGCGTGACGCAGGTGCGAGAGCGCGGACATCTCGTCGCGCAGCGCGTGCATGGCCGGGGCGTCCTGATCGCCCAGGTCGTGCATGAACTGCTTGATCAGCACGGGTGAGCCGAAGGCCTCGGCCGACTCGTCACGCGCGATGTAGCTGCGCGACAGCTTCTTCTGATCGAGCAGCCAGAGCACACGGTAGCGGCCCAGGACCAGGCTGTTCTCCAGGCTCATGCCGGCAGGGCGATCTCCCTGCGTACGCGAGCCTCGGCCTGTTCCACTTCTCATGATGGGCCTGACCGTCGCAGTACGACTGCCACAGACAGAACGGCTAATGTGGCCTGGCCTTTAACTCGGCTCCAGGTAATCCGCACCAATCGCTGCCGGCCGCGCCCGCAAACGTACTGAAACAGTACGTGCAACACCGAGGGCGAGCTCAGGCAGTGCGGCTTTGGGACAGACGCACATCCATCCAGACCGCGAGCGCCAGGACCAGGCCGCGCGCGATGAACTTGGCCTCCGGGCTCACCGCCAGCAAGGTCATGCCATTCAGGAGCATGGCCATGATCAGCGCTCCAAACAGCACGCCTACCACCGTACCCTGCCCGCCCTTGAGGCTGGTGCCGCCGATCACGCAGGCGGCGATCGCATCGAGCTCCATCAGCTGCCCTGTGGTGGTGGTGGTGGCTCCAGCGAAGGCCGTCTGCAGAAAGCCCGCCAGCGCCACGATCACGCCCATCAGCGCGAACGCGCCGATCACTACCTTGTTGACCGGCACGCCCGAGACCAGCGCCGCCTGCTCGTTACCGCCCACGGCGTACAGATAGCGGCCCAGCCGGGTCTGCTGCAGCAGCACGTGCACCAGAAGCGCCACGCCGCCGAGCAGCAAGGCGGCAAGCGGCACCCCCTTGTACTGGCTCATCACCAGCACGAACAGACCGACGACCTGGCTGGCCAGAAACCAGCGCAGGAACACCATCTCTCCATCACTGGCAAAGCCGCGCGAAGTGCGCAGGCGGTGCGTGCGCAGCATGGCCAGCCCGAGCGCCGCGATGCACAGCACGGCCAGGGCCACCCCAAGGGCCTGAGGCAAGTAGAAGGTGGTGAGCGCGGAGTACAGGTTCTGCTGGTTGCCGGGGGCCACCGCCACCGTCTCGCTCTTGATCACGAGCCAGTGCACACCCTTGAAGACCAGGAGCCCGCCCAAGGTGATGATGAAGGCGGGCACCCGCTCCTTCATGATGATCCAGCCCATGCCGGTGTAGAGCAGCAGCGAGAGCAAGGTGGTGACCAGCAGCGCGGGCGGCGCGCCCCAGTCCTGGTTGGAGATCAACACGGCCGCCACGGCGCCGATCAGGCCCACCCCGCTGCCGACGCTCAGGTCGATGTGCCCTGGCAGGATGACCAGCAACATGCCCAGCGAGAGCACAGCGGTGGCCGCCAGCTCGATGCCCAGCTGCGCCAGGTTGCGCGCGCTGAGAAAGCGCGGATCCTGCGAGTAGAAGTAGATGGCGATGAGAACCAGCGCGATCAACAGCGAGAAGTCGCGCAGTGCGATTCGTTTATCCATGTTCCTCGGCGTGCACCGGCGCGCGGCCCTTGCTCATGGCCGCGCTCAGCAGCCCGGCCTGTGTGGCTTCATGGCCGTCGAAGCTGCCACCCAACTGTCCCTCGGAGAGCATCAGGATGCGATCAGCCAGGCCGATCAGCTCCGGCAGCTCGCTGGAGACCAGCACCACCCCCAGCCCTTGCTCCGTCAGCTCGCGCACCAGCGCATAGATCTCGCTCTTGGCGCCGATGTCGATGCCGCGCGTGGGCTCGTCCAGCAGCACCACCTTGGGCCCCGTCATCAGGGCACGCCCGAGCACCACCTTCTGCTGATTGCCGCCGGAGAGCGTGCCCACCTTCACCTCCAGCGAGGCCGTCTTGACGCGCATGGCCTGCACCATCCGGCGGTTCTCCTGCAGCTCGCGCTCGCCATCGATGAAGCCGCCGCGCGAGAGCTCGCGCAGCGACGAGAGCGAGAGGTTGAAACCCACCATCGCGTCCAGGCACAGGCCGTACCGCTTGCGATCCTCCGTCACCAGCACCAGGCCCGCGCGCACGTTGCCGGCAGGATCATTCTCCGGCAGCGGGCGGCCGCAGAACACCACCTCGCCCGCCAGGCGCTCCCCGTAGCAGCCGAACAGGTGCATCAGCAGCTCCGAGCGGCCTGCCCCCATCAGCCCGCCGATGCCCAAGACCTGCCCGCCCCGCACCTCCAGGCTGATGTCGCGCAGCCGCGCCGGCTCTCCCGCGCGCGGCGCGACGCTGAGGCCCCGCACCGAGAGCAGTACCTCACCCGGGCCCCCGCTGCTGCGCGGCGGAAACAGATCGTCCACGCGCCGGCCCACCATGTGCTGCACGATGCTCGGCTCATCCGTCTCGGCCCTGGGCGCGGTGAACACGCTCTGCCCGTCCCGTAGCACGGTGATGCGATCGGCGAGGTGAAACACCTCGTCCAGCTTGTGCGAGATGTAGATGCTGCTCACCCCGGCAGCCCGCAGCTCCAGGATGATCGCCAGCAGGGCTCGCACCTCCTTGTCGCTGAGCGCGGACGTGGGCTCGTCCAGGATCAGGATACGCGCCCGCTTGGCCAGCGCGCGGGCACTCTCCACCAGCTGCTTCTGACCCATGCCCAGCTCGCGCACCCGCGCCGTCGGGTCGATCTCCAGCTTGAAGCGCTCGAGCACCTTCTGCGTCTCGACGTACATGCGGTCGTGCTGCACGAAGCCGAGACGCGCCGGCTCATTGCCGAGAAAGACGTTCTCGGCGACCGTCATCTCGTCCACCAGCGCCAGCTCCTGGTGGATGACGGCGATGCCGGCGGCCTCCGCGTCGCGGATGGACTGAAAGAGCACGGGCTTGCCGTCCACCAGCAGCTGCCCCTCATAGCTCTCGTGGCTGAGCACCCCACCCAGCACCTTGATCAAGGTGGACTTGCCCGCGCCGTTTTCGCCGCACAGCGCGTGCACCTCCCCACCCTGCTGTCCACCCTGCTCTCCACCACGCAGCTGGAAGCTGACCTCTCGCAGCGCCACCACTCCTGGGTAGTGCTTGGTGATGGAACGCGCCTCCAGGATGGGCCCAGCCATTCTCTGGGCCGGTTCTACGTCAAAACCAGGGCCACCGAAAACGAAAACGGCTCCCTGGAGTAACCTCCAGGGAGCCGCTGTCTGTGCGGTCAGGCTGCCACGCAGCCCGTTTCAGGGTGCCACGCAGCCCGTGCCAACGAGAGGGGCTCAGCCCTTCAGCGCCAGCTTGATGACCTTGTCAAAGGCCGGGAACGGCTGCGCACCGCTCACGAAGTAGCCGTTGACGACGAACCCCGGCGTACCACCGATGCCCGCCTTGTTGCCGATCTCCATGTCCTTCTCGACGTAGGCCTTGTGCTTGCGGCTGTCGAGCGCGGCCTTGAACTTGCCCATGTCGAGGCCCAGCTCCTGCGCGTACTTCTCCAGATCAGGCTGCTTGAGCGCCTGCTGGTTGGCGAACAGCTTGTCGTGAAATTTCCAGAAGGCCTTGTTGCCACCCTGCTGGAAGGCCTCGTACGCAGCCTCGGCCGCGAGCGGAGCGTCGGCGTGGAAGGGCAGCGGCATGTTGCGCCAGACCACCTTCACGTCCTTCGGGTAGGTCTCCAAGATCTGCTGAATCGTCGGGTTCACGCGGCTGCAGAAGGGGCACTGGAAGTCCGAGAACTCCTGGATCACCACCTTGGCGTTCTCCGGGCCCTTGAACGGGCTCTCCTTGGTCGGAGCTGGCACGTCCTTCTTCTCGGGCTCGGCGGCGCCCTTCGCCGTCTTCAGGATCTCGCGATACACCTTGTCGCGAGGCACGCCCTTGGCCACCAGGCCCTTGGCCACCACCAGCTGCGAGTCGATGAGCTCCTTGAACTTCTCGATCGGCTGCGCACCGGAGAGACGGCGACCGTTGATGAAGAAGTGCGGCGTGCCGCGTGCTTCGTAGTCGTTCGCCAGCTCGATGCTGCTGGCGATGCGAGCACCGTACTTGTTGCTGTCGATCGCGGCCTTGACCTTGTCCCAGCCGAGACCGAGCTTCTTGGCGATCGCCTCCAGACCGGCGTCATCCAGCTTCTTCTGGGGTGCCGCCTCGAACAGCGCCTGGTGAGCTTGCCAGAACAGCTTGTCGCCGCCCTTCTCGTAGGCTGCGCGCGCGAGCGCTGCGGCTGGCTTGGCACGAGGGTGGAACGGCAGCGGGTTGTCCTTCCAGACCACGCGCACGTCGTTTTTGTAGTCGTTCAGGATCTGCGCAATGGTCGGCTCCACTCGGGCGCAGAAGGGGCACTCGTAGTCCGAGAACTCGATGATGGTGACGAGGGCGTCGGCCGGACCCTTGACGGGGTCATCGTCCAGCACCGGCACCTTCCAGACGTTGGTGTCCTCTGGCGGAGCCGAGGGAGCCTTCGGCTCCTCGGGCTTGGCAAAGTTCTTCTTGGTCAGCTCGAGCGAGACCTTGTTGCGCGCCACGCCGGTCTTGGCCAGGGCCTCGGCCGCGGCGAGCTCGGAGTCGATCGCCTCCTTGAACTTCTCGAACGGCTGCGCGCCGCTGAGAGCCTTGCCGTTGATCAGGAAGTGCGGCGTGCCGCGCGCGCCGATCTGCTTGCCCACGGCCAGATCCTTGTCGACCTTGGCCGAGTACTTCTTGGCCTCGAAGGCGGCCTTGAACTTCTGCAGATCCACGCCGGATGCGACGGCCCACTGCTCGAAGTTCTCGTTGGTCAGAGCCTTCTGGTTGGCGAAGGCCAGCTCGTGGAACTTCCAGAAATCGCCACCCAGGGCGTGCACCGTGGCCGCCGCTTCATGGGCGGGGCGGGCCGACTTGTGGAAGGGCAGCGGGTTGTTCTTCCAGACCACCCGGACCTTCTCCGGGCCGTACTCCTTCTTGATGCGTGAGATGGTGGGCTCCACGCGCGAGCAGAAGGGGCACTCGAAGTCGCTGGCTTCGACGATGGTGACGAGCGCATCAGCGTTGCCCCACTGGGGGTCGTCTGCGGCGATCGGCACGGGCGAGTTGGTGTGGCTGGTATCGCCACCCTTACCGGCTGCCTCGGCGCTGACCTGGACTCCGTCCCGGTCCTGCGCGATGCCCCACATCAGTCCCATGCCGGTCAAAAAACTCAGCAGGAAGCCGACGACGGCGGTTCCTTTGTTCATGTTTGCTGTCTCCTAATGTTCAATCATGGCCCCGCGAGACACTGCACGCGGGATTGGCTCGAGCCCTGCTCGCGCGCTCGCGAAGACGAGCGTGCGGAGGACCTCTTCCGGTGGTCGAGTGCGCTGGTGAACGTCTGCCGCCGTCCTGTTGCTCGCCGCCGACCTGACGACGAGCGCAAAACGAGCGTGCAAGCTCAGCGCGATGGCGCGCGAGCTGCTGCGGCGAGGAGGGTGCGGCGCACTGCGAGCGGAGGTAGCCATCGAGCCACCTGCTCAGTGCGCCGAACCGCTCAACGACCGCGCGCTGGCGGGCGATAAATCGAGAGCCGGTGTCCCGCGCGCGCGGGCAACCCGGCAACCTCGGAGCGCGGCAAGCGCGCGGGCTGCGCGCGCCCTGGCAGCGCGATCACGAGCGGGATGACGCCGTCCATGTGGACGCGATCGAGCTGGAGCTCGGAGGGCGGTGAAGCGGGCACACCGTCGCGAGCCGTGCTCTGGCCGCGCGCGTGCTCCAGGGCGGCGCTGAGCCAGCGCTGCCAGGCATCGTCACACGGCAGCTGCTCCAGCTTGCCGTGATCGATCTCCGGAATGACGGGGGTGGCCGCCACCGACGCGCCGTGTGGATCACACATGGGCGCGCTCTCGTCCCGCACCGTGCGCTCGCTCTCGGCAGTGCGGGCTGCCGCCAGCGCAGACGAGGCGACCGACTCGACGTCCGTGGCAGCGGCTTCGTCCGTGGCAGCAGCTTCGTTCGTGGCGACAGCCGCGCCCGTGGAAGCAGCCACCTGCAGGGAAGCAACTGCCTCGGTGGCGGCAGCGGCCGGGCTGGCGCTCCAAACCAACCACGCCGGAGCCAGCGCGCAGAGCAACCAGCGCAGCAGGCCGATCACGGTGCCGCGTCGGCTCGAGTGGAGGCAGAGAAGGAGAAACACCAGCGAGAGTGGCGCTCGGCAAACGCGAGCCAGCAAAGTCTACTCTAGCCGCCTGGGCCCACAACCCAAAGAAAAGTAACGGACGCTCTCCGGCAACCCCCAGCACCCCCAAACACGTCCGCCATCGCTGGCGGCCCTACATGCCCCTCGCCTCCGCATCCGGCTTACCGGTCCGGAATTTAGCCCACTACTACTGCCCTGATTACGATGCCGCGCATGGCGATGGATGCGCGAGCAGCAAACCGCAGCGACGAACACAAGAACTGGATTTCTCAGGGCAATGCGTCGGGCCCGGAGAAGCGGGAGGGCGCGCTGGAGTTTGCTGGCCCGCGAGCCTTCGGCCGCTTGACGCTGCTCAAGGCCATCGCCCGCGGCGGTATGGGCGAGGTCTACCTGGCGGCGCTCGGAGACATCGAGGGTGCCGAGCGGCCCTGTGTGGTCAAGCTGATCCGGCACGAGCACCGCGACGATGCCTCGTTCCTGGCGCGCTTCCTGGATGAGGCGCGCATCCAGGCGCAGATGCACCACCCCGGTGTTGCACAGGTGCTCGAGGCCGCAATCGATCCCGACGGGCGGCCCTACGTCGTGGTCGAATACGTGGCGGGCCGCGATCTGGGCGAGATCCGTCAGCGTGCGGGGCAGCTCAAGCTGCAGATCTCGTGGTCCGACGCAGTGGCGATCGCCGCGTCCATCGCCGAGGCGCTCGCGTACGTGCACGAGCAGACGGATCCCGACGGGCGCCCGCTGGACGTCGTGCACCGCGATCTGAGCCCCCAGAACATCATGGTGTCGTACATGGGCGACACCAAGCTGATCGACTTCGGCACCGCACGCGGCGAGAACCGCCGCTGTCAGACCATCAACGGCATCGTGTTTGCCAAGCCTGGCTACGTGGCGCCGGAGGTGGCAGCCAACAATCCCGGCGGCGCCGCCGCGGATCTGTACGCGCTGGGCATCGTGCTGTGGGAGCTGATCGCGGGCCGCCGTTTCCTGCAAGGCGACACGCAGGAGCACCTGGCCGCCGTGGCCAAGGGTGAGCGCACTCCACCGGCGCTCTCCCTCTGGCTGGCGGTGCCGCGCGAGCTGGACACCATCATCGGGCGGCTCACCGCCCCCCGCATCGAGGATCGCTTTCCCAGCGCGCGCGAGGCCGCCGAGCATTTGCTCAAGTTGTTGCAGCAAGCGCCCGGTCTGGCCAACGGCGAGCGCGGCGTGCGCGCCCGCGTGGCGCACCTGATGCTGCGGCTCTATCCAGCCGAGCCCGCGCGGTCGCGCGCGGAGTTTGCTCAGCTGGTCTCGCTGGTGCACAAGTCCGGCGGCATTCGCCCGGACTGGAGCGGCTCGCCGCGACCGGCGGTGGTGGAGGCGCGCGACACCTTGTTCCCGGGCACGCGCTATCGCGTACTGCGCGAGATCGCCAGCGGGCCGATGAGCGTGGTGCTGGAGGCACAACACGTCGATCTGGGCCGCAAGGTGGCGCTCAAGGTGCTCGATCGCCAGCGCTGCCCGAGCGCCGAGTCAGAGGCGTGCTTCCGTCAGGAAGCGCGCGTGGTGGCGCAGCTGCGGCACGACAACCTGGTGCAGGTGCATGACTTCGGCATCTCCGCGGACGGGCGCCCCTACTACGCCATGGAGTACCTGGAGGGGGAGACGCTCGCCGAGCGCCTGAACCGCCAGGGCTGCTTGCCCTGGGAGGAGGTGGTGCAGCTCGGCGTGCAGGCTTGCCAGGCGCTGGAGGCAGCCCACGCGCTGGGCGTGATTCACCGCGATATCAAGCCGCAGAACCTGTTCTTGACCAAGGAGGGTACGCTCAAGCTGCTCGACTTCGGCATCACCCAGACCGAGGTCGCTCCCGAGCGCGCGAGCAACGAGAGCCTGAGCTTGATCGGCACGCCGGAGTACATGGCGCCCGAGCAGGTCGGCGGCGGCGCAGTGGACGCCCGCGCCGACGTGTACGCGCTGGGAGCGGTGCTGTACGAGCTGCTCACCGGCTGCCTGCCGCACACCGGCGAGAACACCGTGGTGCTGCTGGACAACAAGATGCACGACAAGGTCAAGCCGCCCAGCCAGCGCGGGCGCAAGCTGCGCCTGCCGCGCTACCTCGATCGGGTGCTGCTGACCGCGCTGGCCACCGACACCAAGGATCGCTACGACAACGTCATCGGGCTACGCCAGGATCTGGTCTGGATCCTGGGCAGCAAGCAGCGCCGGCAGGGCGAGTCGCGGCGCTGGCTGGCGGCTGGGCTGGGCTGCGTGGGTGCGGCCGCGGCGCTGGCGCTGGTGACGGTCGATGGCCTGCGCGAGCGCATCCAGGTCACGGCCCTGCCGCTGAGCGCCACCGCGCTGCTCTCGGGCGTCTCCGGGCACGGAGCTGAGGCTGCCGGCGAGCCCGTTCGTGCCGCGCAGCCACTGGCGCTGGCTGCACCAAAGGTAGCGGCGCCGGCGCTCGCGGCACCTGCCGAGGTGGAGCTGGCTCGAGTCGTCTCGGCGCCGGAAGAGCCCACCAGTGACGAGCAGGGCGAAGACGAGTGGGGCGAAGACGAGTCGGCAAGGGACGAGCAGAGCGGTGACGAGCAGGGCAGTGACGAGCAGGGCAGT
>JAICQL010000223.1 GCA_025937895.1 Polyangiaceae bacterium | reverse complement strand
TCCCGCTGCCACATGATTTCAGCGGCGCGCGCCAGCGAGTCATCCGCCGAGCAGACCAGCACCCCCTGCGTCATGATGCTGCCGACCTGATCCGGTCGAGAGCCCGTGTAGGCAGGATGTGCAGTCAGCGAATCCTGTACAGTCTTGCTCAGCTGGCGAGCCTTCTCCGCCGCCATCGAGAGAGCTTGCTGCACACTGCGATCGAGCCGGTGCTCCAGGTTCTCGATATTCACCCCCATGTCGTTACGGCGCTGGCGAGCCTCCATCGCCAGCAGGTGCAGCTGCAGCCGCGCGGTATCACTGGCCGCGCCGAGCTCGTCGAGGGTGCTCTTCAGCAGGGAAAAATGCGGATGTGGGCTCATGACTTCTTCCTTTCCTGTAGGATGCTGCTCGATGCGCACCGCCCAGCGCGCCAGGGTGAGTGGCGCGAGAGGTCGCGGTAGGCGGCTCTCACCTGCTCGCTGATGGCGGCCGGCAGCGGCGCCGAGCGAATGAGCTCGCGGATGCGCTGGCCCTCGCGCGCGAGCGCGGCCACGTCGCGTACGTCCAGCCGCTCCAGCGCGGGAAAGATCTGCTCCTCCAGCTCGGCGGCGCGCAGGTGCGCGCTGAAGGCAGCGGCGGTCACCGCGAAGCCGTCCGGCACTCGCACGCCGAGCGGTGTGAGCGAGCAGAGCAGCTCGCCGAGAGAGGCGTTTTTGCCTCCGACCCGCGCGATGTCAGCGAGGCCGATGGCAGAGAAGGGGAGCGTGTACTGGGCAGAGAGCTGGGCCATGGGGATGGAGCCGCCTTTCGCGAGCGAAGCGCTCTCCGGCACCAAAGCAGGGATCGTGCCGCTGCCCGGGTGCGGCGTACCCCGGGGGAAAATGCGCACCACCGCCTGCCGCGCCAGCTGCCGCCAGCGCCGCGCGCGCAGAAATTGCAGCCGTGCCTCCCGGAGCTGCAGGAGCTGCAGGAGCTGCGGCTTTGGGCTGGCCCGGGTACCCCCGGCGGTGCATGCTGCGCGGGCAGCAGCACGTACAGCTCAGGAACCAGGGAGGCGAGGCGATGTCTCTTGCGGACGGGTCTTTCTCACAGAAGCAAACCACTGCCGAGCGTGCCATCGAGCTGATCCGCCCGGGCCGGCGCATCCTGATCGGCTCCGGTGCTGCGGAGCCGCTCACCCTCGTGGCCGCACTGGCCAGCCACGGCCAGCACCTCTCCGACAATGACATCGTGCACCTGCTCACCCTCGGCCCCGCGCCGTACGTCGCGCCGGAACTCGCCGCGCGCTTCCGGCACTCCGCCTTCTTCATCGGGCCCAACGTGCGCACCGCCGTGCAGGAGGGTCGCGCCGATTTCATCCCGGTGTTCCTGTCGGAGATCCCGGCGCTGATCCGCAGCCGCCGGGTGCGCATCGACGTGGCCTTGATCCAGACCAGCCCGCCCGACGCACACGGCTACGTGAGCCTGGGCGTGTCCGTGGACATCGTGCGCGCCGCCGTGGACAGCGCCGATCTGGTGCTGGCAGAGATCAACCCGCGCATGCCGCGCACCCACGGTGACTCCTTCCTGCACGTCTCGAAGATTCATCGCTGGGTGCCGGTGGACACGCCGCTGCCCGCGCTCTCCCATCTGCCGCCGAGCGAGACCGAGGCGGCCATCGGCGCGCACGTGGCGCGCCTGGTTCCCAACGCCGCCACCTTGCAGATCGGCATCGGGTCCATTCCGGACGCGGTGCTCACCGCGCTCTCGCACCACCAGGATCTGGGCGTGCACACCGAGATGCTGTCCGACGGCGTGATGAAGCTCGTGCAGTCCGGCGTGATCACCGGCGCGCGCAAGACGCTGTTGCAGGGCCGGCTGGTGACCTCGTTCGTGATGGGCAGCCAGACCCTGTACGACTGGGCGCACGATAACCCCGTGCTCTATCTGCGCGGCTCTGACTTCACCAATGATCCGCAGGTCGTAGCCCGCAACGACAACCTGATCAGCGTCAACTCCGCACTGGCCGTGGATCTGACCGGACAGGTGGCGTCCGACACCCTGCTCGGCAAGTTCTTCTCCGGCATCGGCGGGCAGGTGGACTTCGTGCGCGGTGCCGCGGGCAGCCGCGGCGGCCGCTCGATCATCGCGCTGCGCTCCACGGCGCGGCGCGGGCAGGTCAGCCGCATCCGCGCCGCCTTCGAGGAGGGCGCGGGTATCGTCACCAGCCGTGGTGACGTGCGCTACGTGGTCACCGAATACGGCGTGGCCGATCTGTGGGGCAAGAGCGTGCGCGAGCGAGCGATGGCGCTGACCGAGATCGCGCATCCGGATTTCCGCAGCGAGTTGCTCAGCGAGGCCAAGCGCCGTCGCTTCGTGTTCCTCGACCAAAAGGTGCCGCGCGGTGTCTACCCCTGGCAGCAGGAGCGCTACGAGACGCTGAGCAGCGGCGCCCGCGTGCTGCTGCGGCCGGTGCGGCCCAGCGACGAGGAGCCGCTGCAGCGCCTGTTCTACGAGCTCTCCGACGAGAGCCGCTATCATCGCTTTCTGGCGCACAAGAGCGTGCACCCACACGAAGAGATGCAGAAGCTGGTGGACTCGGACTACGCCGCCAGCATGGCCCTGGTGGTGCTCAATCCGGAGACCAACGAGCTGATCGCGATGGCTCGCTACGATCTATTGCCCGCCAGCGGCCTGGCCGACATCGCCTTCGTGGTGCGCGATGACTGGCAGCGCCGCGGCATCGGCACGTGCCTGATGCAGCGCATGATCGAGCTCGGGCGCGCGCGGGGCGTGGCGGGCTTCAGCGCCGACGTGCTGCCCAGCAACCTGGGCATGATGCTGGTCTTTCAGCAGTGCGGGCTCGTGGTGCGGACCCAGTTCGAGGGCGGCGTGTATCACCTGGCCATGCGCTTCAACGCACCGGATGCGCACGGGGTGGGGGTGGCCAAGCGCGATGTGGGCGACGTCGTGAAGTAGTCGTCACTCGCGCGGAGCGCGCGCCAGCAGCACTGGCCGCGCGCTCTGTTCCAGCACGCCGGTGGCGACGGAGCCCAGCACCACTCGCGCCAGCCCGGAGCGGCCATGCGTGCCCAGGCAGATCAGATCCACCCCCAGCCGCTCTGCCGCCTGGCAAATCGCCTTCCTGGCATCCCTGGCCTCCAGCACGTGCACTCGCGTGCTCGCTGCCACTCCGCCAAAGTCTCGAGGCACCAGCTCTAGCAGTTGCTTGCGCGCGTCCGCGCGCGCGGGCGTGTCTGCACCGGTCTCTGGAGTGAAGATGTCGTACGGCTCGATGGGATCGTGCGCGCTCTCCAGCACGTGCACGAGGTGCACGGCGCCGCCGTACGTCACCACCGAATACGCCAGCGGCACTGCCGTGTTGCCCACCCTGGAGAAATCAGTGGCCACCAGCACGCTGCGGATCGGCCGCGCGCGCAGCTCCGGTGCATCCGCGGGCGGCGGAACACACGCCACCGAGGTGCCGGCGCAGCGCAACACGTGCCGCGAGACAGAGCCCTCCCACGCGCGCGCCAGTGCGCCGCGATGATGGCAGCCCACCACCACCAGGTCCGCCTGCTCCTTGAAGGCCAGCGCCGCCAGCCCATCGCCGATGCGGCCGAAGTGCGGCTCCAGCCGGTAACTGACCTTCGCCGCGCTGAACAGCGCCGCGAAGCGCTCGGAGTACTCCTGCTCCAGGGTCCTGGTGACCTCTCGATCGCGATCGACCCAGCTGCGCACGCCCCCCAGGCCCAGCCGCTGAAACTCGTCTGCTGCCCAGTACAGGTGGGTGAGCACCACCTCGCACGGCCCGTACGCGACCAGCTCCGTGATCCAGCGCCCCGCCGTCTCCGAGCTGAGCGAGGCGTCCACGCCCAGCACGATGCGCAGCGGCCGCGCTCCGGAGAGCCAGCGCTGGAAGGGTGCTGCGTGGCGCACCACCAGCACCGGCACATTCGTCCGCTCGGCGGTGCGGTCCGCGTGGCTGCCGAGCTGCCAGGTGTCCGGTTTGCGCCGGCCCAGCGCGCCCACCACGATCAGCTTCGCCGAGAGCTCCTCGCCCAGCTCGCGCAGCACCTCGTCCGGCGCACCCACCTCGACGTGGCACTGCACGCTCGCTCCGGATGGCCGCAACCGCTCCGCGCGCTGCTCCAGGTGCTCCTGCGCAAAGCGCACGATGGGGTCCGGCTGTTGCTCGCTGCGCGCTTCCACCGGCACGTCGAGCGCGTGCACCAGGTGGAGCGGCACGTTCATCCTGGCAGCGAGGCGGGCGGCCACGTCCATCGCTTCGGCAGAGCTCTCGGAGAAGTCAGTTCCACACAATATCGCCATGTTCGATGCCCTTTCACGGCCCGTGCCAGCGCCGCCTCACGCGCCGGTCCAGGCAGAATCTGGGTAGCTGGGGTAGCAAGGCGCCGTGAAGCGCGCGAAACCGCCGCAACCCTTGCGTGACCTGCCCCGAAGGGCGCAACCGTTGCGTTCGCGCTGCGCTCGACCGCAGGTCGCAACTTTTCCGCTACTTGCGCGCAACCGGGTGACACCCGGGCCAGGCTGGCGGTTGGTGGGCAGCGCGGTGCGGAGAGTTGGCCCGGCTCCTGCAAGCAAAACGGATCGTGCCGGCACCATTCGCCTGCAGCGGCGCGAGCGCGACGCTGGATATGAGCCACGGGGAAGGGCAGCGGTGGCTCGTGTGAACGGGGTCGAGCACTTGCTGTGTATACCCGCGGGCGGCGTCTGGCTGGACGCCAGCATCTCCCTGCCCCCGGCGGCGCGAGCGATCGTGCTGTTTGCGCAGGGCAGCGGCAGCAGCCGCTTCAACCTCCGGGACCGCAGCGTGGCCGACGGCCTGCTCGCCGCGGGCTTCGGCACGCTCGTCTTCGATCTGCTGACCCCGGAAGAGCAGGCTTCACGGCAGCGCCAGGAGCATGTGCGCTTCGACACGTCGTGCCTTGCAGCGCGTTTCGTGGGCGTAACGCGCTGGGCGCGCAGGCACGAGCTCGTTCACGGCCTGCACCCGTGTTATTTCGGCGCTTGCACTGGCGCCGCTGCTGCGCTGTGTGCCGCCGGCGAGTGCGCCGAGGTGGTGCGCGCCATCGTGTGCCGTGCCGGCCGCTTCGAGCTGCCGCCGGGCACCCTGGCGCGGGTACGAGCGCCCACCTTGCTGCTGGTGGGGGAAGAGGACGGCCCGCTGCTGCAGCTCAACCGGCAGGCGTTCTACGGCCTCGGTGGGGTCAAGCAGCTGCGCGTGCTGCCGGGAGATGGCTTCCTGCTGTCCGAGCCCAGCGCGCCACAGCGAGTGACCGAGCTGGCCTGCGACTGGTTCTCGCGCTACGCGCTGCGCGAGGTGCGCGCTGTGATACCCGCTCCTGTGACACCCGCTCCTGAAACACCCGCTCCTGAAATACCCTCTCCTGAAACACCGGCCCGCTGAGACACCCGCGCCGGCAGCATTTGGCGCGCGCCGCCGCTCGTGACTAGACTGCGAGCGTGTTTCCCGCGGTCGTGGTCGATCTCGGCAGCCAGATCCGCCCGGCGGAGGCCGCCTGGGTGCTTGCCGCTTGCAACGCCGCGATCGTGCAGGGCACCTGTGAGCGGGAGGTCCCGGCTGGCACTTCGCCTCGCGCCGTCGCGATCGTGCGGCTGCAGGGCACCCGCCAGCGGGTGCGCATCGAGGTGGGGCTGCGCGAGAGCGAGCGCGCGGCCTGGTCAGTGCGGGAGATTGTGTTTTCGCGGACCGATCCGGCGCGCGAGCGCTGGCGCACGGTGGGGCTGGCCCTGGCCACCCTGGTGGGCGAGGTAGAAGCAGCACGCGCGGAGGCCGTCGAAGACGGCGGTGGCGCAGGCGAGAGCGCAGCGGGGCAGCTCGCAACGCCCTCCACGCCAGAGGCCGCTGCCTCGCCGAGCACGGAGGCGCCCCCCACGCAGGAGCCAGCCGCGCCGCCGCCGGCCCCGGCGCCGCCGGCACAGCCCTCCGCGCCGGAGCCGGTCGAGCCGCCGCTGGAGCCCGCACCCGTGACCCGCGTGGTGGTGCGCGAGCGGGATACTGCGCCGGAAGCGCCGCCGTTTCCGCGCCATCACGGCGTGTTCGTGGGGCTGGGCGTGCTCGCCAGCCCGGCCGCTTCCGGCGGCGCCATGCCCTGGGGCGGCGCGCTGCGCGGCGGCTACTCGCTGCCGAGCGGCTGGGTCTGGTTGCTCAGCGCCGACTACTCGCACGCCACGTTTGAGCGCGGAGGCTATTCGATCGACACGCTCCGCATCACCCCGGGGATCAGCTACCGGCTCTCGCCCTCCGAGCACTGGTCGATCGGGCTCGGCGCCTACGCGGGGGTACGGGCGCTGCGGGCCAGCAGTTCGAGTGGCGCGGCGCTGCAGCAAGACGCCTGGAGCCCGCTCGCGGCGGGCAGTCTCGAGCTGTGGTGGCAAGCCCTGCCGGGGGCCGGCCTGTGGGCTGCGCTGGAGCTCGCCACCATCGGCCGGTCTACCCGCGTACAGGGGCGTGACCAGGTGCTGGATGCCGTGGTGCCGGCCGCCGATGCCCGAGGTTTGGTCGGGCTCTGGCTTCCGCTCTGAGCCGGCAGCCTCGGCTCGCGGCGGCTGCCGTCGCGGCAAGCGTTGAATACTGCAGCGCAAATCGGCCAGCGCGTACGCCCCGGAGAAAGCTGCCTGGAAACACCGCCCTGCGGGCACCATATCTGCCGGTGAGCCTTGATTGTGGTGTCTCAGCCCCGTAAACCGCCCCCCCCACTGCGAGTCGTCCAGGGCTCCGGTGAGAGATCCGCGCGGCGCCTGGACTCGGTGGCCGAGGCCGAGCTGATCGAGGGGGTGGTGCGGGGCGATGAACGCGTCGCGGTCGAGCTGTATCATCGGCTCTTGCCCGCCATCGAGTCCAGCTTGTTGCGCGTGCTCGGGCGGCGTGAGACCGATCACGAGGATCTGGTGCAGACCTCGTTCGAGCAGCTGATCATCACGCTCTCGCGCCAGCGCTTCGCAGGGGCTTGCAGCCTGTCCACCTGGGCCAGCAGCATCGCGGCGCACGTGGCGCTCAAGTCCATCCGCTCGCGCACCCGCCAGCGCCGCGTCTTCAACCTGCACGTGGAGCCGCAGGACGTGAGCGAGCGCCAGCGCTCGGATGACGACGTCGAGGGCGCGCTGGCCTCGCGCCAGCGGCTGGAGCAGGTGCGCCTGGCGCTGGCAGACCTGGCGCCGCCCAAGGCCGAGGCGGTGCTGTTGCACGACGTGCTCGGGCACGGCTTGAGCGAGATCGCGGCGCTCACGGGCTCTTCGGTGGCGGCGGCGCAGACCCGCCTCTCACGCGGGCGGCGAGAGCTCGCGGATCGTCTGCTGAAGATCGGCTTGCTGGAGGTGCTGCCATGAGCGGACGCCTGGAGAAAGACGCCGCGCTGCACAGCGTGCTGGACGCCTGGCGCAGGCAGCCCATCGCCCCCGATGCGTACGGCGTGCGCGATCAGGAGCAGCTGCAGAGCGTGCAGCGCGCGCTGCGCGGGGTCGGGCGGGCGCGCCAGAAGCAGGCTGTGCGCCGGCGTGTCTTTGGAGTGCTGGCGCTGGCGGCGGGTGGGCTGTGCGTGGCCACCGGTGGCTGGTGGCTCGGGCGTCAGGATGGCGCCAGCGTGGCGCAGGCCTCCGGGGTCGAGCTGCGCCGGGTCGAGGGCGAGGTGCGCGTGCATGATAGCAGTGGCCGTGCGCTCTCGCTGACCGCACCGCTACCGTCCGGAGCGCTGGTGGAGGCGCTGAACGGTGGGGCCTTCGAGCTGGCATTTCCGAGCGGCGCGCACGCGCGCGGCGGCGCTGCCACGCGCCTGAGCGTGGGCGAGGTGGGCGCCGAGCGGCGCGAGTCGCTGCTGCTCTCGCGCGGCAGCGTGGACGTGGAGGTGCCGCGGCTGGCGCAGCCCGTGGAGTTTGCGGTGGATACCCCCGACGCGCGGGTGGTGGTGCACGGCACCCGCTTCCTGGTACAGGTGGATCCCGGCGCGCCCGCGGGCGCGGCCACGCAGGTCTCGGTGTCGCGCGGTATCGTCTCCGTGCAGGCGGGCAGCAAAGAAGTGTGGCTGCGCGCCGGCGAGCGCTGGCCCAGCGGGGCGAGCTCCGCTGGCGACGTCGAGGACTACGCCGGAGACGATGCGGGCGCGCTGCCGGGTCAGCCCGCGCTAGCCCCCGCGGAGCTGGAGCCGCTGGAGCGTGCTGCGCCGGCACAGCGCCACGGGCAGCGCGGGCGCGCCTGGCGCAAGGCCTCCGATCACTCGCTGGCGCGGGAGAATCGCGCCTTCGCGGCAGCGATGGCCAGGCGCAAGGCGGGCGAGCTGCGGCAGGCCCTGAGCGAGCTCGAGCGCTGGCTCGCTCGCTACCCGGACTCGGTGTTGCAGCAGGAGGCGAGGGTGGAGCAGTTCCGTCTGCTCGCACGCCTGGGCCGCAGCGCCGAGGCCGCGCGTGCCGCGCGCAGCTACCTGGGAGATTATCCCGACGGCTACGCGCGCGAGGAGGCGCGCGACCTCGTGCTCGGGAGCCCATGATGATGGAGCGCGCGGCGCGCTGGCGGCGCGGGTTCGTCGCCAGCTCGCTGGCGGCGAGCGCGCTGGGCTGGAGCGGGTGCGAGCCGCTCGATCTGGAGCTCTTTCCCGTGGCTCCGGCGGACGCCAGCGCGCCCCCGCTGATCGAAGTGCCGGACGCGTCCCCGGGCAGCGCCGTGGCCGACGCGGGCAGCGCCGGGGTGCTCGACGCCGGCGGCAAGGACGGAGACGCAGGCGACGGAGGCAGCTCGTTACCGCAGCCACCGTCGCCCTGCGTGCTCGGCGCTCGCGCCTGTGAGGCCTGTGTGCGCGCGGACGCTTGCCCCGCGGGTCAGGTGTGCCACCCGCTGACGGGCGACTGCGTGCCGCCCTGCGCCAGCAGCACGCCCCAGTGCCCCGGCGCGCTGCTCTGCAGCTCGCTCGACGTGTGCGTCGAGTGCGAGCGTGACGATCAGTGCACCCGGGACGATGATGAGACGCGCTGCGCGCTAGGTGGCGAGTGCGTCGAGTGTCTGACCAACGCCGACTGCACGGATGACCCCCTGGAGCGCCCCGTGTGCTTGCCGGACGGCGAGTGCGGCTGCGCCTCCAACGCGGACTGCAGCGGCGGAGCGATCTGCGAGATCGACGAACGTCACTGCGAGATCGAGGACTGAGAGAACAACGGCGAGATCTCGAGCGCGAGATCTCGACCGCGAGATCCAAGACTGCCGGTTCAGACGCCTCGCGAGGCACAGGCCGCAGGCGAGATTGCTTCCTCGTCGCCCGCGGCCCGTAGCCGTAGCCTCTAGCTAGTAGCCGGTAGCCAGCAGCTACCCCGGCTCACTGCGGTGTGCCTGCTGCGATCCAGGCGCGGATGAGCGCCAGATCTTCCGTCGACACGCAGCCGGCGGAGCCGGGCGGGCCATTGCAGGTGTCGGCGGGCATGCTGCCGCTGGTGATCTCCTCGACGATCTCTCGTGCCTCTCTCACCGCCACGTTGAAGGCGGTGGTGGCGTTGGCGGAGGCAAACTGGGGCAACCCGCCCGAGGCGTGGCAGCGACCGCAGTTGTCGACCAGGATCGCCCGGATGTCGCTGGTGAAGGTCACCTGCGGAGCCGTGGGATCGGGGGTGCCGCCGCTGGGAGGGGGTGGGTTCACGCCGACGTCGTCATCGTCGTTATCGTCGTCGCCGTCGTCGCCGTCGTCATCGTCGCCGTCGTCATCGTCGCCGTCGTCATCGCGGTCGTCGTCATCATCATCATCATCATCATCATCATCATCATCGTCATCGTCATCGTCGTCGTCGTCCCGGTCGTCGTCATCGTCGTCGTCGCGGTCATCATCGCCCTCGTCGACATCGTCCCCGTCATCGTCGTCATCATCATCGTCGTCCCCGATCGGACCCGCGCCGGGGCCTGCGGGCGCGAGCCCGCTCACCGCGGGCACCTCTGCGACGTTGCTGGGCGCGGGCGAGCTGCCCGTGGTGTCGTTGCTCGAGGGCGTGGCAGCAGGCGTCGTGGACGTCGAGGGCTGCGTGGACTGCGTGCTGGAGCTGCTCACCGCCGACGTGCCGCGGTCGGGCGTACCCTCGTCCGCTGCGTCGGCGCCGCCTGCGGAGCAGCCGCTGCCGAGCAAGCCCAGGGCCAGCAGCGAGTGGACCACGTTGGGCCAGCGACAGAGTCTGAGATGCAATTGCGGCGGACGAGCTCGTTTCACGGATGCCTCCCTGGGCTTGCGGCAGCCGCGAGCAGTTCGCTCTGCGGCGCCGCGTTGTGGTGATGTCCAGGTGGTTCCCGCTCGCGCCGAGAGCAGGCAGGCGCGCGTTTATTTCGTCGCCGCTATATTGTTCCAGCGCCAAGAGTGCCGACGGCGCGGCTCAATGCACGTCAGTGCGCGCGCAGCCCCGAGAGCTCGTGCTCCAGTCGCTCGATCCGATCCAGCAGCTCCAGCGCCAGGGCCACCCCCTCCAGGTTCAAGCCCAGATCGCGCTGCAGGCGCAGGCAGCGATACACGCGCAAGGTCAGCTCGCTGGCGAAGCGCGAGCGATCATCGCCCTCCAGGATGCCCAGCTCCACCAGCTGCTCGACAAACTGGTTCTCCACCCCGCAGCGCGCCGCCAGCTCCTGGACCGTCAACGTGTGTAGCACCTGGCTCATGCGGCATCCTCCGCGCGCGCGCGAAAGCGCGAGATCATTGCCCAGCGCTCTAGCAGCTGCCGCTCCTCGGCGCTCAGCTCCTCGGGCACGTCGATGCGAACCTCCGCATACAGATCACCACGCTCTCCGCCGGCCGCCGGGTATCCCTTGCCCTTCAGCCGGATCTTGCGCCCGCTGGAGGAGCCCGGCGGCACCTTCACCCGCACGTTACCGTCCAGCGTGCGCAACGTGACCGTCGCGCCGAGCGCCGCTTCCCACGGCGCCACGGCGATCGACGTAAACACGTCGCTGCCCTCCAGGCGAAAGCCGGCGCTCGGCTTCAGCTGCACTCGCAGGTACAGGTCTCCAGCGCCGCGCGGCCCGCGCGAGCCCTGCCCGGCGAGGCGAATGCGCTGCCCCGCGCGCACCCCCGCCGGGATGCGCACCGTGTACTGCTTCTGCTCCCCGCTGGCTGGATCCACCAGCCCGATGCTGCGCTCGCCACCGTGAAACGCCGACTCCAGCTCCAGCTCGATCGTGGCCTCGCGATCGCCGCCCATCTCGCTCCAGCCCGGGCGCCCGCCGCGCCCGGCGCGAAAGGGCCCGCCGAAGAAGGACTCGAACACCGAGCCCACGTCGGCAAAGTCACCCGGGTCAAAGCCCGCCGCGCCAAAGTCCTCCCGCACGTGTTCGCTGCCGGGCGGGGGTACGTGGCCTTCTGCAGCAGCTTTCCAGGCTTCGCCGTAGCGATCGTACAGCGCGCGCTTCTTCGGGTCCTTCAGCACCTCGTGCGCTTCGTTCACGTCCTTGAAGCGCTGCTCGGCACCGGCTTCACGGCTCACGTCCGGATGATACTGCCGGGCCAGCTTGCGATAGGCGCGCTTGATCTCGTCATCCGAGGCCGTGCGCGACACTCCAAGCACCTGATAGTAGTCCTTGTACGCCACTCTGCGCTCCGTCCGGGCAATATCGGCATCGGTCTGGCCACGTGCAAGGGGCGCCCCAGCTGCTCAGGGCTGCTCTGACCAGAGCTCGGTCTGTCGCACCTCACCGTGATCGAACAGCGCGCCCAGCAGCTCACAGCGCTCCGGCTCCTGCCCAGCGTCGCAGCGCTCGGCCTCCCCACGCAGCACGTCCACGTCCACCTGATACACGTACAGCGGCGGGATGATGTCCGACTCGAAAGCGCCGTCCGAGCCATCGAAGAAGGCGTCGGCCACGCGCCGCTCGTTGGTGTGGCAGCCGCCGCACATGCTCACCCGACCCAGGCCCACCTGATCCAGCAAGTCGTCCGGCGCCGGCGCCTGCCGCAGCGGGAAGGGGAGCTCCGCCTTGATCGAACGGCCAGGGGCGCTGCGATAGCCCAGCTCCAGCAAGCGGCTCGCCTCGCCCTCCGCCACCACCGAGAGCACCAGTGGCCCCAGCACCACGAACGTGCGCGGGCTGCGCTCCGCGGGCGCGGGCTGCGCGCTCAGCGTGCTGCTCGTCAGGTACACCTCCAGCGGGCGCTCCAGGCTCTGCAGCAGACACGCGAGCGTGGTCGGTCGCGGCAAACCCGCGAGCAGCTCCATCAGCTCCGCGATCGTGGCCGGTGCACCGGTGGTGCCAGGCGCTGGCACGCAGCGCGGAGCCGTCGAGGTGCCGTCTCGGTCGCTTGCGGGTGGGGGCTCGGTGTCATCCGGACCCCGCGCGTCTTCAGGATGTGCCCGCTCCACGCTGACGACGTCCCCGGCGCCGCCGCCGCTCGCCGCCAGTGGCGGCGCCGCGGCCGCCGGCGCCGCGTCCGCCTCCCGCCGCTGCTCATCCTCCAGCGGCGCACACGCGACCAGCCATCCCCCCAACACCAGCGCCGCTCTGCTCGCGCGCCCACTGCTGCACTTCATGCCGCCCGCTGCAGCAAGAAGCATTCCGGCGTTGCACTCTGGAACAGGCTCACCCAGCACTCGCGCTTGCTACTCGGCGCTGCGCGTTCTGGTCACACCAGCGCTCGCGCGCTGCTCCGCGCTCGCGCAAATTCTTCGGCGCGCTCCAGCGCTGCGCAGCTCTTGCGCTCGCGCGGCGCTCCGTCAGCCCGCGTCTCCGCTGGCCACGCCCGCATCCAGGCGGTCCTGGCAGAGCCCCGTGGGTGCCGTGGGCGGCTCCGCGAGACAACCCGCGACGCAAAAGCCCACCTCGCCGGAGCTGAAGCGCACGCAGGCGGCGCTGGCATCGAACACCGCGCAGTCGCTCGCGCTGCGGCAGAAAGCGGTGCAGTACCCGCCCGCGGGCGCGCCGAGCACGCCGGCCAGCCCCTCGTCTTCCTCCCAGCAGCGCAGCGCGTTGCCGCAGTCCGCGTTGCGGCTGCAGCTGGCGGCCAGCACGTTCGGGCGCGCTCCCGGGATGTTGCCCGGCACCGGTGGACACAAGCACGGCCCGTACGTGCCGCTCGTGTCACAGCTGGCCACACCGTTACAGTTGCCGGAGCTGTTGCTGCCCGTGCAAGCGCGCGTGGCCCCCGGCGTGCAGCCGAGCGGAGGCGGGTTGGTGCCAGGCAGCGGCCCACCCCCGGGTGGGCGGCTGCACATGCACGGGCCCCAGCCGAAGCCGCTGGCGTTGCACATCTGTTCGCCGCTGCAGTCGCCCTCGCCGCGGCACGCGCGCGTCTCCGCCGGCTCACAGCCGGGGCTCTCGGTGTCGGGGCAGCCCGAGATCAACAGCGTCAGAGTCGTGAGGGGCCCGAGCAT
>JAICQL010000036.1 GCA_025937895.1 Polyangiaceae bacterium | reverse complement strand
TTGCTGCAACCGTTGCCGCGCGCGGTGCTGGTGGACCTGCGAGAGCCCACCTGGCAGCCGCGCCTGTGCTGGCTGCACCAGGGCGAGTGTGCGCTGTCGCTCAGCCTCGACGTGAGCTCGCCAGCGTTCGCCGCCTTTTCGCCCAGCGTGTGGGTTGCCGGGGACGCGACGGAAGAGCTCGAGCTGGTCTGGGAGCTCTGGCGGCGGGGTGTGGGCTGGCGCAGCGCGGGCGCAGCGATCCGCGCGACCCCCTTCAGCGCCTACCTGGATCCCGAGCAGATCCCCGCCGCGGTGCCGGGCACGTTTCCGCTAGAGCTCGAGCTGCCCGCCGAGCTGCCGGCGGACGAGGACGCGCTGCAGGCGCTCCTGTACGCGCGGCGCAACGTCACCCTCGCCGACGGCTCGGTGCACACGATCCGCAGCAATCCCCTGCTCGTCAGCCTGTACCGGGGGCAGCCGTGAGCGAGTCCGCGCGGATGCCGGCCGAAGAGCTCGAGCTCGAGTGGACGCGCATGGAGATCTTGGCAGCGTGTCTGCTCGACACCCGGCGCGGTAAGGAGCCAAGCGATGACCAGGCGCGGCGCCTGCAGGAGCTTCAGCTGCCGGTGCGCGCGCTGCGCCAGGGCGACTCGCCGTGGCGCAGGCTGCCGCTGCGCGGCTTGCCTGCGCTCGCCTACGAGGCGCTGGCCTGCGTGTTCGCCAGCGAGGCGAACCCTGCGGTGGGTCTGCTGTATCAGGAGCTGCAGGCAAATCATGAGCCGTACCCGTCCATCGCCTTGCTGCAAGCGCTACTGGCGCTGGAGCGCGCCGAGCTGCACGAGCTGCGGAGCCTGTTGATGCCGGGCGGCGAGCTGGTGCGGCGCGGCCTGATCGAGCTACAGGGAGAGGGAGCGTTCACACCCCTCAAGCCAGCGAGCGACGCTCTGGCGCTGCTCCTGGGCTGGCCACGCCACCACGGCCCGCTGCCGGGGGCCTCGCTCGTCGCGCGCCCTGGCAGCTGGAAAGAGCTGGTGTTGCCGCAGGATCGGCTGTCGATGCTGGAGGAGTACCTGCTCTGGCTGCGGCACCGGCACACCGTCGTGTCCAGCTGGGGCGGGCGCGCCACCGGCGGCCCCATCGCGCTGTTCGCTGGCCCGTCGGGCACGGGCAAGACGCTGGCGGCGAGCGTGCTGGCGAGCGAGCTCGGCTGGCCTCTGTACCGCGTCGACCTCGCCCACCTGGTGAGCAAATACGTCGGCGAGACGGAGAAGAACATCGCGCGCCTGCTCGACGCTGCCTCCGGCAAGCAGCTGGTGCTGCAGTTCGACGAGGTCGACGCCTTGATGAGCCGCCGCAGCGAGGTGAAGGACCCGCGGGATCGTTACGCAAACATGGAGGTCAGCTATCTCTTGACCAGGCTGGAGTCGCACGACGGTCCGTGCGTGCTGACCACCAACTTGCGGGGACAGATCGACAAGGCCTTCTTTCGCCGTTTTCAGATGGTCGTCGAGTTTCCTCGACCGGATGCGCCGGCTCGCGCGCGGCTCTGGGACATCATGCTGCCGCCCCGGGGCCCGCGCGCCCCGGGGGTCGACCTGGAGGTGCTGGCCAGCGTCAACCTGACGGGCGGCTCCATCCACAACGCCGCGCTGCACGCGGCCTACCTGGCCGCGGGCGCCGAGCGCCCCATCGAGCTCGAGCACATCGCCGTCGGCGTGTTTCGCGAGCTCGCCAAGGAGCGCCCCCGGGTCACGCGCTCCGACCTCGGCCATCTGGCGCAGCACCTTCCCTCGAGCTTTCGGAGCGAGACCTGATGAACGACGAGCTACACATCGATGCCCTCGACCTGCAGCTACCGGCCGGCTTCGAGCGCCGCGGCCCGAGCATCGCCCGGCACGCCACGCGCGAGCTCGGTGAGCTGATGCTGGCGGACCGCCGCGGCGCAGCTGATGTACGGCTCGGCACGCTACGCGTCGGGCCCGTGACCGCGCACCCTGGCGAAGCCAACGCCGTGATCGGCCGGCGTATCGCCCGACAGATCCACCGAGAGCTGCACGACGCCAGGAGCCTGCCGTGATCCATCTGACCAAGGGAGCGCTCGTGGAATACGGCCTGACGCTGCCGCCGCTGGCGCTACAGTTCGAGTTCAACCCGCAGAGCCTGAGCCGCACCCGCAGCGTCTCGATCGTCACCGGCAACGCGCCAGGCACGCGCGGCGGCTATGACTTTTCTCTGCCGAGCGAGACCCCGCGCGTCGCGCAGGGGGTCAGCGTCGAGCCGCAGCAGTTCAGCCTGGAGATCCTGCTGGATGCCACGGACCGCATGAATGATCCGAACGACCCGGGCCACATCCCTTCGGTCGCCTTCGGTGTGCAGCCGGAGCTCGACACGCTCAGCTGCATGGTGGAGCCCAAGACGCAGGGGCCCAAGGGCGTGCAGACCTTGGCCGCGCTCGGCCAGGGCGGCAGCAAGGCATTTCAGCGCGACGAGCACCCGTCGGTGCTGCTCTTGATCTGGGGCACGCGCGTGTTGCCCGTGTTCTTGAGCAGCGTGGAGGTCAACGAGACGGCGCACCTGCCGACCCTGTATCCCTACCGCGCCAACGTCACCCTGAGCTTCCAGGTGATCGAGGGCAACAACCCCTTCTACCAGGTGGAGAAGGTGCGCCAGCTCGTGGGCGCCGGTCTCAACCTGGCCACGGGCGTCGCTTCCGCGCTCGCGAACGTGTTCTGAGGCGCCATGTTGCTAGCCAAATCCCGCTACGCTGCCTCCGGTCTACTCGAACGCGCGACGGGCGAACGCTTGCTCGCACCCCGCCCCATCGGGCCGGCGACCCCCGTCCTGGAGCACGAGATCCAGGTCGGCGACCGCCTCGACCGGCTGGCGCAGCACTACTACAACGACGACCGCCTCTGGTGGCGCATCCTGGACGCCAACCCGACCCTCGCCGTGCCCGTGGTGGACCCGGACGGCCAGCGGCGCGTGGAGATTCGCCCGCTGCATTTCGCTGGCGTGGAGCTGGACGCGGAGCTCGCCGGTCAGGTGCTGTTGATTCCGCGCGCCAAGGAGAGCTGAGCATGTTGAGCTTACTGCGACCGAAGCGGCGCGCGCCGGCGGAGTGCCTGGTGTTCCTGCGCGATCAGGAGCTCATCGACCTCTACCCCACGCTGGTGGAGGTGGTGGTCGAGACCGATCGCTCGGAGGCCACGGAGGCGCGCTTGGTGCTGGAGACGCGGCGCTTCGAGGACGGGCGCTGGGCGGTGCACGATGACGACCGCTTCCTGCCCTGGACGTCCGTGCGCATCGAGGCCGCGTTCGGGGGCGACCGCGAGGAGGTGATGCGCGGTTACATCCGTGAGATCAAGCTGGAGTTCCCCGAAGAGAAGGGCTCTGCCAGGGTCACGGTGGTGTGCCAGGACGAGTCGCTGAAGCTCGACCGGCTGCACGTCAACCAGAGCTGGGGCGCGGACGCGCCCACCACGGACGCCACGATCGCAAGCGAGATCGCGAGCCGCAACGATCTGACGCTGCTGGCCCCGCCGGGCACGGGCCAGAGCAACCTGGAGGCGAATCAGAACGCGACCGACATTCGCTTTCTCAAGGAGCGCGCGGAGGCCAACGGCTACGAGCTGTTCTTTCGCGAGGGCGGGCTCTACTTCGGCCCGATGCGGCTGGAGGCCGAGGCGCAGGACCCCATCCTGGTGTACGCGGGCACCAGCACCAACTGCACCCGCTTCAACGTCGATGACGACGGCCACCAGCCCGACGCCGTCGCGTTCGAGGTCGCCGCGGCCACCGGCAGCCAGTCTTCGCTGCGCGAGGTGCGCCCCGACTTGCCGCTGCTCGGGCGTGAGCCCGCCGACAGCCGTCATGCCGGCCTCGGCGACTTCGTGTGGCGGCCCTCCCGGCAGGGCGTGAGCGACGAGAGCCAGATGGAGGCGCAGGCGCAGCGCATGGCCAATGAGCAGTCGATGAAGATCAAGGCCAGCGGCGAGCTCGACGGCAGCAGCTACGGCCATGTATTGCGCGTCGGCGAACCAGTGCTCGTCGACGGGGTGGGCGACCGCTACGGCGGCACCTACTACGTCGACACGGCCACCCACCACTTCGACGTGCGCGGCTTTCGCACGGAGTTCCGGCTGCTCCGCAACGCCTACGGCGACAGCGCGGGCACCACCTCCAGCGTCCTGGCGGCGGTCCTGTGAGCGCCTCTTCCTCCCTCTCCTCGCGCGCCGCGCGCCAGGCTCAGCGCCGCTTCTACGGCAAGTATCGCGCCTTCGTCGCCGACAACGCGGACCCGTCCAAGCTCGGCCGTGTCAAGCTGCGCGTGCCTTCGGTGTTCGGCGACGAGATCAGCAACTGGGCGCTGCCGGTGCTGCCGTTCGGCGGCAAGGCGCAGCAGGGCCTGTTCCTGGTGCCCGAGGTCGACGCGCAGGTGTGGGCAGAGTTCGAGGAGGGTAACCCCGACGCACCGCTCTGGGTCGGCGTGTTCTGGCAGCAGACCAGCGACGTACCGGAGGAGGCGAGCAAGGACACGCCGACCACGCGCCTGCTCAAGACGCCGGCGGGCCACCTGCTGGTGTTCGACGACGAGAAGGGCGCGGAGCGCGTTCGGCTCGTGCACGGACAGGGCGCGGAGCTGTGCCTGGATGAGCACGGCAGCGTGCTCATCACCGACAACTCCGGAGCCCGGATCGAGCTGGACGCGCAGGCAGGCAGCCTGACCATCGAGGACAAGCACGGCAACAAGCTGAAGACCGACTCCAGCTCCACCCTGTTTCAGGACAAGAACGGCAATCAGCTCAAGATGGCCGGCAGTCAGGTGACGCTGAAGGGCACCACCATCGTGATCGACGGCCAGCAGGTGGGTCTGGGTGGAGCGGGGGGAGAGCCGCTGCTCAAAGGGGCGACGTTCCTGTCGCTGTTTGCCACCCACGTGCACACCTGCACGGCGCCCGGCTCGCCCAGCTCGCCGCCCGTGGCGCCGCTCCCGCCCAGCGTATTGACCACGAAGAGCAAGGCCAGCTGATGCCCACGTATCTCAACCACCCGAGCTACATGAAGTTCCCGCTGCGCATCGGGCCGGGCGGCGCCCGCGCCAGCACGCGCGCGGAGCACGTGCGCGAGCAGATCGAGCAGGTGCTGTTCACGGTGCCGGGCGAGCGCTGGTATCGGCCCGGCTTCGGCGCCGCCGTGCGCCAGCTGGTGTTCGAGCCGGGCAACGCCTTGCTGGTCGAGCTCACCAAGAAGCGCATCAACGCGGCGCTGGTCGAGTCGCTGGCGGGCGAGATCACACCCAGCTCGCTGGAGGTCGAGGTGGCCATGGCGGGGGCCCAGCTGATCATCACCATTCGCTACCAGGTGGCCACCATCAACCACAGCGAGCGCGTCGAGTTCGCGATCGGAGGCACGTGACATGGCCACTACACCCGAAGTGGAGCTGATCTTCGAGCCTGGCTGCGCCGACTGCGCGCGTCGCGAGGCCGCGCTGCCGGCGCCGCTGCCGCCGCTAGGCGACGACTTCGACTGGCTGGTGCGCGACTATGACGGCTTTCGCCTGTTCATGCTGGAGCAGCTGGCGGCGCGCTTCAGCGAGCGCCAGCGCTGGGCGCCGGCGGACCTCGAGGTGGTGATGGTCGAGGCGCTGGCCGTCGCGCTCGACCAGCTCTCGGACATGCTGGATCGCGTCTTCGCCGAGGCCTTTCTCGCGACCGCGCGCCAGCCCGCGTCGGTGCGCCGCCTGCTCGGCATGATCGGCTACGACGCCGTGCAGGAGGCCGGCTTCACGGGCCTCGACGACCCGGCGGTGCGGCGGGAGAAGTCCGCCGAGCTCGAGGCGCTCTGGCGGCGCGAGCCGCGGCTGATGGAGCAGGCACGGCGCGCCGGGCCGCGCGCCATCCACCGGCAGGAGCGCATGGTCACGGTCGCTGACTACGCGGAACGCCTGCGAGACCACCCGCTCGTCGAGCGCGCCAGCGCCACTTCCACCTGGACGGGGTCGTGGTCCACGCTGACCGTCGCGGCGCTGTTGCAGCACAACATCCTGCTGGACGACGTGCTGAGCGCAGCAGCTGTTGGCGGCGCCGCCGCGTTCGTTCGCCTGCAAGCAGACGTCGAGGCCTTCCATCGCAGCAAAGGGCTCGTGCTGCCCAGCTGGGCGCTCGCGCCGACCCCGCGCACCCTGCTCTGGCCGTACCTCGAGCGCTACCGCATGGTGGGGCAGCCAGTGGAGCTGGTCGACGCCGTGCTGGCCGGCATTCAGCTCTCGATCTCCATCCGGGTGGCGCCGAACTACTTTCAGTCGGAGGTCCGCCGGGCGGTGCTCGAGGCGCTCGGCACCGGCGTGGGCGGCTTCTTCGAGCCCGGCCGGCTCGACTTCGGGCAGGATCTGTACGCCAGCGACATCATCCAGACGCTGGCGGCGCTGCCGGGGGTCGAGACCGTCTGCCTCAATCGCTTCCAGCGCGTCGGCGCCCACCAGCGCGATCAGCTGGACGCGGGCCGCATCGAGCTGCGCGGGCTCGAGGTGGCGGTGCTCGAGAACCGCCCCGCCCGACCCGCGCGCGGCTACCTGCGGCTGACTCTGCAGGGAGGGCAGCGCGGATGAAGCCGGACTTCACCCGCTACAACCGCGCCGGCCTGGAGCGCTTCCGCTACGTGGGCGGCAACGCGGCCACCTACCTGGAGCTGCTGCGCAGCTGGCTGAAGCAGCAGTTCGAGAGGGACGGCACGCTGCAGTGGCCGGAGCTCGAGGGTAACCCTGCGCCGCTGCCGGGCGAGTCGCCACGCCAGAACGTCGAGCGGCTGCTCGCGCAGTACCAGCAGCCGCGGGCCGACTACGGCTGGGAAATCGCGCGCGCCTTCGCGCGGGCGAGCCACGTCTTGCTCGAGCACCTGGACGCGTACGCCAACGAGGCGACGCTGCGCACGGCCACGCAGTGGGACAACGTGCGGCGCCTGGTCGAGATGCTCGACTACCACCCTGCCCCGCCCAGCTCCGCCACCACCTGCCTCGCGTTCCTGGCCAAGCCGGGCCAGCGCGCCACCTTGCAAGCGGGCGTGCTCGTCAAATCACAGCCGAAAGATGGCTCTACGCCGGTGAGCTTCGAGACGACCGAGCCGCTCGACCTGGACCACGAGCTGAACGAGCTGCGCCCGCGCGCGTTCGACCAGTCTCAGGAGCCCTTCGCATACGCGCCGGCGGGAAGCGCATATGGTGCCGAGTTTCCGCTGGCGGACGCGCTGGAAGGCGTATCGGTGGGCACGCTCGGAGTGCTGGTGGTGAGCGCCGGGGGCCTGGAGGCTGCCATGGCCGTGGAAGTGGCAGCAGTGAGCGAGGCTCAGCTGGCCTTGAGCGGTGCGGCGCCGCCCGCGGAGCTGCCGCCGCCCTGGCTGCGCCACCAGGTCCAGCTGCTGTGCGCTCCACGCTTCCGGGCAACACCCGAGCTGCGCGGCGACAACACACTGATCCTGACGGCGGGGCACGGCCTGGGCGAGGGTGACGTGGTGGCCTGGCAGGCAGGGTCCTGGCGGCTCGGCCGCGTGCTGAGCACGCAAGGGGACCGCCTGCAGCTCTCCGGCAGCAACCTGCCCGCCGCGGGCGCCTCGCTGTACCGCGCCGCGAGCGCGCTGAAACAGAGCCTGCCGGGCGGCGCCAAGACGCTGCTCCCGCCCGCCGGCGCGCGCCAGACGGCCAGCGTCTGGGACGCCAACCTGAACCTCATCGGCGCGCCCTCGATCTCGCAACAGAAAGACTCGACGGGCGCGGTCGTGCTGTTCGACTACGTGAGCGCGACCAGCTACCCGGTGGTGTACTACGTGCCCGCCGCCAGCCCGGTCGCGAGTGCGCTGCAGGCCAGCCCGCAGGCGCTGGAGTTCCAGGGCTCGCCACCGGAGCTGAGCTCTGGAGCATGGGTGTACGTGCGCACCGAGAACAGCAGCCAGGCAGCTCGCATCGCGGCCATCCAGGAGAAACCAGGGAGCTTCGAGCTGGTGCTAGATCCGCCGCTCGGCGCCGTATCGTTCGTGGCCGGCGGCTTCGAGAGCGAGGCGCGGCCGCTCGACCATGACGCGAACACCAGCCCCAGCTCCGATCTCGGTCAGCGCTCCGCAAGCTTCAGCGTGCTGCCCCTGGCACTCTCGAGCTGGCCGGCGCAGCTCACGATCGGCCGGCGCGTGCTGGTCGTGAGCAGCCGGCGCGCGCAAGCCGCCACGGTTGCAGACGTGGACCCGAGCGGGTTCAGCATCAAGATCCAGCCGGCGCTGGACGACCTGGAGACCGACGCGGACGAAGAGAGCAGCGACTATCCGCGTCACGACACGCGCATCTACGCCAACGTGGCCGCGGCCAGCCACGGCGAGACGAAGCCGGAAAAGATCCTGGGCAGCGGCGATGCGACCCGGAGCTCGCAGAGCTTCACGCTCGACGTGGACGACGTGGCATTTCTACAGGACGCCACGCAGCCCTCCGGGGTGCGCGCCGCGCTCGAGCTGCGCGTCGATGGCCGCGTCTGGCAACAGGTCGCGACGCTGGACGATCACGGTCCTGACGCCGCCGTGTACGTCGTGCGCGTCAACACCGACGGCACGCTCACGCTCGCCTTCGGTGACGGCGAGCACGGGCGGCGCTTGCCGACCGGCACGAACAACGTGCGTGCGCTCTACCGCAGGGGCAACGGCCTGAGCGGCAATCTCGCGCCCTACAGCCTCTCCAAGCTGCAGAAGCCGCATGCTGCCCTGGAGCGGGTGCTGCAGCCGCTGCCCGCGAGCGGCGGCAATGCACTCGAGGCGCTGACCTCGCTCAAGGAGAACGCCCCCGCCAGCGCGCTCACCCTGGAGCGCGCCGTCTCCCTCTCCGACTTCACGCACCTGGCGGCCAGCCATAGCGCCGTCTGGCAAGCGCGCGCCTTCCGCTTGCCGGCCAGCTCCGGCCGCAGCGAGCGCATCGACGTGGTCGTCGTGCCGGCGGGAGGTGGCCCGCTCGGCGGGCTCGGCGTGCCGCTCGCCGCGTATCTGCAGGCGCACGCGCTGCCGGGAGTACAGGTGCTGGTCACGCGCCATGAGCCCGTCGCGCTCGCCGTGCAGGCGATGGTGCGCGTCAAGGTGGCCGAATATGATCCACTGCTCGTGCAGCAGGCCGTGCTCGGCGCGCTGCGCTCGGCCTTCTCCGTGGCGCGGGCACGGCTCGGCCGGGCACTATTTTTGAGCGACGTCGTGGCCGTCATCGAGGCCGTGCCCGGCGTCGAAGCCAGCCAGGTACAGCTGAACCCCGGCGGGTTTCTCGGTGAAACGGGCGCGCCTGTCGCAGTGCTCTCGGTGGCGTACGGCAGCAACGGGCGCGTGCAGCGCATCAGCCCCACCCCGCGCCAGCTGATCGCCGTGCTGGACGGCGTCTCGCTGCTCGAGATCACAGCCCTCCCCTACACCCCGTGACGCGCGCGACGGAGGACCCCGCATGAAACCCCCTGAGACCTTCGGCGAGCGGCTGTACCGGATCGTCCCGGAGATCTACCGGCGCCGCGACGAAAACGGTGACCTCCGGCGCTACCTCGAGGCGGCCGGCGCGCTGCTGGACCGCGTGTACGCCTCACTCGAGCAGCGCCACGCCGACAACTTTCCCGACACTCCGTTCGAGGGGCCCGCGTGCCAGGACTGGCTGGTGCCCTATTTCGCCGAGCTGTTTCAGGCGCGGCTGGTCTCACCGTTGCCCGCAGCGCGGCGTGACGAAGTGGCTCACGCCATCGGCTGGCGCCAGGGGAAGGGCACGCGCCACGTCATCGAGAGCGTCGCCGAAGCCGTGGGGCGGCTGGAGGTCGTCCTGCAAGAAGGGTTTCAACGCGTCGCGATCACGCCACGACCCGGCATGCATCTGGTGCCCGCCACGGCGTACGGCTATCCGCGCGAGGCACCCGAGAGCTTCCCGCGGCTCGCCGCAGAGCACCCGCAGCTGCCGGCCGCCACCCTCGATTTCCGCTGCCACTCCGGTGCGGTGTCAAGCCAGCCCGGTGCGCCGGGCGCGCAGCATGGCTCCATCGACAGTCGGAGCGTGGTGTGGCGCCAGGCGAGCCACCACGCCGTGCCCTGCCATCCGGGCGCGTTCGATGACGTGTCGCGGCGCACGCTCGACTTCCGCACGCCGAGCTACCGCCAGGGCCATCATCATCCGCGCCGCGTGCTGCTGTACGTGGCGCCGCCGCCCGGCTTCTTTCCAGCGGGCGCTCCGCGCGTCTCCTTTGGCGCTCCGCTGCCGGCTGCCTTTACCGAGCTGGTCGAGGTGAGCACGCAGGGCAATGTGACCCGTTATCACAACAAGAGCCTGGGCACGCCCGGGTACGTGCCCGTGGGTATCGACAACGACGTCGAGCTGGGCGATGGCTCGGGTGACCCGGAGCAGGGCGCCTGGGAGCTCTCGGGCCTGGTGTTTCATCGCAGGCTGAGCGTGAGCTCCGGCCGGCTGCAGCTGCGCGAGTGCGCCGTGCGCGAGCTCGAGCTCAGCGGGGCGGACGCGGAGGTGCCGCGGCTGCGCGCCCGCGACTGCCTGCTCGGCAGCGTCACCGCGCCGCTGGCGCGGCTCTCGCTGGAGTATTGCACGCTGCTCGGCGCGTGCCGCACGCCCCGGCTGCTGGCGAGCGACTGCATTTTTCTGGGGCGCATCGAGCGCGCGGCGGGCGATCCGGCTGCACTCGATCCGAGCTGCCTTCGTTACAGCCGGTACGTGCCGGACCAGCCGGCTGCGGGCCTCCGTGTGGTGCGCAGCACGTCGCGGCCGGTGGTGCTGTTCGAGGCCGAGTTCGGCGAGCGCTCCGCCGGCGTGCTGCATCCGGCCACGCATCGCGCGGTGCGGCACGGGGCCGAGGACGGCCGCGAGATGGGCGCCTACCACCACGCCGCGAGCGGCACCGCCGGCGAGATCATCACCGACAAGCTCTCCGACTTCTTGCCCGTGGGGATGGAGGCGGTCGTCATCTACGACCCGGCTCTGCTCCAGCTCGGCGCAGCGGTGAGCGACGGCGCCTGAGCGGCGCCGTCCAACTCCAGGAAAGGGCACGATCGCACCATGAAGTCGCAGATTTCCCGGAACACTCACGACGAGGCCAAGCGCTATTCCGGGGTCTTCCAGCAAATGGGGCGGATGATCTCGGACGCCGACTGGAACGAGCTCTCCGACGTGCACCGGGATCAGCTCGTGCGCAGCCTGCTCGACGTCATCGGCAGCGGTACGCCGCCCGGTGGCCTGGTGCAGCTGGCGAGCGGCGGCATGCCCGCTCAGCTGCGCTGGGGTCGCGCGTACGTGCAGGGCGTGCCCGCCCGCGTTGCGCCCGCGCCCGAGGTCGAGCTCGCCGATCCAGAGGTGTTTGACTACGCGGCGCAGGCCGATTTCCCCGCGCCGCCCGCGCTGCCCGCGCCCGACTACCGCTGGTATCTCGACGTCTGGGAGCGCAGCGTCAGCGCGCTGGAGGACCCAGAGCTGCGCGATGCGGGGTTACATGGCGCAGATACCTGCACGCGCAGCCAGACGATGGCGCAGGTCAAGTGGTGCCCTCTGGACGTCGATCCGGAGGACCCCGCGCAGAACCCGCCCATCGGCACGGCCACGCTGAGCCTCCGGCTGCGCCAGGGCAGCACCGAGGCGGATCCGTGCGATCCGTGCGCGGACGAGCTGGCCCTACAGGAGCCGGTGGGCAGCTACCTGTTCCGCGCCGAGGTGCACGCCGTGCGCTACGCCGCGGACGGCACACCCGAGCAGATCGTCGTCAAGTGGTCGAGCGAAAACGGCGCGGAGCAATACGTCGCCGGCGACGAGCCGCCCGGCTTCGCCGCGGACGACTGGGCGTACGAGTTCTTCAGCGGTCCTGGCGCGGGCGAAGCCAGCGCTTCGGAGAAGCACCTGGGCCGCCACCACGCGACCGGCTGGGAGCCGACCCTGGGCATCCTCACGAGCGGCTACCCCGCGTCGGCGCCCGCCAACCGCGCGCACGTGCGGCGCTGGGACGGCCATGCCACGTTCTCGAACACCGCCGGCTCCTGGAGCCTCGAGGAGGGCTTCGATCGCGGCACGGCCCTGTCCAGCAGCTCGAGCGCAACGGCCCACGGCCACGTGGTGGAAGGTGCCGACCTCGAGCTGCAGCTGCAGAACGTCGTGCTCACCTTGCACGCGGGCACGTCGCCGTTGCTGTCCGGCGACTACTGGCTCGCGCCCGTTCGCGAGGCGGTGCACGCCGCCGGCTCCGTGCTGCTCGACGCGGCGGCGCCGCGCGGAGTGCGCCATCACTACATGACGCTGGGCACGGTGAGCGGCGGTGTCTTCACGGCGGCCAGCTCCGGCGCCTGCCAGCGCTTCGAGTTCCCACCACTCACGGATCTGCGCGCCGATACGGTCTGCTATGACAACACCGCCTGCAGCATGCCGGGCGTCCGCACCGTGCAGGACGCGCTCGATCAGCTCTGCCGCCAGCGCGATCTGAAGTGGCACAACCAGCACCTGCACGGCTGGGGCATCGTCTGCGGTCTGGTGGCTCAATGCGCGTGTAGCCGTCACGGCGAGGGAGAGCAGCCCGAGGCGGAAGCCAGTGGCCGGACCGTGTGTGTCACCAAGGGCTACGCCATCGACTGTGCCGGCAACGATATCGTCCTCGAAGAGAACGCCTCGGTCGACGTCCTGCAGCTGATCGAGGCGCACGATGCGGCGAGCGGCGCGCCGATCCTGAGCGATGGCAACGGCACGGCGAGCCTCACGCTGGAGCTGCACGAGGGCCAGCCGCGCATCGAGGTGCGGCCCTACGATCCGAGCCAGGGCGAGCTCTCCAAGCTCTTCGAGGGCACCTTGCTCCAGGAGGTGCTGCAGCACTGCGTCTTCGATCTGCTGCGCGCGCTGGGCCTCGAGTTCTCGTTCCTCGAGACCGGAAACCAGCCCGAGCCCGACGGCGAGACCGGCGAGCTGATCTCGGAGCAGCGCAAGAAGCTGATCAGCTTCTCGAACCTGATCATCCAGCTCGTGAACTCGGGCAACGGCAGCTACGTCTTCCTCTCCAGGCCCGAGCACCAGGTGCTGCGCGCGCTCTACCTGCGCCTGCGCGAGCTGCTGAAGAGCCAGACCTTCTGCGGCATGTTCCAAGGTCAGGAGTTCCCCGAGTACCCCTTCCCCGAGTCGGGCATGACGACGCTGTTCGGCATGCACCGGCACACGCGCCTGCGCGTGCACCCGGACGGCAAGCGCATCTACAGCTATGCAGGCACCGACAGCGTGATCGGCGTGTATTCGCTCGGTGACGGGCAGCTGATCGAGGTCGTCAGCATGCCAGCGCCGGAGGGCGCGGTGGTCTCCGCCCTCGAGTTCTCCAGGGACGGCAGCTTGCTGTTCGCGACGGCGCGCATAGGCGACGACGACAGCGTGTTCGGCGTCGCCCGCATCGCCGACCACCACACCTGGGAGAAGATGACGGTGCTCTGCGACGTGGACGTGACCGAGCTGCGCCGCGCGCCCAAGGAGGCGGAGCTGCTGTACGCCATCGGCCGCGGGCGGGGGCTCTTTCTACTGCGTCCGGACGTGCTGCTGGGCGAGACGCGAGTGCAGCCCAAGCCAGTGTACGGCTTCAACGCGGTGGGCCACCTGCAGCTGGATCCGAGCTCGGTGTTCGCGTTCGCCACCGCTGCGGATCCCGACGACGAGCCGACCTCGTACAGCATGGTCGTGGGCCTGGATCTATCGCGGGTCGCGGATGCGCCCGGGGACGGCGCCCTGGCGCTCCAGCCCAGCTTCGAGGTCGCGCTGGGCGCCGGCGGCGACCGCCGCGGGGTCGATGGCATCGCCCTGCGCAGCACCCAGGACAGCGCGCAGGGCGGCACGCGCCTGTACGTGGTGGTGAACCCGACCTCTGGCTCCTTCAAGGAGCTGTTCACCTTCGATGTGACACCGCAGACGGGGGGCTCCCAGCAGCGCGCCTCACTGAACCTGGAGAACACCCCGATCAGCCTCGCGTACCATACGCGCCGCGATCAGCTCATCATCGCCTGCGAGGACAGCTATCGCTTGCAGGTGGTGGACAGCTCCGGGGCGCGCGTCGTGGTGCCGCGCGTGCCCGTGCAGATCCAGCCAACGGACGTCGCCGTGCACGCGGAGGTGGACGCGGTGTTCACGTTGAACTTCCTGAGCACGACGGTCAGCGTTACGCCCAGCAGCGAGCTGGACGTCAGCGCTGCGTTGCTGGACACCCTGGCCCGGTACCGGGTCGACGTCTTGACGGCCTTCTACCGCCTGTTCGGCGGCCTGCTGCAATACCTGAAGGATTGCTTCTGCCACCACCTGCTCATCCAGTGCCCGAGCTGCGACGCGGACAGCCCCATCTATCTGGGCGCGGTGGAGCTGCGCGACGGCAAGGTGTACCGCATCTGCAACTTCGATCAGCGCAAATACGTCAAGTCGTTCCCCAGCGTCGGCTACTGGCTCTCGCTGGTTCCCGTCCTGCCCGCGCTGCGCTGGCTGATCGGCAAGTTCTGTTGCTCGATTCTGCCCGACCTGTTCGAGTCCAAGAAAGAAGGCGTCATCAAGCCTCCGCAGCCGGGCGCGGGCGCCACGGTGGCCGAGACGCACGGGAACGTCATCTCCGCGCAGACCACGCGCAAAGGCGTTCAGGCCGCGGAGCAGCTGGACGTCAAGGCCACGCTCCGGCGCCAGTCCAAGGGGCTGCGCGTGCTCGGCCGGCTGTCGGCAGACGCCGCGCAGAGCCGGGTCGAGACGCGCACACCGCAGACCGGCATCCGCAAGCAGGCGCTGATCGACAGCGACGTGGCCAGCGCCAGCGCCGAGCTGCGCACGCGTGACATCCAGGTCGAGCGCGTGCTCCGCTACGATCCCCAGCGCGCCGCCGAATACGCCACCCAGTTCTTCAGCACTCCCGCTCGCATCCCCGCCGGCAGCAAGGTCACCTTGTTCGAGCGCGACGGCAAGGTCGCGTTCTACACCATCACCCGCGACGAGTCCGCCGGCGTCCCGCCCGAGGTGCTGGACAAGATGCGCACGGAGCTCGCCGAGCTCGGCAAGCAGCGGGCGGCGCTCGAGACCAGCCTCGACACCCTGCGCACGGACCTCGGCGGGCTGCGCGAGCAGCGGGCGCGCGAGGCCGCGGCGCTCGTGAAGCTGAGCGAAGAGCGCGTGGCGCTGTCCAATTCCGTGACCGAGATCGAATCGCGCCGCGCCACTCTCGGGGCGGACCTGACGGCGCTGGACGCGAGCCTGGCCGACCTCGCCCTGCGGCACAAGGAGCTTCGAGCCGAGATCGCGAAGGAGCGCCCGGTGCGCGAGGTGACCGGCGTCGACCCCGACGTGGACGCACGGCTGCGAGAAGCGGGAGTCCGCACGGTAGGCGAGCTCGCCAGCGCCAAGCTGCCGGAGCTGGTCGCGGCGGGCCTGGCGGAGGCCACGGCACGCCAGCTGGTGACCGCGGCCAAGGCGCGCTTGCGGAGCACGTCGTGAGCGCCTCGGGTCGTGCAGACCTTCCGGCGCGGAAGAGCTCGGCGCGAACGCGCCCGCCGCTCAGGGCCGGGTGACGTTCGTGATGATGAAATACTTGTGAGCTGGCGGCCCGCGGTGGAAATTGCGCCGCTTGAACGTGAGCAGCGTCATGTCGCGGTGCACGGTCCCCCCCTCCTGCTCCGCGAACGTGACTCGCTGAAACAGGTTCTGCTCGCGTCCCGCGGGGATGTTCACTTCCGCGTCCAGAGGCCACAGGTTCGAGAAACTATCCGCGCCGTTCCAGTCCAGATCGAGGACGTGGTCCGGTTGCTCGTCATGGTCCTGCAGGCGGTGGCCGTGGCGGGCGAAGCGCTTCTTGAACAGGTCTGCGGTGCCTCCGCGGGTGACCGGGTCCAGCACCACGACGTCGTTGAGTGCGGGATAATAGGCGACGCCGACGTCGATGGCTTGATAGCGCCCGTCGAGGGCGGGCAGCGTCCTGGGCGTGTCCAGGGGAAAGTCCTCCAGCTGGGCGCAGCGATGCTGCGGGCGGCCGCCGATGTAGACCTGCGTGCACTCCGGCGTGGGCGCCGAGCAGGGATTGGGCTGCGAGGGATCGCAGGCGGGCCGCGGGCGCTCCTGCACGACCAGGCGCGCCAGCGGCAGATACTCGGCCTTGGGCTTGAACCAGCGCATTTCGATGGGATCCTCGCGGGTCAAGCCGGTGGGAACGTGCCCGTCGTCGGGCTCATCTGGCTCATCTGGCGAGCCGCCGCACGCTTCCAGCTCGTCTTCCTCCGTCTCGCCGCCGTCGATGCTCGCCCCGTGCGCCAGCTCGAACAGCCAGCTGATGATCTCATTCAAGTCGACGAGCTGCCCCACGACGGCCACGGCAGGCATGATGCCGGCGGCGAGCGCCGGCAGCTGGATCTCGACCTGCCACTCGGTGCTCCAGTGGCGGCTCAGCAAGCGCCAGGAGTCCCGCCAGGCCTCCGTTCTCAGCGGCTCGAAGAAGCCGAGCTGCACCAGGATGCCGGCGGTCAGATCGAAGTCCAGCGACAGCCTGGGCGTGATGAGCAGGCTGGTGGTCATGCTCAGGTCATTGCCGGCGCACGTCACCGGCACGCGCTGGTTGACGAAGCCTCGGCTCATCAGCTCGCTGCGCAGCGCTCCGCTGAAGGTCAGCTGGGGTCGCGCCTCGGCGCGCAGGCTGCCCTCGGCGCAGGCCGCGCGCAGGAAGTCGAAGGACAGGAGATCGAGCCCGCCGCCGAGCACGCCTGTGACCGCGATCATGCCGCCCAGCGACGCGTCGAGATTGAGCTGCGCAGTGCCACCATATTTGCCTGTCTCGGGATTGAAGGTCAGGCACAGATCCGTGAACACGGCCGGGCCCAAGCCGGCGGAGATGGCGGCTTCCATGTCGGCCCGCGCATACAGCTCGGCCGTGACCGGCGGGATGTCCCAGACCAGCTGCTCCCAGAGCTCCACATTGCCGGTGGAGAACTGCCCGAGGTCGTGCGTGAGCTCCTGCGCGTCAAACAGCGTGTAGTCATCGAGACACACTCGCCAGGTGGGGGTCTCCCCCTCTTCGGCCTCGTTCGGTCCCCGGGGACAGCTGCCGCGACAGGTGCCGATCATCCGCGGGGGCTCCGAAAACTGCAGGGAGCCCTCGTCGGGGCCGGCGCCAAAGATCCAGCTCGCGCAGTTCGGCACGCCGTGCAGGCACAAGCATTCGAAGTCGCAGAGCCGGTGGCAAGGCCCGAACACGCTCTCTCCGCCCGCCGCGCACACGTCGTAGCAGGTGTCGTGGTTCTGACAGGCGGAGTGCGTCTTGCAGGTGACAAAGCCCGGATACCTCCAGAACTCGTGCCGCCCGCCGCCGATGTTCTGGCACAGAATGCGGTCTTCGCCCTCCGCGCTGGGGGAACACGTATCGCAATCCGGACCGCATGCACCGCGGCACAGCGCAGTGAGCCCCTCGGGTGCCTTCTGGTGCACGCCCCGCAGCGGGCCGCGATGCTCCGGCAAGGGGTAGCCGCCCCGCCAGTTCCAGCCCAGCTGCGAGGGCATGATGCCGAGCTGGTAAGCCGCATCGCACAGCCAGCAGCTGCCCTGTAGCAGCTCGCGCCCGAAGGCGATGCCTAGCTGATCGAACGGGAAGCCGCTCACGGTGTAGCCGGCGGCGGCCAGGTCCAAGCTCACGCCGAGCCCACTCCGGGTCAGCGAGATGCCGAGACCGTAGCCGAAGCCCACCGTCAGCTCATCTGCCCATGACCAGAGCGGCCAGTACAGCCGGCACAGGTTGACCCCGTTGTAGCTCAGCCCCACGGCCCCGCCGAGCCCGATGCCGGCGGCCAGCCCGAGCGCATAGTTCAGGTAGCCGCCATAGCTGAAGCTCAGGCCATGGAAATCCAGGGCGACCCCGGTGGACAGCGTGGAGCCGGCGACGCCGAAGGCCTGGCCCTCCAGGCCGATCTCCGTCCACAGCGGCGGCAGCACGAGCTGCCCGCCAGATGGCATCGTGAACGTGGCCTGCAGCGGGCCGGCCGCGCCCGCGAACAGCGTCTGGCTCATGCCGCCCGCCACCGTCAATGACAGATCGACGCGCGCACCGTAGTGGAAAAACAGCGGATCAATGACGATGCTGCCGCTGACCTCACACGGCCCGAGCTGCAGGAACAGCTCGGGGCTCATCTCCAGCAGCGCGCCGAGCGAACCCGTCAGCTGCATCTCATTGATGGTCAGCGTGCCGTCGAAGATCGGGAGATACAGGTCGGGGACGGGCAGCTCGACGGTCAGTGCCTCGAGCGGACAGGGCGAGAGCGGCGGAATGTTGATGCGCAGCGCAGTGCCATCGATCTCGACGACGCTGCCTATCGCGCTCGCCAGCGACCGCGCGAACTCCCACACCTCCGAGGCAATGCCGGCGACGCCCTCGACCACGTCCTCACCAAGGTCGACGACCGCCTCGCCTGCATCGACCGCCAGATCGACGGCGCTTTCACCGAGCTCGAGAGCCCCCTCACCCCCGCTGACGATGCCCGAACCGATCCGGTCGAGCAGGTCGCGCTGCAATGTGCTCGGGGCGGACAGGGGCGCCGGCGCCGCTGCAGGGCCGGCCGCGCCTGGCAGCGGGCCCGGGCCGGAGAGCGCGGGAGCGTGGCCCTGCTGCACCGTGTGGGTCAGCTCGTGAGCGAGCAGACGGCGGCCCTCGAACGAGCCCGGCGCGTACTCCCCCGCGCCGAAGGCGATGTGGTTGCCGAGGGTGAACGCCCGCGCGTTGATGGCGGAGGCCGCGCGCGCGGCTTCCGCCCCGGTATGCAGCCGCACGGCGGAAAAATCCCGGCCGAAGCGCGGCTCAAAAAACGAGCGCAAGGCAGGCGAGAGCGGCCGCCCTCCGTGCCGGAGCGGCCTCACCTGCCGATCGAGATCGGGCTCTGCCGCGGGCCCGCCGCTGCCCGCCACAGCCGGCTCGCGCTGCAGCTCCTCCTCGCACTTCGAGCACGCGCGCTGCAGCTCCTCCTCACACTTTGCGCACTTGCGCTGCACCATGCCGGCGCGCTGAAGCTCCAGCTCCCCACCACAGGAGCCGCAGCGGCGCTGAACCACAGCCGCCGCACCGAGCACCGCCGAGCTGGCGCCAGCGACGGTTGCCATGCGCATCACGCGCTCGGCGCTACGATCCGCCTCGAGCTCGAAGCGATCGCGCGCCGGCCCGACCTTCAACTTGGGCTGCAGCAAGCCCGGCGCCCCCACTGAACCCAGCGCGCGCGCGGCGTCGGCCTTACCCAGCGCCCTGCGAACCGCTGGGCCCTGGCCTCTCTCCCCGCGCGACGCGCTCGCCTGACGGCTGCGCCCGATCGCCGCCCGTGCCACCTGGACCTGCGCGCCCCTCGTGCCCATGCACGATGATACCCCATCGTGGCAGCGCTGCCGAGCTCGAGAGCGGCGGCTGGCGCCGTCTGCAGCCGAAGGCGCAGCAGAGACGACAGGAACCCGGCGCCGAGGACGAGCGCTCTTATATGTTCGACGCCATCTGCTCTCCGTGAGCGCGCGCGCCTCTCGAGGGCGAGGTTACGGGCAGCCTCACGCCCCGCACACCAGCTCCCGAGCCCACGTCTCCCGCTCGCGAGCGCTCGCCTTCAGGTCGCCCAGCAGCCGTGAGAGCCGTGGAATCACCACCGGTCGCAGCGCCACGCGCGCCCGCAGCGCGGCGCTCATCGGATCCTTGATCTCGACGATGGCCTCGCTCGCGCTCGCGTCCTCGGTGGGATACAGGATCGCGGCGGTGGCTCCCGCAGGCTGGCTCATCGCGTAGATGGCGAGCTGATACAGCATCTCGCGCGGCAGGCCTGTGCGCCAGAGGTCACGATACTTGGCGTCCAGCAGGTACGCTCCCTTCGGGGTGGTCACCACAAAGTCAGGCCTCGGCGCCGGGGATGTACAGCCCCGGGGATTGTATCCACTGGCATAGGCCATCATGTGGCGAAGCTTCTGCTCATTGGCCACGTGGCAGCCCGGCAGAGAGTCGCTCAAGAACTTGCCCGTGAGTCGCTGGAAAAAGCGGTTCATGTCGAACATGAAGCCCTTGATTCGCAGCTCCCCATCCTCGAGCGCCAGGTGGCTGGCCTCGTAGATGAGCTGGATCAGATGCAAGATGGGGCCATACGCAGAGGAGAGGCGATCGAGGCTGCGAGCAGCGAAGCCGAGAACTTGCTCGTCGATGCGCACGGCCCCAGCGAGCTGCGCGTACAAGGCACCGGTACTCGCGAGCGAGCGCTGGAGAGAGGGCTGCCGGGTGAGGCCACTGGCCAGGCGAAGCCCGCCGTGCACCACCTGATTCAGCAAGAAGTCGCTCGACCTCGGGTGGTGCGTACACGGGATGCTGCCCGCATTCAGGAACCCGGCGCGAGCCATTCGAGACACGTCGATGCGCCCCCTGGGGCTCGTTAGCAGCTCATTGCGCCGCTCGTAGCGGCGGAGCAGGCCTCGATGCCATAGCTCCCGCGCTTCCGCTTCCAGCTGGGCGATGAGCAGCTCCTGCAGCCCTTCCGCCCCAGCATCGAAGCTGGGGCCCTGGAAGAAGCTGAGATCCTGCAAGGAGTAGGCATAGCGCAGCAGGGTCAACAAGACGCTTGGCGCAACCTTGGGCCGAACTGTCACGACGAGCTCACCTAGCTCGATCCGGCCCACGTGCGAGAATGAGCGCACCGACAAACCGTCCTCCAGCGCGGTCAGCTGCAAGATCCCGCACCTGGAGAGCACGTCTCGCTGCTGGCGCAGCTTCGGCTCGGTGATGCGGCAGGAGCGAAGTCGAGCGTCGAGCGCCGGGCCAACCTCTGACCACTCTTTGAGGTCTATCGCGATCACGAGGCGCGACTCGCTGCTTCCTCCCCCTCCTCCTCCTCGACTCCAGCATCCAGGCCAGCCCCCTCCGCGGCATCATCCGCGGCGATTGCATCAGGGGCGGTCGCCAGGCCCTCAAAGCTCTTCAGCAGAGCGGAAATGACGCTGCTGGGGTCCTCCAGCGGGATCAGGCGGCCCACGCCGTCGCGCTCCTCGCGTACCAGGTGCTCGCCCAGTATGTGCGCGAGCTTGTCGTCAGACCCATAACAGTACTCCTCGAGCAGGGGGACAATGTCGTCGCGAAAGACCTCCAGGAATCTCGCCGCGTCCGTGATGGGCTGCCCAGAGTGCAGAAGATACGAATGGCCTACCTGCAAGCTCCTGCCGTCACGGCCCACGTGCTGAACGATTCGCTCGTTCAACTCCCGCAGCCAGGGTCCGAGCGGCAGCCCACCGGCGCTGGCGCTCTTGAGCATGCCATAATCGGGCAGCAACTCGACGAACGCGAATCGTCTGCGCAGCGCGGCGTCGAGCAGCGCAATGGAGCGATCGGCGGTGTTCATGGTCGCGACCACCCGCACATTGTCAGGGACGGAGAACGGCTCCCGGGAGACGGGCAAGGTCAAGGACCGGTTGCGCTTGTCCCTCTCCAGCAGGGTCAGCAACTCGCCAAAGATCCGTGGGACGTCACCACGGTTGATTTCGTCGATGAGCAGGTAGTGCGGCCTCGTGCTGCGGCGAGCCCGTTCACAGAGCTGGCGAAAGATGCCGGCTTCCAGTCGAAACCCAACCCCGCGACCGTCCGCGAGCGGCCGGTAGCCCTCGATGAAGTCCTCATAGCCATATGCCGGATGAAACGTGCACGAGCTGATGGCACCATCCTCCATCGCCTGCTTGCGCTCCGCATCGGTCAGCGCCGAGGCCTCCTTTCCGTACCAGGCTCGCGCAACCAGCTCCCAGATAGCCCGGTCTGCCCAGTACGTCTTGCCTGTCCCGGGTGGCCCGTACAGGATCACCTGTGCCTTGCGCTCGAGCGCAGCTTGAACGCGCGCCGCGATCCCAGTCAGTGGAGACATGGGCCTGATGGTTGGTGTGCGTGCCGGTCCAAGGTCGAGACGTGCCGGTGAAGACGCGTCCAGGATGCGGCGCTCGACGGCGATGAGATTTCGCACGTGCTTGCCCATCGGGACGAACGTGGTACGCAGGCCCTCCGGCTCCGGCAGCATCCACTCCGTCGTGTCCAGCCACTCGACGCTGCGGCGATGAGCAAAGGGGCCATCGCTGGGTTGATGGAAGTAACCTCCGCGAACGACTCCGACGCCCTTGACGTTGCGGCCCTCCATGGCGAGCACGATGTCGCGCTCGTGCACACGCACAGCGAAGTTGAAGACCTCCTGCGTCTTGCGCGTGATCACGTTCGCCGCTCCCGGGAACCTCTCCGCCATCTGGTTCCGAAGCGCCCCGTTGCCCTCCTTCGTGGGGGGTAGCGCAGAGAGGTCGCCCAGCTCCGACCAACCGATGGCGATGAACGCGCCATCGCGCATGCGCGCCCAATCCGAGCCGCCGCCATCGATAGTGGTCCCCACACGCCAGTATTCGTGCGGTGCTCCATTCCGTTGATTCAGCACGCTGCAGAGCTGGTTGGGCGTCACCGACAGGTCTCGCGCGATCCGCACGAATGGCTCGGCGTTTGCGTAGCGGCCGTCCGCGGGTGCCTGCAGCAGCTTGATCAGGTGGTGCCGCTGCCAGGGCAGGGCGTGAAAGTCATCGAGCAGCTCCGGGAACAGGAGCGAGAAATACTTGTGGCCCCAGCTGGTCTCGGCCACCTGCGGCGCCGCCTGCTGCATCGCGCGCTGCAAGGACGGGTAGTCCCGCGCAGTCGAACGCGAGAACTCTTCCAGCACGCGGACCCCTGCCAGCAACTGAGACCGTTGCAGGCGAGCTCGCTCGACGGCTTGGGGGACAGTGAGGGGCTCCTGCTTCGCGGCGGTGCCCGTCCACCAGCCTCCCTGCTTGGACTGATAGATGCCAAACTTGAGGGCGTTACCGCCGGCAATGCTGCCGAAGCCTCGTGGGAGCTCTTCGTCTTCCTTGAACTCCAGCCAGTAGACGAGGCTGTCTTTTGTCCCGCGCCCGTGCATCAGCACGAGCAGCGGCTCTCCGTCCGTCCCGGCCAGGATGTCGGGCCCGAAGCGCTCACGGAACCGCCGGTATGCGGTCGCGGCCACCTCTGAGCGCAATATGGCTCCGTGTGCCAGCAGCACCTCGAACTCCGAGCGCAGGGCAGAGCGCAGCCGCTCGTGGAGCTCTCCTGCGTCGGACGGCTCCGGCTCGGGAGCATCCGCCGGGTCGATGCCTCCGCTGGCGCCTCGGGCCTGGGCCGCGTAGCGCGACGCCAGCGCGTATTCATCCACGTTTTCGGTTGCCGCTCCTTCTTCCGTCAGCGCCCAGGTGCCCCGCTTCGGGTTCGTCGCGAGCCCCGCGTATTTCAGGTAGGTGCGCGCCCACGCCATTCGGTATGAGACTTCGCTGCGGTCCGGATTGTCCGGCTTGTGCGGGATGCTCACTACCTCCGGCGCAAGCCGCATGTCCGCTATCACTGCCGCATCCAGTGCCTCGATGCTGGCGGAGCCCCCCAGGCGCCGCAGCGCAGCCAATATGGGATTGATGTACTGCTGATAGACGGGAACCAGGTCGGTGGTCATGGCCTCTTCACATCGAGCAAGGGCGCCTCAAATCAGTGCCACAAGCCGGCAACGGCGAAGCAGCACGTGTAGCTCCGCCGGGTCGGATACGGCGCCGCTCGGCAAGGTCGATAGGATTTTCTGCAGCGTCTTCTTTTCCGCCATGACCGCGCGCCAATGCCCCTTGACGCCATCAAGCCGTTGCGATGCTCGAGCTTCCCCGGCGCAAGTCTGGTAAGCTCCGGCAGCAAGGGGGAGCGCACCGCGACATGGCAAGATCACGACGAGTGTATCCACTGGCGTTGGCGGGCGTGCTGCTGCTCGTCGCCAGCGCATGCTCGGAAAGCGGCGCGCGGGAAGATGCCGTGATGGAAGGCATCGGGCGCTCCTCGACCGAGGCCACGGCGGACGCTCCGGTGTTCAGCGGTCTGTTGACGCTGGACGAATACGACTGGAGCGCGCTCGGCGGGCGGCTGGGGGTCATTCACATCGAGCTCGCCTCGGGCAACAAGCGTCGCTTTCTGGATGGCGAGCAGCCATCGCGCCACCCGAACGGCACCACCACTTTCCTGCAGCGCTGCGGCACGGGGGTCAATCGCGTCGCCTTGGCTGACCCCGCGGGCCTCTCGCGCACGCTCACCGCCTGCAGCAGTGAGCTGCCACAACCGGGTGACTCGCGGACGTATTACGGCTTTTCGAAGCTGTCTCCGGATGCAACTCGGGTGGCGGTAGAGGTCGGCTATGACATCACCTTCCAGGGCAGCGAGTACGCGACGTACGTGTACGATCTGCAGGGCGCGCTGCTCGCGCAGTGGGATGGGCTGTTTGCACCGGCGTGGGCTCCCGACGGGCGGCTGGTGCTGGCCGGCGAGGGGCTGTACCTCACCGATCGCGCGCTCACCACGCCAGAACGCTTCGACGGCGGCGCGCTCAGCGGCCCCGTCAACAACCCCGCTGTCCATCCGGATGGCGCGCGGGTGGTCTTCGAATACAACCAGGGGCTCTGGGAAATGGGCCTCGATGGCTCGGGCCTGCGCGAGCTGGCGTACGGCCCCGCGCGGCTCCGTTATCCGGCATACTCCCCTGACGGGCAAGCGGTCGTCTACCTGGCATTGCCACAGCGGGACCACTACGATCGCGCGCTGTACTTCACGGACCTGGAGGGGGAGCGCAGCCATACCTTTGACCTAAATGGCATCATCGGCGGTCCCGGGAACGTGACCATCGTGCCCAATGGCCCGCTGAGCTGGACGCAATAGCCGCAGCTCGCAGCAGGGGGCGGCTCATCGGCCAGGGCGCGGGCTCTAGCCCGGTCCGCCGCGCCACTGTCCATCCGGCACTGTTCCGCGCAATTGGGCAGCTCGCGCCGCGGCGAGCTGCTAGACGCAGTGGAGGTGGCCGCTCACATGCGAAACGCCCAGGCTGTCCTCCGTGAGTACCAGGCCTCTTGCGTGGCAGTTGCCGGAGCCTGTTTCATCGCGCTCCAGCTCTTCATGATGGCGTGCAGCCCCTCTGAGCGCGAGGCAGCTGCCGACGCGGGGGCGCCTGTGGCCGCAGCGCAGAGCGATGGCGGTAGCTCGGATGCAGGCGCCTCCCCGCCGGACGGCGCATGCGTGGAAGCGCGCAGCACTCGGATGGAGGCCGACGGCAGCTGCGCCGACGTGATCACCAGCACGTGCCCCACCAACCTGGGGGACAAGGCGCTCGTACCGGGCTGCACTCTCGTCGGGCACGAGGTGGAGCTCAGCAATGATCCGGAGCTCGTCACCATCTGGCCGGAGGTGCGAGCCGCCATGGATCGGATCGAGGCCCTCACTCCCCTTCGCTATACGCAGCCGGAGGTGAGCGCTCCCGACTTCATCCCTGACATCGTGCAGATCATCCGGGTGCCCTTCGGGCCCGACCCGGGCATCACCGGCACCACGCAGTGCTTTCGCCGCCTGGCTGACGGCCAGCGCTTTGGCTGTGTCATCTGGCTCCATCCGGGAGCGCTCGCAAGGATGCCAGCGGGGCAAGTGGACCCCGAGGGCACGGCCATCGTGAACGCCATGCACGAGCTCGGGCACGTCGCCTGTCTGGAGCACGAGCGCGACACCTGCGCGGAGCGCAACCTCACTGCCATGAACTCCGCCCACCTGGTCGATCTGGTGCGGCCGCAGACCGACTACATGACGTTTACACCCACGGAGCTGCTGGAGATCTCGAGCGTCATCCGGCCTGCCCCCGTCGCCCCCGCGACAGACGCGGGTGCCGGCGCAGGCTCTGCGCCGCAAGACGCTGGCCAGCAAGACGCAGGCTAGCGGCGCTCTTGCAACGGACTGCCACCCCTCACCGTGAGCTGCTGAAACACCAGCACTTGCTCGTCCCGCGTTCGCAATCTCCGGGACGTCGTCGAGCCCGCCCTCCATGATGAGAGCACCCGCGACTCCACTCGCGAGCCGCAGCGCCACGGAGCCGCGTTTGTGCGCGTGATACCAGTGCGCGTGACCGGAAGAGGGCCATGAACGAGCACTGCTCCAGGCGTCGACTGGAAGCGAACCAGCTCCTTCAGCACGGCACCCGTGCCCCGCGTTCATGACCTGCTCAGCAGGTACGCGTCGAACGCCTCCCTTCTCGCCCGCGCGTCACCCCCTGTGACCCACGCTGCGCAGCCTGCGCCTGCCGGTCCCTGGCCTCGCTGTTGCATCAGGCGGCTCGCGCTGCGCTGCTCAGAGGAAGGCTTGTCAGCTCCGGACCTTCTTGCTTTTTCGAGATGCCGACCGCCGCGGCGCTGCTACACCGAAGGGCTGACGCCTCGAGGGCGGCTTCGCTCGGGTAGTGCCGACACCCGCCGTGCGCACCAGCACGGCTGAGCCACAGCGCCCTCGGGGCTCGGGTCTTTTCCGGACGTTGCTTCTCGCCGGGGTGCGTGAGCTCGTGCTCCGCAGCGCCTCGAGCTAGCAAGCGGGGCGCCTCTGAGCCAGCGTGGGTTCAATGTGCGCCCTTAACCAGGGGTTCGCCGTGTGCACGGTGCACACGGGTGAAGCGAGGGAGTATTCATGTCAAAAGTCAGAATGGGCGCGCTTGTCTGCATGCCGTGGGCGGTGTTGCTCTGGGGTGGGTGCCAGGCCTCTTTCGATGGCGAAACGGTGTCAGACGAAGCACGCGCAGATGCTCTCGAGCTCGGGACCATCGAGCAGGCGATCTGGTTCGGCACAGATGCTGTCCAGGGCTCCTATCCCTGGATCGCCGAGATCGCCAACGCCGGCAGCAGCGGCTACTTTCACAACTGTGGTGGCTCGCTGATCGCGCCCGACTGGGTGCTCACGGCGGCACACTGTCTGCATGACGGCACCGCTTTCCTGCCGGCGGATACGTTTCGCGTGACCTTGGGTGAACACTCGCTGTCCACCGCCGAGGGCACAGAGCAGGTGGCGGGCCAGGGGCTCGCGCGCACCGTCGCTCAGATCATCCCGCACCCTCAGTATCTCACCGACGCAGGATACGATCTGGCGCTGATGAGGCTGAGCCAGCCCGTCACGCTCAACGAACACGTGCAAGTCGTGCGCCTCGCTCGCGGCGACGATGGCCCCAACCCCGACACCAGATTCGCCGGCTGGGGCATCGCGCTGGGGGGAGACCCGCTGGCTCCCTATGATCCGGACATCCTGCAGGAAGCGAGCCTGCCGATCGTGGCCAACTCTGCGTGCGACAACTTCTTTCGTTCCACCGGCAGCCCTGCCTATCACGACGTGACCGCGGGCGAGCTGTGCGCCGGCCACAGCGGCACGCCCAACACCTGCAACAAGGACAGCGGCGGCCCGCTCACGGCGGTGAGGAGCAACGGGTGTGAAGAGCAGGTGGGCCTGCTCAGCTGGGGCTACCTGGGCTGCGGAGGCTATTCCGTCTATACGCGGGTGTCGGCACACTACGACTGGATCCAGCAGAACGTGGCCAACCTCGCGGGTGATATCACCTACGAGGCGGAGGCCATGAATCACCCAACCGGCAACGCGCACACCGGCGGCTGGAACATCAGCAGCAACGGCTACATCTCCTTCACGCGCAGCTTCAGCGGAGCAGCAGAGACGATGCTCGTGCGCGCCGCGGGTCAAGACGGCTGGGGCTGGCCGAACATGCGGGTGACGGTGGGCAACCAGGAGGTGTTGAACACGCTGGTCACCAGCGCGGACTGGACGGACTTCGAGGTGCATTTCACGCCGGCGGCGGGCACCGCGGAGGTTCGCATCTACTTCACCAACGATAACTTCCAGCCCAACGCCAACCCGCCGGTGGATCGCAACCTGTTCGTGGACAAGGTCACCTTCCTGGGCAAGACCGCATGCACTGGCGCGTCAGCGCAGCTCCAGGCCACCCTCGACGTGTACGACGACTGGGGCGCCGGCTACTGCGCCCGCCTGCAACTGCAGAACACGAACACCACCGCCACCACCAGCTGGAGCGTGGTGGTGGACACCGGCAGCAGCGTCGTCACCCAGTCGTGGAATCCGACCAACATCTCGGGACCGGGAGCGCACACGTTTGCTTCGGCCGGGTGGAACGCCGCGATCGCGCCGAACGCCACGTACAATCAGTCTGGGTTCTGCGCGAACCGCGCGCCGGGTAGCAGCGCCCTGCCCTCCGTCGGAGCGCTGAGCGTCAGCTACTGAGAGCGCCCCTCCGCGCTCGCGCCAGCGGGGCACCGTGCCGGCACCAGGCACTTCGTCCTCTGGGCTCCAGCTCGCCCTTCTCGAGCGGCATGAAGCTGGATTGCCCCAGGAGGCGCCTGTCCGGACGGACCCCGCTGGCCGGCTCTGCGCCATGCCTCGTCAGTCGAAGATGGTGCGAATCGAACGAGGGAACTCCGTGGGCAGGACCTGGCCGTGCTGGAACAAGGCGCCGAGCAGCGCGCAGCGCTCTGGCTCGAGCGCGGCATCGCACTCTCGAGCCTCGCGCTCGACGTCGGCGAGTGGCACCAGCTCCTCATCGCCGGGGCGCAGCACCTCCGACTCGAAGGCGCCCTCGATGCCCAGGGCTGGCACGTGGCCGTTGTGGCACACGCCGCAGGTCGTGATGTCGTTCAGGGGGAGTCGCTCGAACGCGGTGGCGGGCGTGATGTCGCCGGCGATCGGAAACTCGAGCTCTGCCTTGATGGACTGGCCCGGGCTCGTCGCCTCGCCCATCTCCAGCAAGTTGCTCGCGCTGCCCTCTGGCACGATCGAGTGAATGATGCCCTCCATGAACAGGAAGATGCGCGGGCTCCGCGCGCCCACGGCAGGTTGAGCGCTGAAGAAGCTGCGCGTCGCGACCACGTGCAGTGGCCGCTCGAGCGCCTCGACGAAGCACGGCAAGCTGGCGGGCTTGGGCAGACCGTTCACGAGCGCGACCGTCTCTGCGATGGACGAGGGGCTGCCTGTCGTGCCGGGCGCCGGCACACAGCGCTCGGGCTCGTTGGCAGCGCCGGAGCCATCGGCGCCCTGCTCCGGCCCAGCTTCCTCGCTGCTACATCCGATGATGGGGCCGCAACAGGCCAGGCTGACGATGACGAGGGAACGGAGGGGCCCGCGGGCCCGCGACGGAGCGATCACGACGAGTGGAGCATGATCTCTCGCGCGCTGCGGGGCAAGCCGGCACCACTCACCCGGCGCTGTCGAACGAGCCACCAATCGCCTCGAATCACCTATTTTCGGGTCCGCGGTGCACACCTCGGGCCCAGGGCTGCTGAGCGCGAGCACTAGGCACGCGAGCCGCATGGCGGTCTTCGCGATCTTGCGATCGCAGGCGGGGGCAGGAAGCAACGGGCTCTGGCGACGAGCTGTGGAGTGGCCACGACGTGTACCGGACCGGTGCGAAGCCTTCGCGCGATCCTCGTGGGCTCCACGGCGGCCACGGTGGGTGTTCCCGCGGCTCAGCCCGCACGAAAGCCGATGCGGCGTTCGGCCCGCTTTTCGGCGTGCGCGCGCTCGAGATCACACACGAGGGCTTCGATGCTGGCCTCGCCCATCAGCAGGCGGCCGCGCAGCACCGACGCGAAGTCGCCGGGGGTGAGCTCGGTCAGACGAGCCAGTCGCTCCCGTGCGGGACTGCTCTGCGACTCCAGAGCGAGGCCCAGTTTGCGAGCGATGCGCTCCAGCAGGATCAGGCTCTGTCTGGCGTCGAGCGGGCCAAGCTCGACGCGCAGGTCGAAGCGGCGCAGCGAGGCAGCGTCCAGCGCCTCGAAGCTGTTGGTTGCGCACAGAAAGATGCCACGGAACGCTTCCATCCGCACCAGCAGCTCGTTCACCTGGGTGATCTCGAAGCTGCGCTGCGCGTGACCTCGGTCGCGCAGCAGCCCCTCCGCTTCATCGAGCAAGAGCACGCTGCCGCTGCGAGTCGCTTCCTCGAACATCTCGGCGATGGCGCGCTCGGTGCCCCCGACGTACTTGTCGAGCAAGTCGCCGGCAGAGCGCCGGGTGAAGGGGCGCTGCAGGCGTCGGGCGAGCTCGCGGGCAAAGGCCGTCTTCCCGGTGCCCGGGGGCCCATGGAGGCACACGGAGCCTTCGCAGCGCTGCTCGAGCCCACGTACCAGGCGCTCGAGCGGCACGCTGGCCTGGACCAGCAGCGGATCGTACTCCAGCCCTGCCGCCACTTCCAGGAGCACCTCCGCCCGGCGCTCTCCGCGCAGCGCACGCTCGAAGACCTGCGCGTCCGAGAGCGGCAGCACCGCGCCTGCGCCCTGCACGTCTGCTCCGCTCGGGCCCTGTGAGCGCGCGCGCTGCACGAGCCGGGTGACGCGCGCGGCACGGGCCGCCTGAGCCGGGGTGAGCGCAGAGTCCTCGGCGAGACGGGTGGTCAGGTGGGCAGGGATGGCCAGGTCTGCGGCGTAACGGGCGAGCAGCGTCTGTCGCGCGCCCAGCGGCGGCGGAGGCAGCTCCAGCACCAGCGAGAAGCGGCGCAAGCAGGCTGGGTCGAGCTGATCGATGCGATTGCCCACCCAGATGCAGGGCACTGCATTTTGCTCCAGCAGACGCTGGGTGTGCGCCTTGTCGCTCGCGGAGTCCTCGCGCAACCAACCGGCTTCCACCGTCCACGGAAAGGCGTCCTCGAGCTCGTCGAAGACGATCAGCGCCGGCGTCTCGGTGCCCAGCAGGCTCTCGATGGTGCGCAGCGCCTTCAGGCGCTGCTTGCCCTCCAGCGGCCGCCCGTGGCAATCCCCATCGGGAACGTAGTGCAAGGGCAGCCGTAGAGCACGGGCCACGCTGCGCACCAGCTGCGTCTTGCCCGTCCCCGGCGGCCCATGGAGGAGCACGTTGATGCCCCTCGCGCGCTCGACGCCCGCGCCCTGCAGCAACGAGAGCAGCAGCTCCAGCTCGCTCGACAGATGCGCGAACGCGCCGAGATCGAGCTCGGCCTCGGGCGCACGCGGGCAAAGTGTGGCCAGCAGCTGAGCGGGCCCATCGTAGTGCGCCGTGAGCATGTCATCCACGGAGTCTCGCACGCGAATCCACGGCGAGTAGCCGTCCCCCTCCGGTCGAAACTGGACCATGCCGGAGCGCAGCAGGGGCGACTCGGGGCACAGGCTGGCCCTGATCAGCTCCAGCGGCTCCTGGAGCACGCAGGCCAGCAGCCGGAACGCCCTTCCGGTGGAGCGACAGGCGAGCCCCTTCAGGGCCACGGACAGCGGCTCCGACACCTCGACCGCCGTTGCGAACGCCAGGATCTTGCGCTGAGCGCCCGACATGCCGAGCCGCTCTGCCAGCCACTCGACGTTCAGGGTGAGAGCATCCAGCTCCAGCTCCTGTTGCTCGAGGTGTTGCAGGCAGCGCCGTAGCCAGCGTTGCAACGTATCCGGCGACGCCTCTGCCAGCTCCGCCGAGCTGAGACCGAGCTCTGCCTGTACGTCGCTGTCCTGCAGTACGCCTGGCAAGCGCTCGCTGCCGAGCTCGAGCAGCACGCGGAGCAGCCACAGCATGCGCTGGGTCTTGTGTTCGGCACCGAGCGTGCTGCGCTCGTCCAGCTGCGGAACACGCGCGCACGCCCTTGCCGACTTGGCGGAATTTGGCTTTGACACGAGCAAACCAGGACATGGACCAGCGACACGTCTCGTCGCAGGCGGTACTCAGATGCTCTGCGCGAAGCCATGTCGCAACCCTGCGTTCAGCTCAGCAGTGGGGGCCGCGGCAGCGTGTTTCAATGCAGCAACTCGGGCACGAGCGGCGACCGGCAGCTCGCTCGCGAGCGCCTCATCGAGCCGTCCGTTCCGCTTCCGGACAGCTCGATGAGGGCGCCCAACCCGGCCCGCGCACCTTGTAGTGGGCGCGGGCGCAGGGTCGCTCACCAGCTGCTGATGATGTTCTTCACCAGCTGGCCCGACTGCGAGAGCTGCGCGTTGCTCCAGCCGCCGCTCGGGCTGGCGCCGCGGAGCAGCCCCGCCGAGCCCTGGTTCAGATCGGCGACGGACCAGTTGCAGTGCGAGATGTTGTTGGCCTTGAGGAAGTCCATCCAGGCCTGGGTCGCGCCGGCGTTGGGCTGACCCTGGCCGCTGGCATCGGTGGTGCCCCACTCGGTGACGAACAGGGCGATGCCCTTGTTCATCGCGCGCAGGGCCTTGTCGCGCAGATCCTGCCCGTGGCTGGCCGCGTAGAAGTGCAAGGTGTAGGCGACGTTCGGGTCGTTGATGGGGTCGTCCGCTGCCTCCTCCACCTCTTGCGAGAAGAAGCGGGTGCCGACGATGACCAGGTTGTCCGGATCGTTGGCGCGGATGGCCGCGATCACGTCCTCCGCGTAGTCCTTGATGACGGGCCAGCCCGTGTTCACCGGCTCGTTGTAGACCTCGTAGATGACGTTGTTGAAGCTGCCGTAGAGGGAGGCCATCTCGCCGAAGAACTCGACCGCCTGGGCGCGGCTGTCTTCCGCCCGGTGCGCGTGGTAGTCGATGATCACGTACATGCCGTTTTCAATCGCGGCGTTGACCACCTTCCGCACGTTGAACTCGTTGTCGAAGGGATGGGTGAGGTAGCCGCCCAGCTGATCGAGCGGGGTGGCCCCGTCGGGCTTGTTGTCATCGACCGCCATGGCGGCGCGCACGATCTGCGAGCCCCAGTCTTCCTTCAGCCACTTCACCGTGTCGGCGTTGTAGAACTGGTCGGCGCTGTATTTGCCGTTGGACCAGAAGAACGAGTTGCCCGCCACGCTCGTGGCCTGGCCGCCGAAGGTGACCTGGCTGCCAGAGACGCGGACCGGCGCGATGGCGGGGCCAGTGGGCACCGCGATGTTGAAGTCGGTGACCCCATCATTCGCGCCCGGCATGCCGCGCAGGGTGAAGCTCACGAGGTTGAGGATGCCGTTGCCCTGCAGGCCGCGGAAGCACAGCTGCCCAACGCCGGTGACGGGGCGAGCCAGCCCCACGTTGATGCTCTGAAAGGTCTCCCAGCCGCCCGTGGTGGTGGTCAGCTTCTCGCCCAGGTTCTGCGCCGTGGTCACGTCGGCGCCGCCCCACAGGATGGCGAAGCGCCCCGACGAGGAGACGAGGCTGCCGTCGCGCCCGTACGAGACGTCGATGCTCTGCACATTGGTGAGATCGACGTTGTCGAAACACGCGACGCTGCCGACCTCGATGCCGCCGACGTATTGCCCGCCGCCCGGCACCGGGAAGAGCCCGACCCCGCTGGAGGCGGTCTGGTTCAGCGTTTCCGCCTGGATCGTGACATCGAGCATGCCGGGGCCAGCCGGCGCGGCGGGCATCATGCCGGGATCGGTGGGCGCAGCGGGAGCCGCAGGAGCCGCGGGCGCTGCAGCACCGCCCGCTGCGGGAGCGCTCGGCGCAGCGGGCGTCAGCGACGGCGTACCCTGCCCTTCGCTGCCCGGGGCCGTCGGCGCGAGCCCGGGCATGCCACCGGGCGCAGGCGCGCCGCCGGGCGCAAGCGTGCCGCCGGGCGCAAGCGTGCCGCCGGGCGCCGGCATCGCCGGCAAGCCGACGAAAGAGGGCGGGCTGTCCGAGTCATCGCCGTCAGCGGAGGAGCAAGCAACGGACAGAGACGCCAGCGCGAGCAGGCTGGTCAGGGAGCGGGAGACGATGGGGGTTCGCATGGGAGAGTTCCTCGGGATCGAGCAAGACGCCGAGCTCGACACGCTTCAGGTCACGCGTAGCGCGCGAGGCGCGGGCTCGGCTGAAGGCCGGCAACCTAGTGGGGCGAACCCGCTGCGAGCAAGCGGCTCTGTCTCTCGTGAGACTGCATGGCGCGACGTTGGACCTGCGCTGCGATGGTCGGTCGCAACGCCATGCGCTGCACCACGAATCTTCTGCTCTCAGGGTCGAGCTGCGATCTGACAAGTCACGCGCGCGCGTCGCACGATCGCAGGCGATCAGTGCCTTCGCCTTCAGCGATGGGTAAGCGCGATGGCGAGCGTGATCACGCGGTGAGCTCGTGACGAGCGCTCGCGAACGTCACCCCTCGTGTGAGTGAGTGAGTCAGTGAGCGAGCGAGCGAGCGAGCGAGCGAGCGAGCGCTGCGTCTCGAGACTCACCTCCGTCGCGCGCGAGCGGCCCTCGTCATCACCACCGGACAGCAGAGCGATCGAAGTAAAGGGGCACCTGCAGTACCTGGAGCTCTGCGCTGCGCCGCTCGCCCGCGGCTCGTCCAGCCCTTCGCGGCAGGCGGGGGGCGTGTCGCCTGCAGATAATTTTGGTGCAACAGCACCCTACTCGCGCCGCCAGCTGGCACTTCCGCCCACTCGTCGGGGCTCCGCGCGGGGCTGCCTCCTGACGCGGGCACGCTCGCTCTTGCTCGGAGCCGCACGGCCGGGCAGAGTGATGCGAAACATGCGAGAGGCGCGGGGGCGGGATGAGGCGCTGACCAGCGAGGGGCTGGAGCGCGAGGGGCTGGAGCGCGAGGTCGTGGCGCTACGAGCCCGGACGGCGGAGCTGGAGGACCTGCTCGATCGACTGGCGGAGGCGGAGGAGCAGGTGCTGGGCGCCCGAGCCCAGGCCCAGGCCTTGCTGGACAACATCCCCCACATGGCCTGGATGAAGAACCGGCGCGGCGTCTTTCTCGCGGTCAATGAGGGGTTCGCGCGCGCCTGTGGCTACCCGAAGACGGCCATTCTCGGCAAGACGGACCGCGACGTCTGGCCGCTCGAGCACGCCGATAAGTACATGCAGGACGATCAGCGCATCATGGCCAGCGGCGAGCGGCTGTTCGTGGAGGAGCGCATCGTCGAGGGCGGTAACGTCAAGTGGTTCGAGACGCTCAAGACGCCCATCCGCGACGCGCACGGGCGGGTCACCGGCACGGTGGGGCTCGCCCGTGACATCACCGAGCGCAAGCGGGCAGAGGAGCAGCGGCAGCTGCTCGAGCGGCGCATGCAGGAGACCCAGAAGCTCGAGAGCCTGGGTGTGCTCGCCGGGGGCATCGCGCACGACTTCAACAACCTGCTGGTCAGCGTGCTCACCAACGCCGAGCTGGCCCTGCGCGCGCTCGCGGAGGCGGAGGATACCAGCTATGCCTCCGAGCGGGTCGCCGACATCCGCAACGCCGCCCTGCACGCGGCCGAGCTCACCAACCAGATGCTCGCCTACTCCGGACGCGGTCACTTCGACGTCCGCCCCGTCTCCTTGACGGAGCTCGTGCTGGACATGACCCACCTGCTGGGCGCCTCGCTCTCGAAGAAGGCGCAGGTGAAATACGAGCTGATGCCGGAGCTGCCGGCAGTGCAGGCGGACATCGCCCAGCTCCGGCAGGTGATCATGAACCTCATCACCAACGCCTCCGACGCGCTGGGTGACCATGCAGGCGTGATCCAGGTGCGCACCGGCACGGAGCAGGTGCGCGCGGCGCTGGCCGATCTGTACGGCCCCTTGCCCCTGCCCCCGGCAACGTACGCCTTTCTCGAGGTCAGCGATGACGGCTGCGGCATGAGTGAAGAGACGCGCGCCCGCCTGTTCGAGCCCTTCTTCACCACCAAGTTCACCGGCCGCGGCCTGGGGCTGTCGGCGGTGCAGGGGATCGTACGCGGGCACGGCGGCGGCATCGTGCTGCGCACTGCCATCGGTCGCGGCACCACCATCAAAGTGCTGCTGCCCTGCACCGACCTGCCGCTGCGGCCTGCACCCGCACGGCTCTCCGAGCCCGCTTCGACGTGGATGGGCTCAGGGCTCGTGCTGATGGTGGACGACGACCCGCGGGTGCGCGCGGCGACAGAGCTGCTGCTGCGCGATCTCGGCTTCGACGTGCTCGCGGCGGCGAGCGGGCTGGAAGCGCTGCGCGAGTTCGAGCGCCACGCCAGCGAGATCCGCGCCGTGCTGCTGGACGTGACCATGCCCGATCTGAGCGGCGATCAAGTGCTCGAACAGCTCCGGCAGCGCCGCCCCGACCTCAAGGTGCTGCTCTGCAGCGGCTACGCCGAAGAGGAGATGCAGCAGCGCTTCAGCAGCCAGGACATGGGCAGCTTTCTGCAGAAGCCCTACACGCGCAACGCGCTCGGCACGCGGCTGAAGCAGCTGCTCGGGACCTGAAGCGCCCAGGTCCGGGTGGCAGGTTCCATACAGCGCTCGGCGCACCGGCGCGGGCCAGCTCTGGCGCGTGTTGTGCCAGCTCTGGCGCAGTCGGGTGAGAGCTGTGCCACCGGCCTCGTGCGCTGCCGCGAGTGAGGCCACGGCCCCGCGTGAGGCGCCGCGCTTGCCGAGCCAGCGCGGCACGGGCGATGATGGCCGGCTCATGGCTCGAGCTCGTCCGCCCTGGCTGCTGGTCTCCTCCTTTGCCTTGCTGCTCGCCTGCACCTCGTCCGAGCCGGCGGGTTCGGAGGGCACGGCGCCAGCGTCCCCGGACGGGCCCCCCGTCACCGGCAGCCTCGAGCCCGCGCCGCAGCCCACCCCCAGCGGAGAGGGTAGCAATGAAGGCGCAGTGCCGGGTGAGCTGCCGCTGGCTCCGCCCGCAACGCCCACAACTCCCGCTGCGCCGGGAGCCCCCGTCACCCTGCAGCTGAGCGAGCTGTGCGCCGCGGCAGAGCAGAACGGCTGGGGCCCCATCGAGCGCGATCGCAGCAATGGTGAGCAGGAGCCGGGCGACGGCGGGCCGCTGGTGCTGGGCTCCACCGTGTTCAGCAAGGGGCTCGGCACCCATGCGCCCTCTGCGGTCAGCTTTGCGCTCGGCGGCAGCTGCTCGGTGTTTTCGGCGCGCGTCGGGGTGGACGCGGAGATGAAGGGCGCCGGCTCCGTGAGCTTCCAGGTGCTGGGCGACGGCCAGCTCCTGGGCGAGACCGGCGAGCTCACGGGGGCGGACGGCGAGCGCGCGCTGGAGCTCGACGTGAGCGGCGTGCAACAGCTGCAGCTGGTGGTCGCCGCGGGCGCCGGCAACGGCAGCGATCATGCCGACTGGGCCGACGCGCGCATCACCTGTGCCAGCACCTTGCCCGCGTGCCCCGTGGCACAGCCTGCCGTGCCTCGATACGACGGGTACGAGCTGGTGTGGCAGGACGAGTTTGACGTGGAGGGCGCGCCCGATCCCGCCAACTGGTCCTTCGAGACCGGCTTCGTACGCAACGAAGAGGCGCAGTGGTACCAGCCCGAGAACGCCAGCGTGCGCTCCGGCTTCCTGATCATCGAGGGCCGGCGCGAGCGAGTGCCCAACCCCAGCTACCGCGCCGGCAGCAACGACTGGAAGACCTCACGCCAGCTCGCCGAGTACACGTCTGCCAGCCTGCACAGCCGCGGCAAGCAGAGCTTTCGCTTCGGCCGCCTGGAGCTACGCGCGCGCTTCCCCGCGTACACGGGGCTGTGGCCCGCCTGGTGGATGCTCGGCAATGACGGTGAGTGGCCCTCCAACGGCGAGATCGACATCCTCGAGTTCTACAACGGCGCGCTGCACGCCAACTTCGTCGTCGGCACCAACACCCGCTGGGAGGGCAACTGGGACGCCGTGGCCACCCCCCTCACCGCGCTCGGCGACGCCGACTGGGACGTCCGCTTCCACCTCTACCGTATGGACTGGGACGAGCAGCGCATCGTGCTCAGCGTCGACGGCCGCGAGCTCAACTCATTGACCCTCTCCGAGCTACGCAATCCCGACGGCCGCAGCCCCTTCTCGAACCCCGCCTACACCCTGCTCAACCTCGCCATCGGCGGCCAGGCAGGCGGCAACCCCAGCAACGTCCCCTTCCCCGTCCGCTACGAAATTGACTTCGTACGCGTGTTTCAACAGGTGGAGTAGGCGACTAGCGGCGCGGGTGCACCAGCCGAACGAGCGTGCCAATCACGCGATGAAACAGAGCAGTGAGCTCTGGCGAGAGTGGTTGAATCCAGCCGAGCGCCTCTGCCGTTTCGAGGCACGCCAGCGCTTCCCGCGCCGAGGCAGCGGCCGACTGATAGCGAGCGTGCCGGTTCTTGCCGCGCGAATAGGCGCCTTCGGCCAGATTCAACGGAATGCTGATGAGCGCCCGCTCCAGCTGATCGCCGAGCGAGGCGCTACGCGCACGCAACACAGGCAGATACGGTGAGAGCTTGCGAACCAAATCGAGGACGACGGGGTAGATCTCGAGCGTCATGGCGGACTCCCTGTGAGTGAAGCCCTCCGAGCGAGGGCCCCATCGACGCCGCAGCGCGCGCAGCGCGTGTCCAGGCTGCCCGCGCTGCGCGGGCACCGGCTAAGCCGGCCCGGCCTGGACACGCGCGAGCACGCTGCGAAAATGAGAAGACCCGAGCCACAGCCGCATCACTCTTCAGCGCCGCGCAGCGCCGCGCAGCGCTGCCGTTCAGCGCAGCCGCTCGACGCAAGGAACTGGCGCAAGAGCTTGGCAGAGGTGCGACCCACCCACGCTCTCCCGCTAGCCCGCGCTCTCCCGCTAGCCCGCGCTCTCCCGCTAACCCTCACTCTCCCTCTACCCCAAGCCCTGCCCCTGCCTCTCCCCTTGCACGGCAACACTCACGGGTGCGACCACGTCAACGTCACCGCTCACGATCTCGCCCACGGGTTTGACCGCTCTCCTTCCCGCTGTCACAAACCCCAAGGAGGCCCCCCTGTCCCCCCGCGGAACACCACCACTCGCGCGAGCACTCCTGCTCGCCCTCACCACCCTCGCGGGCAGCCCTCAACCAACCCACGCCGCGGAGCTCACCCTGCACGAGCCCGCCCCCTGCGTCAGCGCGAACGATCTCTCCTTCCGCGTCGAGCGCCTGCTCGGCCGCCCTCTGGCCAGCGTCGAAGCGCTGCAGCTCTCGCTACGGGTCGAGCCCGACGCGAACGGCTTGACGGCGCAGCTCGAGGTGCAGCGCCCCGATGATACCGAGCCGGGCGTGCGCACGCTGCGCGCGAGCTCGTGCGCGGAGCTGGAGGAGGCGCTCGCGATCGCCATCGTGGTCGCCATCGGCGATGGTAAATCGCCTGAGACCAGCACAGACGATGCACCCAGCCCAGCGCCTGAAATGGACCCCGCGCCAGAGCCGGTGAACACACCAGACACGCCTTCTCCCGATGCTCCAGCACCAGCTCCGCAGAGCGTCGCTCCCAAGCTCACGGCCGCCGCCTGGGCCATCGCTGACTCGGGCAGCTTGCCAGCGAGCGCGCTGGGCGCGGCGCTGGGGGTCGGGCTCTCGTGGCGTAGCCTGGAGCTGCGCGCCATGGGCACGTTCCTGCCGGAGCGAGAGGGCAAGCTCATCGCAGCCGATCCGCGCTCACCCGGGGTGAGCATCGGGTTGCTCGCGGGCGGTGCGGTGGGCTGCCTTCCCGTGGCCCTTCAGAGCAGCAGCCTGAGTATGGCGGTGTGTGCGGGTGCCGAGCTGGGTCAGCTCTCCGGCAGCGGTACTCGCGTGACCCAGCCGTACCAGAGGAGAGCACTGTGGGCGGCGGCACGGGTCGAGCTCGCAACCCGGCTCGCCCTGGGACAGACGCCGCTCGCGCTGGAGCTGCTGGCGACAGCCCTGGCACCGATCACCAGAGACCAGTTTATTCTCAAAGATCTCGGAGAGATCCATCGCCCTGCCAGCGTGATCGGGCGGCTCGGCCTGGGGCTGACCCTGACGGCGAATTGAGCGTTCTCGGTCAATAATGGACCGCTACCCCGGACACCAAGGGACGGTGAGGATTGTGGTCGCGAGCGAGAGCAGCAGAGCCGGGAGGGAGCTGGGTGGCTCGCCCGGGTAAGGCCGCAGAGACGGCTGCTGCTGCGGAGCTGCGCCCGGAGGTCGCGCCAGCGGCGGCGAGTGCCGCGGCACCTGCAGCGCCGCAGCCCGGACCTGCGCTCGATTTCGAGCTGCTGTATCGCGAGCACTTCAACTTCGCGTGCCGCTCGCTGCGCCTGCTCGGCGTGGACCCAGACGGGCTCGAAGACGCAGCCCAGGATGTGTTCGGGGTGGCCTCGCGCAGGCTCTCCGAGTTCGAGGGCACGTCTTCGGTCAAGACGTGGATCTTTGCCATCGTCCAGCGCGTCGCCGCCAATCATCGCCGGACGCACCGTCGCAAGCAGGCGCCGCTCGAGCCGCTCTCGCAGGAGCTGGCCGCCGTCGAGAGCAGGAGCCCGGAGGCGGACGCGCAGGCGGCGCAGTCCGCAAGGTTGATCCGCGCCTTCGCGGACAGCCTGGACGAGAGCCGCAGGACCTTGCTGGTGCTGGGTTTGATCGAAGGCGTACCCATGCGCGAGCTGGCCGAGACGCTGGGCTTGCCGCTGCAGACCGCCTACTCGCGCGTGCGCGCGCTGCGCCGCTCGCTGGAGCTCTATCTACTGGAACACGAGGCAGACCATGGCTGAGCAACCCCCGCCCGAGCACGACGTCGTCGCTCGCCACCTAGGGCTCGCCTGGCGCGCGTTCACGCCGGAGCCGAACCTTCAGGATCGGGTGCGGGCGCGGCTCACCAGCTCCAGCGCTGCCACGATGGGAGCGCTTGCCACGGGGGCAGCGCTGAAGCCGCAGACCCAGGCCAGCTGGGCCTCACTGCCCGCCAGCAGCAAGCTGGGTACGGCGCTGATCGGCGCGGGCCTGCTCGGCATCGGTCTGCTCTCCGGATACCTGATCCGCGACGCGCGCGAGCCGGCGCCGGTCATGGTGGCGACGCCGCTCGATACTCCTTCGCCAGCGCCTCTGCCGGCAGCGCAGCCTAGCTTTGCACCGAGCCCGGTTGCCATTGCGCACGAAGAGCCGGCGGTGAAGCGCACGCCGCCCGTGAAGCGCCGCCCCAGAGCAGCGCTGGCCGAGGGCGAGGCGCTGAGCCCTGCGCCGGCCGCGATCGAGCCCAGCGAAGAGCTCGCCTTGCTGCGCCGCGCGGAGCACGCCGTGCGCAGCGACAACTCGGCGCTGGCGCTGGCACTGATCGCGGAGCTCGAGCAGCGCCATCCCCGCTCCAGCCTGCTGGAGGAGCGGCGCGCGATCGAGCTGCTGGCTCATTGCAGCGCCGGAGCGAGCGACGCACGCTCGCGCGCACGCCGGTTTCTGCGCGAGCACCCGCGCAGCGTGTACGCCGGGCGCATCGCCGAGCAGTGTGCCGAGAGCGGCGAGCTTTCGGCGAGCGAGCGCTGATAATCGGCGGGCGCGGCGGACACGAATGGGCTGAAGGAGACAACATGATTCAACGCAATGTGAGCTTCCCCTCCCCGGTCACGCTTCTCCCTCGGGTGACGAGCGCAGCGGTGCTCGGCCTGTGCGCAACCCTGCTGGGCTGCTCGGATGACAGCATCAACATGGGCGAGGGCGTTCCCCTCGTGGATCAGACCTCGCAACCGCTGCCCTCCGGCTGCGCAGAGAGCGGGGTGCTCGAGGGCGACGTGTTCGTCGAGAGCCAGGAGGAGCTGGACGCGCTCGAAGGCTGTCAGGCGATCGAGGGCGATCTGTTCATCAGGTCCTTCAACGATGGCAACGTGCGCGCGCTGCACGCGCTCACCAGAGTCTCGGGCAAGCTGACCGTTGGTGAAGGCGGCGAGGCCGCATACGAGACGTGGCTGACGTCCCTGGAGGGCTTGGAGGCGCTGGAGAGCGCCGGTAGCCTATCCTTGCACGGGATCCTGGTGGAGGATCTCCAGGCGCTCGCCAGCCTTCGCACGTTGACGAGCGGGTGGCTGCTTATCGCCGCGGCGCCCAACCTGAAGAGCCTTGCTGGACTGCAGAGCCTGAGCGGAGTCACAGACCTGAGCCTCGCTGGAGTGACGAGCCTCATGAGCCTGGACGGGCTCACCTTGCCAGAGGACATGAGGACCCTGCGCCTCGGCAACGCCGACCTGCGAGAGCTGAAGCCACTCGGGGTCAGCTCCGTGTCGAGCCTGGAATTGTTCGATACCCACCTGTCAGACCTCAGCGCCTTCGCTGGCTTGATCTGGGCCGAAGACGTTCAGGTGCTCAGCAACCGCGAGCTCCAGTCGCTCGCGGGCCTGGATGGCCTCGGGCGGCTGGTGAAGCTGACCGTCCAGTACAACGGCGCGCTGACGGACCTGCCCGACTTCGAATCCGTGCGCGAGATCGAGAGCCTGAGCTTCGTGCACAACCCGCTGCTGGCGAAGCTGCCGGCCTTCCCTAGCTTGCAGTCCAACGTCGCTGCCGAGCTCTCCGGCCACCCTGAGGAGTCGCTCCGCTCCAGGCCAGAGTCGATCACCCTCTACGAGATGGATGCGCTGACGACGTTCACCATGCCCGCCGGTCTGGCCAGCGCTTCGATCGTCAAGATCGCGCACAATGCCAATCTGCGTCAGATCGAGTTCACGGGGCAGAGCTACATCGAGTACCTGTTGATCCAGAACAATCCGCAGCTCGAGAGCATCAGCACCGGTGTGCTGGACAAGGTCAACGTGCTCACCGTGGCGGAAAATCCGTTGCTTCCGGACGCCACCTTTGACGGCGTACGTCGCCTGGACTCCACTGCCCTGCCCAGCAACGAGGGGCCCTGACCGCGCGCCAAAGCAGCACCCACCCGCGGGCCGGTTCACTCTGAAGCCGCCCGCGGCCCTGGTTGCTGTTGTCTTGGCACCTGCCCCTCGGTGATGCTCCGCGCGCGTGAGCTCGCGCCTGGAATCCAAGGAAATGTCCCTCTTTGACCGGTTCGCGGCGGCGGGGTGGCCCCTCGCCCGCCGCGACCACACGGGGGAGAGCGGACAGCCCCGCACCTCGTCTGCGGTGTTGCTCGGCCTGCTGTTGCTCCTCACCTGCCTGGGCACCTGGTACGGAGCCACGCAGAAGACGGGCTACGTCAGCGGCGACCAGTGGCGATATGTCTGGTACGCGCAGAACCTGGCCAGGGGCTACTACTCACCGCCGGACTACGTCTTTCTCTGGGGTGGCCCGGGGTATCCGCTGTTCCTGCTGCCCTTCGTGCTGGCGGGCGCGACGGTGCCGGTGATGCAGGCCGCCAACGGAGTGTTGCTGGGGCTGGCTCAGCTGTTCTTCTTCTGCTTCGTGCGCCAGTACGCCAGCACCTGGACGGCCGCGCTCTGCACTCTGCCGCTGGCGCTCTACCTGCCCATCTTTGACTTCCTGCCGCTCACCTACTCGGAGCCGCTGGCGTATGCGCTGGTGTGCGGCTTGCTCTATTCGCTCTCGCGCGCGGTGGCGGGCAGTCGGGCGCACGTGTTGGCTGGCGGCGTGATGGCGGGCTGGCTGGTGCTCACCAAGGTGGCGTTCTGGCCGCAGGTGTTCGCTGGCTGTGCCATCAGCGCGGGCCTGTGGCTGTGGCAGCGCTTCGTGCGGCGCGCGGAGAGCGGGCGCGCTTACCGCAACCTGGCGCTGACCTTGCTCATCGGCATCGCGAGCTGCGTGCCCTACCTCGCGTACACCCAGCGAGTGACGGGGCGCACCTTCTACTGGGGCGCGGGCACGGGCTCGATCCTGTACTGGATCTCGAATCCGCACGGAAACCACTATGGCGAGTGGTATCACCCCGGCTGGGTCGAGCGGCTCCCCGAGCTGCGCCGCCACCATTATGAGTTCACCCGGAGCATCGGCGGCTACGACAAGCACCTGGTGGGGCAGAGCGAAGGGCTCGAGCGCATCGCACGCTCGCTGGCTCCGGTGAGCAGCCCTGAAGCGGATGACTTGCAGAGGCAGGCCGCTCTCGCGAACATCAAGGCGCACCCGGACAAGTACCTGCGCAACGTGGGCTACAACGCGCTGCGCCTGCTGTTCGACTGGCCCTCGCGCATCTACCCCTTCAGCGCGGCGAGCCTGCGCATGGCCGTGTGCGCGGCGCTCACCTTGCTCGCCGTGGGCTTTGCGCTGCTGAGGTTCTTCCAGGGCAGAGTCGCCTCGCGGCCGCTCGCGCTGTTTGCGATCTGGCTGTTCTTCACGTATCTGGTCATGCTGTCGCTGGTCTCGGCGGTGGGCCGCTACTTCGTCGTCATTGCCCCGGCGGGGCTGGCGCTGTTCGCGCTGGCGGCCGCGCCCGACGTGGAGCGCTGGTGGAAAGCGCGCCTCGAGCAGCAGACTCGCTCATGACTCAACGTACACCTCGCGCCCTGCTCCGCTCTCCGTTGCTGGCCCTCGCAGCCAGCGCCCTGTTGCTGGGCGGCCTGCCAGGCTGCAAGAAAGCGTCGTCCGAGACCAGCACGTCCGCGGCCGCGGGCGGGGAGGGCGTGGCCACCCAGCGGCTCACCGTGCGCGCGAGCGTCGATGGCAAGCCATCGCCGGCGCGGCTGTATCTGAAGCTGGCGGGCAAGCCCTGGCTCCCCACGACCGAGCTGCTCTCGTTCCGCGATCACGTCGTGTTCGACGGACAAGCGGAGCTGCAGCTGCCCCCTGGCGAATACACGTACGAGCTGGAGCGCGGCCCCACCTTTCGCGGGAAAGAGGGCACCCTGGTGGTCACGGCGGGCCAGGCGGCATCGCTCGACGTCGCGCTCGAGCGCCTGGTGGATCCAGAGGCGCTGGGCTGGTTTGCTGGCGACCTGCACAACCACCGCTCGGCCGCCGACACGCCCGAGCTCATGCGCACCGAGCTCTTGCACGTGGCGCCCGTCGTCACCTGGTGGAACGGCATGATGAAATACGATCCGGCGCAGGCCGAGCCGCGGCTGCTGCCGCACGGCGGCGTGCTGGATCAGACTGGCGGCGAAGATGAGCGGGTCGGCGGCGCCATCATGCTCTTCCGCCTGAAAGAGCCGCTGAAGCTGCCGGAGCCGCTGATGGATGGCGAGCGCTACCTGCACTACCACGGTGATCCGCGCTGCGAGCTGCCCACCCTGGCCACGGTGGCGCGCGACGCGAAGAAGCAGCCCGGGGCGCACGTCTCGCTGGAGAAGCCCTTCTGGTGGGATGGCCCTACCCTGGTGGGGCTCGGGCTGATCGACAGCTATCAGCTGGCCCACAATCACATGCGGCGCAAGGCGCCGAGCAATCGCGTGGCCTGGGGGCGCGAGTGCGACAAGCAGCGCTTCTCGCACCAGGTCTTCAGCACCGGCGAGTGCAGCGTCGACATCTACTACCAGTATCTCGAGCTCGGCTTTCACCTGCCCCCGTCCGCCGGCAGCGCCTCCGGGGTGCACCTGAACCCGCTCGGGTATGACCGTGTGTACGTGCACACTGGCAAGTTCGATCACGACGCCTGGTGGCGCGGGCTGGCACAGGGGCAGTCCTTCGTCAGCAACGGCCCGCTGCTGTTCGTGCGCGCCAACACCATGCTGCCCGGCCACACCTTTCGCATTCCCGAAGGCGGCAGCCTGGCGCTCGAGCTGGACGTCCAGCTCCACTCCGAGGAGCCGATCGCCGAGGTCGAGCTCGTGCAGAACGCCAGGGTCGTCAGCCAGGGCCAGCTGGGTGAAGGCGGCCAGGTCCACTTCGCCCCCCTGCAGCTCAGCGAGAGCGGCTGGTTCTTGATCCGCGCCCGCACCAAGGAGCAGCGCACCTTCCAGTTCGCGTCCACCGGCCCCTTCTACGTGGAGGCTGCCAGCGGCAAGCCGCGCATCAGCCGCCACGCCGCCGAGTTCTTCGAGCAGTGGATCTCAGAGCGGGTGAAGCGCATGCGCGACGAGAACAAAGATCCCTCACGGCTCGACGAGATGCTCGCCCCACAGCTCGAGGCGCTGAAGCGCTATGCTCAGCTGCGCGAGCGCGCAACGGTGCCCTGAGCCGCCGGCTCGAGCCCGAGCCGCGCCGCCAGCGCGCGCTGCGCGCCGGCGATGGCCGCCCCATGGGGCCCTTCGCGCAAGGCGGCGAGCAGCTGCTGGGAGAGGAAGATGGCGAGCAACGCCCAGGCGTGTGCGCCGATCAGGCCATTGGTGTGGTTGATCTGCGGGCTGTGGAAGGAGCGCAGCGGCCACTCACCGGGCACCAGGTAGCTGTAATAGACGAGCACCGTGTATGCGCCGCCCAGCAGCGCGTACCAGGCGCTGTAGCGCATGCTGGCAGCGGCCAGCAGCGGCACGATCCAGACCATGTACTGGATGCCAAAGCCCGGGGTCAGGGTCAGGAAGACGGCAAATCCGATCGCGCCGAAGCGCACGGCGCCGAAGCGCGCGGCTCTGCCGAGCAGCGCAAACAGCGTCACCACGCCCAGCACGACGAAGCGCCCGATGTGCCGATAGTCCACCAGGATCAGCTTGGCGAGGGCAGGATAGTCGCTGCGCGCCTCGAAGCCCCAGGTGATGAGCCCCCAGCGATTGAGGTGTGAGCCATAGCGCACGGCGTTCTGGTAGAATGCCTCGGGCACGACGATGCAGGCGGCGGCGATCGGCAGCACTCCGAGCGCAAAGCCCAGCCCCAGCCGCAGCGCCGCCCGCCAGCTGCTGCACAGGATGAGCAAGCCGGGTAGCAAGATCAGCGGGATGAGCTTCACGTTCACGGCCGCCGCCAGCACCAGGCCGGCCAGGAACGCGCGCCCCCGCTGGTGCAGGATGGCGGCGGCCAGCATCAGGCCGGCACACAGGCTATCGGTGTTGCCGTGAAACGAGGTGATGGCAATGCTGACCGGGTTGCAGCTGAACAGCGCCACCGCCGCGGCCGCCCACAGCTGCCCGCGCGGGCGAAACCAGGTCCACAGCAGCGCCATCACGCCCAGATCCGAGAGCAGCGACGGCAGCTTGAACAGCACGCGAAACGGCACGTCCAGCGCGCTCGCCAGCGCATACAGGCCGCGCGCCATCAGCCCCATCAGCGGAGGATGATTGAACTCGCTGTTGCTGCGGTACGTCTCCCACAGGCCCGAGTCCCGCAGCTGCTGGGCAAAGGCCGTCCAGGTGGGCATGTCGTTCGAGCCGTTGGACGCCCAGATCACGACCAGGCGAGCCACGATTCCCGCCACCGCCAGCGCCAGCAGCGCGCTCACGGCGATACGTTCAGCGGGCGCACGGGCAGCGACGCCACTACCGGGCGAGTCGGTGGAAGCTTCGCCGGAGTCGGCAGGGTTCAACGCAACCATGGCGGCGGCGCACGATAGCATCAGTGCCAGCGACCGGCGCTACACGCGCCAGCCACATCGGCCCTTGACCCTGGGTACCGCTGGGATGCGCCTCTGCAGCTAAGGCCTTGCGCCTTCCTCAATCCACTGCCGCACCAGCGCCACCTGCTCCTCACTGAGCGGGAGCACGGGGCGCGGCATCGGCGTGCCGTATTCACTGCTGGGCAGGTTGCCCTCGGCGCTGGCGCGCAGCTTCTGCAC
>JAICQL010000169.1 GCA_025937895.1 Polyangiaceae bacterium | reverse complement strand
CAGGCCGCTCGCCATCAGGCCCATCAGGGGCGGATGATTGAACTCGCTGTTGTTGCGGTACGTCTCCCACAGGCCCGAGTCGCGCAGCTCCTGGGCAAAGGCGGTCCAGGTGGGCATGTCGTTCGAGCCGTTGGACGCCCAGATCACGACCAGGCGAGCCACGATTCCCGCCACGGCCAGCGCCAGCAGCGCGCTCACGGCGATACGTTCAGCGCGCGCACGAGCAGCGGCGCCACTACCCGGCAAGTCAGTGGAAGCTTCGCCGGAGTCGGCAGGGTTCAACGCAACCATGGCGGCGGCGCACGATAGCATCAACGCCGGGCACCGGCGCTACACGCGCCCTGAACATCGGCCGCTGACCCAGAACTTAGGGTTTTGCGCCTTCCTCGATCCACTGCCGCACCAGCGCCACCTGCTCCTCACTGAGCGGGAGCACGGGGCGCGGCATCGGCGTGCCGTATTCACTGCTGGGCAGGTTGCCCTCGGCGCTGGCGCGCAGCTTCTGCACCAGCAGGCTGGTTTCCGGCGAGCCCGGCTCCACTCGCAACATGTCCGCCCGGTACGCGGCGCGCACCCCCACCACCCCCTGCGGCCCGAACGGATCCGCCAGATCCGGCGGGTTGTGAGTGCCCGCAAAGTGGCAGGTGTCGCACTTGCCGGGCTCCCCCGGCCGATAGCGGATGCCGCACTCCGCAGCGAGCGCGCGGGTGGGCATCATCCAGTACCAGACCTGGCAGCGAAAAAAGCTGTCGTCCTGGGCGCCCTCGCTCACCCACTGCTCGACCAGGGCCACCTCCCCCGCGGTCATCGCGGGGATTTGATAGGGCATGAAGGCGCCGGCAATGCCCGTCTCCGGCAGGTAGCCCAGCGCCGGATCGGAGATTTTGTGGATCACGAAGCTGGCCTCTGGATCGCCCGGCACCACCAGCTGCCCCGGCAGCTCCGGGTGCGGGCCTGCCCAGATGTTGGGCGCGTTCACCAGCCCTTCCTCCGCGAAGGGATTGGCCACGTCCATCCCCGCGCCCGTCTCGGGGCCGAAGGGCGCGCCCGGCTGATGGCAGAAGACGCAGCGATCTTCGAACAGCGGGCGCAGGTCGTCCTCGAAGGTGACCCCGTCGTCCTCCTCCGCGCAGGCCGCCAGCAGCAGCGCCAGCAGGACGGGAGCCGAGGACCGCGAGCGAGGCTGGGCGACCATGCCGGTATGGTAGCTCGAGACGCGCCGCCCCGGAAACATCCGCCGGTGCCGCGCAGAAAGAGCCACGCTGGCAGCGCCCCCCCGGCGCGCTCAGCTGCGCCGCCAGATGACGACCAGGTGCTGGATCCAGCCCCGCTTCAGCGCCAGCTGCAGCGCATGACCGCCATACAGCATCGACCAGTAGCTGCCGGAGATCGGCAGCCAGCCCAGGCAGCGCATCAGCGCGCCCATGGCGTAGTCACGCGGCCGCCGGATCTCCAGGTACGGAGTCAGATCCAGCGTCTCCACCGGCTCGAAGCCCGCTTGCCGGGCCAGCTGGTGCGCGTCCTGCTCGGAGATCACGTTGAAGCCCTTCCAGCCGTCGCGGAAGCGCTGCACCCAGCGCTCGGCGTCCGGGTGCTGGCGAGCGGCAGCGGGCGCCAGCAGATCGTCACACACCATCAGCAAGCCGCCGGGGCGGATCAGCCTGGCCGCCTGCTGGAAGAACGCGGCGCCATCGGGCGCGTGGATGAACGACTCGATGCCGAAGGCCAGATCGATGGGCCCGAGCCCGGCGGGCAGGTTGCAAAAATCACCCTGCACGCAGCGCACCTGCGAGGACAGGCCCAGCCCGGCGATGCGCTGGCGCGCCAGCTCCACCTGCGCCGAGCTGATGGTGACGCCGGTGCCGGCCACCGGCAGCTGTTGCGCGATGAAACACAAGCTCGCGCACACGCCGCAGCCCAGATCCGCCACCCGCAGCGGCAGGCCGTTGCCGCTGTCCAGCCCGCGCAGGCGCTCGACGATCAGGCTGTCCACGTAGCGCATGGCCTGCTGGCGGCTGCTGACGCCCGGGCCCCACACGGCGCGGCGGATGGTGCCCTCGCTGCCCTGCCCCAGGCTCAGGAACAGCCGGGTGTTGTCGTCGTAGTAGCGGCGCACTTCCTCCGCGCCCAGCTCCAGCGCCGCGGCGCTGCCAGTCTTGATCTCGGGCAGTTTCATCACGAGCTCTTCATTCTAGCCGCTGGAGCACGGCGCTTCACAGCCCCGGCGGCACCGGACCCGTGAAGATCGGATACGCGCCCTCCACCACCTCGTCCGGGCCGAGCACGGCGCCTGCCACTGCGTCGGGAGTACCCTGGACCCCGGGCGTATGACAGCGGGCGCAGCCGCCGTACGACGGGCTGGTGTTCATGAACTGGTAGGTCAGCGCGTCGTCATCGGTCGTGTATTGCACGACCACCTTGAACGGCTTGGCCAGCGACTCCTCCCGGCCCTCGAAGTAGAAGTTTCCGGCCCGGTTCGTCCGGGTCTGCAACACCTGACCGTCTGCCGCCGTGATCGTGACCAGCGCACCCTCCACCCCGAAGCAGTCATTGTCCGTGGTCACCGCCCCCTCGGGATCGACCACGCCGTAGATGGTGCCTGCGGCCATGAATTCAGGCCCGTCGAACTCGCGATGACAGCCCACGCACTCGTGGCCTGGATACATCTCCTCGCTGGCGGTGAGCTTGCCGATCCAGCGCTTCTGCGAGTAACAGACGTCGGGCGAGGTCTCGTCGACCAGATCTTCCGAGCAGGCAGCCAGGCAGCTCAGGTAGACGGTGCCCAGGCACAGGGCCAGCAGCAGCGGCGCCGCCGTTGCTCCGGCGGCACGCGCCGGTGCACGCTGATCACCCCGGATAGATCGCATCGCGGCCAGCTTGGTCGACGAACACCAGCAAGGCAAGATTCCCAACACGCCACTCGCTGCACCACCGGCCATTTGGCCCACGCCGTAGATCGCGCGGTAAATCGGCACAGTTCCAGGCTGTGCCAAGCTGAACTGGTTGCCCACCGGCGCAGGCGACGGTGCTAGTGTCCCCGGGTTACTTAACATGACGTCTGCCCTTAGCTCGGCCGATGCGGACTCCGCTCCCATCGTGCGCCGCAAACCACCTGCCGGCTTGACCTGGACCAGTGTCGCCCTGAGCGCCGCGCTCGTGGTGGCCGCGGTGAGCTCGGCAGATTCGAAGCAGGTGATCGCTCAGCTGGAGCGGGTGGACACGCGCTGGCTGTGGCTGGCGTTTGCCATCAACGTGGTGCAGCTGGGGCTGCTGGGGCTGCGCTGGTCGCGCGTGGCCAGCATGCTCGGCCTGCGCCTGAGCTGGGTGAAGGCCACCAGCGAATACGCGCTCTCCACCCTGACCAACCAGGTGCTGCCCAGCGGCGTCGCGGGCGATGGCCTGCGCGCGCTGCGCCACGCCAAGAGCTCGGAGCAGAGCCTGCTGTCGGTGTTCGAGGCGCTGGCGCTCGATCGCATGTCGGGGCAGGTGGCGATCTGGCTGGTGGTGCTGTGCGGGCTGCCGCTGATGGCGCGCGCCGGCATCGTGGATCTGAGCCGGATCGAGCTGGGCTCGCTGCTGGTGGTGGTGGCGGCGCTGGGCGTGTGGTGGGTGGCCGCGCGCTGGCGTCACTCGCGCTCCGGGGTGGAGCGCGCGCAGCAGTGGCTGCGCAAGGCCGCCGGCTGTCTGCTGGCTCCGCGCAACGCGGCCGTGCACTTGCCGCTGTCGCTGCTGCTGGTGGTGTGCTCACTGCTGCAGCTGTACGTGGCAGCGCGCGCCATCGGCGTCGCGGTGCCGCTGCTGCAGCTGTTCTGGCTGGGCCCGCTGATCCTGGTGGCCGCCACGGTGCCCAGCTTCTTCGGCGGCTGGGGCATCCGTGAGGGCGCGAGCGCGCTGTTGTTTGGCGCCGCGGGCCTGTCCGAGAGCACGGGGGTGGCGGTGTCGATGGTGTACGGCACGTTCGCGCTGGTGAGCAGCGTGCCGGGCTTGCTGGTGGTGCTGTTCGACTCCGAGCGCACGCAGCGCGACAAGGTCAAGCCGTGGACGTTTGCCAACGCGCTCAGCATGCTGGTGGCGGCGGCGTTCGTGGTGTGGCTGTCGTATCCGCCGCTGCTCGCCTTCGTCGGGGCGCTGTGCTTCTTCTTCCTGGTGGCGCAGGGGCGCGGTTCGTGGACGCCGAGCGGCAGCTTCGGGCTGCCCAACACCGTCACCACCCTGCGGCTGGTGCTGACCATGGCCACGTTGCTGGCCTTCGCACGTGAGCCGGGCTGGGTGCTGGCCGTGGCCGCGCTGGTCAACTTGCTGCTGGACGTGCTCGATGGCTGGCTCGCGCGGCGCAGCGCCCAGAACAGCGAGTTCGGCGCGCGCTACGACATCGAGGCCGACGCGCTCCTGGTGCTGGCGCTGACCGTGCTGCTGCACCACCGCGGCCTGGCCGGGCCCTGGGTCATCCTGGCGGGCGCCTGGCGTTACCTGTACGTGCTGGCGCCCCTGCTGTTCCCCACCCCGCAGGGCGAGGCCCGGCGCTCGCGCCATGGCCGCTTCGCCTACGTGGTGATGATCACCTGCTTCATGCTCGCCCTGGCGCTGCCGCGGGGGGAGACGGGCCGTGCGCTCAGCCTGCTGGGCACCGTGGCCGTGAGCCTTTCCTTTTTGCACTCTTTCTGGGAACGGTACGCCCCCCGCCCCGCACAGAACCTCGAAGCATGATCGCGTACTCCGACGTCCGTTACCTGCTCGCCAAGAAGTCCGTCGATGATCGCGCGCTGAACCAGACGGTGCTCGCGGCGTTGCGCACCCTGCTCGCCACCATCACCGAGACGGGGCGGCTCTCGGTGCTGGAGCTGGGCGCCGGCGTGGGCACGATGGTCTCGCGCCTGTCCGACTGGAATGTGCTGAAGAACGCGGACTACACCCTGGTCGATCGCGATCGCGCCAGCCTGGAGGCGGCGCAGGCGCAGCTGCTCGAGTGGGCCGGGCCCAACGCCATGGTCAGCGACGGCAAGCTGCAGATCGGCGGGCCCGAGCGGGATCTGCGGGTGAAGCTGGTGCACGGCGACGTGCTGGAGCACGTGGTGGCCAGTGAAAACCAGGCTCGCTACGACGTGGTGCTGGCCAACGCGGTGCTGGATCTGCTGGAGCTGAAGCCGGCGCTCTCGCGCATCTGGCAAGCCTGCAAGCCCGGCGCGCTGTTCTGGTTCACCATCAACTTCGACGGGGAGACCATCTTCCTGCCGGAGCTGCCGCTGGATGAGCAGGTGATGGCACTGTACCACCGCTCGATGGACGAGCGCGTGCGCGACGGCCAGCCCGCGGGCGACAGCAAGACGGGGCGGCGGCTGCTCACGGTGTTGCCCCAGACGGGCGCCGCGCTGGAGGCCGCCGGCAGCTCCGACTGGGTGGTGTTCCCCGGCAAGATTGGCTACGCGGGGGACGAGGGCTACTTCCTGCACCACATCGTGCACACCATCGACCTCGCGCTCGGCCAGCACCCGGAGCTGGACCGCACGGCTTTCGCCGCCTGGGTGAAGGCGCGGCACGAGCAGATCGAGCGCGCGGAGCTCTCGTACATCGCCCACCAGCTCGACGTGCTGGGCCGCACGCCCAGCTGAGCCCTCCCTAGAGGTACATGTGCAGCTGCACCTGCAGCAGCTCGCCGCGCTCCCCGCTCCGCACCACGAAGTCCGTGCGCAGCTCCATGTGCGGCGCAAAAAACCAGTCCGCCGTCAACCACGCCCGCGGGTGCAGCTCACCATGACCCAGCCAGGCGCTATCGCCATCGCGCTTGCCATGATCCAGCACCTCGCCCGTGATGGAGAAGTGCAGGCCCCGTAGCGGCTCGTAGTCGAGGGTGGCCATGCCGGTGTAGCCCAGGTTGGCGCCGGTGGTGGACAGCAGGTCCGCCTCGGCCAGCAGCACGAGGGGCTGCGCCAGCACGTAGCGCGCGGTCAGCCCGTGCGCCTGGCGCACCACCCTGCCAGAGTCCACGTTCAGCTCGCGCTGCGCCACCAGCACCATCGAACTGACCCCCAGCGCCAGATCCAGATCGACCAGGTACTCCAGGTAGCCGCTGTAGCCGCGCTCGCGGAGCGAGTCATTCGGGCGCTGGAAGTTGCCCAGCGAGAGCATCAGCTCGCCGCGCCAGCGCCCGGCGGCGTACACCACGCTGGCGCCGTGCTGCTGATCGGACTCGCGATCGGTGACCGTCTCCTGCCGCACCCACATCGTGTGCTCGGGGATGCGCAGCCCGAAGGGCAAATTCAGCCGCCCCGCGCGCACCATCCAGGCGTCGTTCAGGTGATAGCCCAGCCAGTAGTTGCGCGAGACGAGCAACACGCCCTCGTCCTCCACGTTGCCCAGCACCCGCGCCTTGCTGGCGTGCTCATAGCGGCGCGAGGCGCGCGACACCCCCAGGCTGCCCGCGATGGTGATCGGCCCCACGTCGAAGCCTGCCATCAGGTCCGCCTGCATCGGAAACGCGCGCGTGCTGGCCGTCTCCAGGTTGGTCAGCAACATGCCGCGCAGGCTGCCGCCCACGTAGACGCTCTCGGGCTCGGGCACGCCGAACAGCAGCAGCCCCGCGGAGCTGGGCGCCTCCTGGCCCCAGTCCATGGGCAGCAAGCTCTCGCCCATCGCCCGCCCCATGCCGCGCAAGGTCTCGCCGCCCATGGGGTCCACGTGGCAGCTGCCGCACTGGGCGAAGCCGTGCTTGATCAGCCACGGGTAAGCGCGCGCCGACGGCGCGTGCAGGCCCACGAACAAGAGCGTCAATAAGAAGAGCCAGCGACGCGCCACGGCTAGCGGTTGTCGCCTACTCTCGGCCGCCCGTCAAATCCACGTACCGGGGCGTGACAAGGCCGCGCGCGCCAGCCGGCGCCGCTGAGCCTCACGCTCGGAAAGGATTCGCGAAGGTAACCTTCGGGAAGGTAGCTTCAGGAGGCTAACAACGAGCCGTCGTGGCAGACGCGAATGTTCAGCCCCTGCAGGGACTGAGCAAAGGCGCGCGTCGCCTCCAGCCGCGACAGGATCGGCTTACCCTGCGGATTGAGCGAGGTGTTGATCAAGATCGGGCAGCCCGTGGCCTGACCCATGCGCACCAAGAGCCCGTGCAGGAAGGGATCGTCTCCCCCCGCCACCGTCTGCACGCGCGCGGAGTTGTCGTAGTGGCAGATGCCCGGAGCCGCGAGCCGCGCGCGGTCCTTCACCTCGGCCGCGTACAGCATGTATTTGGACTCACCCTGCCAGGCGAACCACTCGGAGGCCGACTCGTACGCGACGATCGGCGCCAGCGGTCGGTAGAACTCGCGCTTCTTGATGATGTGGTTGATCAGATCGAAGTTCTTGCGAGTGGGAGCAGCCAGGATGCTGCGGTGGCCGAGTGCGCGCGGGCCGATCTCGCTCTGGCCGCGATGCAAGAACACGATGCCGCCGCGGGACAGGAAGTGCACCAGCTCGTCGCTCACGTTGGCGGCGCCGAGCTCCGGCTCGCCGATGCGATCGCTGTAGCCGAGGAAGGGCATGTTGGCGGTCACTCGCAGCCCCATGCGCTCGTGGCAGTAGTACAAGAGCGCCCCCAGCGACTGCCCGGTGTCGTCACAGCAGGGCGGCACCAGCAGCTGGCGCTCGCTGCCCAGGTACTCGCGCACCCGCGTGTTGGCCACGATGTTGAGCGTGGCGCCGCCCGTCAGCATCACCCGCGGCGCGTCCGCCGGCAGCGCGCCCACGCTCTCCAGGCGCAGGTCCTCGAACAGGCGCTGGGTGGAGGCGGCCAGATCGTACGCCGTGCGGCTGCTCACGTAGTTGTCCACGGGGAAGCGCCGGCGCAGCTCCGCGAACACCTCTTCGTGCTTCAGGCTGTGAAACAGCGGCAGGTTGCCGCGGATGAAATCCAGCATCTCGCGCCGCGGCTGGCCCAGGCTGGCCAGCGCCATCAGCTTGCCCTCGCTCATGATGCGGCCGTACAAGTAGCGCGACACCACGTCGTAGAAGCGCGACGAAAATGCGTCGTGAATGGGTTTGTTGGGCAGCTGCTCGAGGCGATGGTTGTGGCAGCGATAGGTGAAGTGCGTGTGGCCAAAGTCTCCGCCGCCATCGCAGGCGTCGATCACCACGTCCGTCTCGCCCGGAAAGGCGTGCACCATCGCCGCGTGCGACAGGTGATGGTTGAGGATCAGCACGTCAAAGCTGCGGCCCTGGAGCGTGCACTGGCCCTCCGCCAGCCACTCCACGTCGCGCAGCGGCTCCGGCAGGTGCTCGTTCAGATACGAGGTGCAGGCCACGCCCTCCACGTCGCGGATGCCGATGCCCACGTGGCGCAGGGCCACGTCGATCAGCGTCTCCATCTCGGCCCTGGTGCAGCGCTTCTTCTTCTCGCCGAAGTAGCGCTCTGCCTCGAGCACGAGCAACACGCGCTGCTCGTCGGCGATGCTCACGGACGAGTCGTGCATGTTGTAAGAAAAGGCCAGGAAATATCGCATTTGCGCTCGACGTAGCATGAGCCGTGGGTCGCCGGGGAGACACCGCAGCGGGTTCGTACCCGGGCGGAAGCAGATCGCGAGAGTGCCAGGCCTCGCTCTCGGCGGGGCTGGATTGCCTGGCCGGGCCGCTGTTTCACGGGCTCATGGCTTCCAGCCCTGCAGCACAGTGCGTAGCTGCTTTCGCGCTCGGCCCGCAGACCCGAGGAGCGCTGTGCAACCAGGTGCGATCTCCCAGTGCGGGCTAAGAGCATGCTGGCGGCGGCGCGGCAACAGGCGTACGCCGTGGCGCGGCATGCCGCGGCCCAACTGGTTTCTGGCCTTCCCCCTCGATGGGGCCTTCGTGACGGAGCTACCCGCGCCGCCCGCTGCGCTGCGCCGCTATCACGCCGATGACGTGCACCTGACCCTGGCATTCCTGGGCGGCGTGGGCGAAGCCGGCGCAGAGCGAGCGCTGGCGGCGCTCGACGAGCAGCTGGCGCGCGCGACCCCCGCGGCGCTCGACGTCTCGCTCGCCGAGGTGGTGGCGATGGGGCCGCGCGGCAGGTATTCCGCGCTCTCCGCGCTGCTCGGGCGCGGGCGCGAGGAGGCCACCGAATACATCCGCAGCCTGCGCGATCCACTCACGGAGGCCGCGAGCGGACGGCGCGAGAAGCGCCCTGCCAAGCCGCACGTCACCGTCGCGCGCCCGCGAGCCCGCGCGAGCGACGCGGATCGCGCTGCAGGCTTGCAGTGGGCGGCGGCGCTCGATCTGAGCGCGGTGCAAGCACGGATCGATCGCATCGCGCTCTACACGTGGAGCGAGGTCCGGCGGGAGCGGCTGTTCCGCATCGTCACGGAGCGGCGCCTGCGTTAAAGCGCACGCCGCGCTGCGGCAGGGGGAACGTGATGCTTCGAGATACGGTCACTACACGCCATCAGATCCGGGCGGCCGAGACCCTTTCCACCGGCGGCGAACCGGCGGAGCGCGCGGCGGCTCTGACTTGCCGGAGCGGACCGGGCGATGTTACGAATCGAGGCTTCGTGAGGCCCGGAACAAGCGTGCAGCCAAGCTTCTACACGCCGCCAACGTTCCATGAGCAGCTCGAGCTGGCTGCGCAGCCCATGCCCGTTGCAGCCGGTCTTTATTGCGCGGCCGGTGTTTGTTGCGCAGCCGGTGTTTGCCGTGCAGCCCAGCTGCGCTGCGCAGCCGGTCTTTTCATCGCTCTCCTGATTTCATTCCTCTCGCAGTGAGGCCAAGCAAGTGACGGCGCCACGCTCTGAACAGAAAAAGTCCGTCGATCCGAAGAAGGTCGGCGACCAGAAAGCGGACGACTTCTTCGGCCTGGCCGGGAAGGTGCTGGCCCACACCGCGCGCAGCGCGCTCGCGCCGCGGCCCATGCGCGGTGTACCGCGGGGAGACACGCGCTTCGTGCCGCCGGAGCGCAACGGCTCCGCCGACGAGGCGGAGGCCAATGACGGCTGGGGCTTCGCCGACACCAAGTTCGTGGTGCAGCCCAACGAGAGCGTGGTGCTCACCGGCAAGCGCTACAACATCAGCAACGTCGAGCTGCCCTCGCTGCTGCCCTGGATGTCGAAGACGCTGGCCGCCCCGCTGGGCTACGCCAACCGCCACGAGCCGCACTACCCGCCGCCCATCCCGCCGGCGCGCCCCGCCCCGGCGGGCTTGATCGAGGCGCTGAACGCGCTGCTGCAGCCCGACCAGCTCTCGACGGATCCGCTGGTGCGCCTGCGCCGCGGTCACGGCCACACCGGCGCCGAGATCTGGGCCATCCGCTACGGCAAGCTGGAGCGCGTGCCGGACCTGGTCGTGTTCCCCACGGCGCACGAGCAGGTGGTGGCGCTGGTGAAGGCGGCGGAAGAGCACGGCGCGTGCCTCATCCCGTTCGGCGGCGGCACCAACGTGACGGACGCACTGCGCCTCGCACCCAGTGAAGAGCGCTTCGTGATCGCGGTCGACATGCGGCGCATGAACCGCATCCTGTGGATCGATCCGGTCAACCTCACGGCGTGCATCGAGGCGGGCGCAGTCGGCAGGCACATCGCCGAAGAGCTGGCCAGGTACAAGCTGATCATGGGGCACGAGCCGGACAGCCTGGAGTTCTCCACCCTGGGCGGCTGGATCGCCACCAACGCCAGCGGCATGAAGAAGAACCGCTACGGCAACATCGAAGACTTGGTGCTCGACATGCAGGTGGTCACCACGCAGGGCGTGCTGGCGCGCCCGCAGGTGGGCCCACGCGAGAGCATCGGCCCCAACCCGAAGAGCTTCATGTTCGGCAGCGAGGGCAACTTCGGCATCGTCACCAGCGCGGTGGTGAAGCTGTTCCCCAGGCCCGAGGTGCAGCGCTACGGCAGCGTGCTCTTTCCCACCCTGGGGCACGGGCTGGACTTTCTGTATGACCTGCAGCGCGCCGGCGCCGTGCCGGCCAGCGTGCGGGTGGTGGACAACACGCAGTTCCAGTTCGGGCAGGCGCTCAAGCCGAAGAGCGACGGCAGCATGGCCTCGCGCATGAAGAGCAAGCTGGAGAAGGCGCTGGTCACGCAGTTCAAGGGCTTTGATCCCAAGCAGCTGGCCGCGGCCACCCTGGTCTTCGAGGGCAGCGAGGAAGAGGTCGCCTTCCAGGAGCAGGCGGTGTACCGCATCGCGCGCGCGCACGGCGGGCTCAAGGCAGGCTCCAAGAACGGCGAGCGCGGCTACCAGCTCACCTTCGGCATCGCCTACATCCGCGATCTCACCTTCAGTCACTGGGCCATCGCCGAGAGCTTCGAGACCAGCGTGCCGTGGAGCCAGGCGCTCTCGCTGTACGAGCGCGTGCGCGAGCGGGTGCGGCGCGAGCACGAGGCGCGGCGCCTGCCGGGCAACCCGTTCTTCACCGGGCGCATCACCCAGGTCTACACGACCGGGGTCGCCATCTATTTCTACATGGGCTTCTACTGCAAGGGCGTGGAAGACCCGGTTCGCATGTACGGGGAGCTGGAGCACGCCGCGCGGGAAGAGATCCTGGCGGCGGGCGGCACGCTCTCTCACCACCACGGGGTGGGCAAGATTCGCCAGGGCTTCCTGGGCGACATCTACTCGCCGGGGTCGCTGCAGTTCATGCGTCAGGTGAAGCATGCGGTGGACCCGGCCAACGTGTTCGGAGCGAATAACCACGGCGTGCGCGGCACGGTCGATCTCGGAGCGTGAGCGAGATGCAAGAGCGTAACGCAGTTACCGCACAGGGCGCCCCTCAGCCGGGCAAGAAGCACCACGTATTGCTGACCGGAGTCACGGGCTTCGTCGGGAAGGTCGTGCTCTGGCAGCTGCTCGAGCGCCGTGAGGAGCTGGGCATCGAGCACGTGAGCGTGCTGGTGCGCTGCAAGAGCCCGAGCAAGAAGAAGGGCGAGGGCCATAGCCAGGCCGCTGCCGAGCGCTTCGACAACAAGGTCGGCGGCTCGGAGATCTTCAAGAAGCTGCCGAACGGCTGGCGGCGCCTGGTCACGGTGGTGCAGGCGGATCTGGAGCTGCCGGATCTGGGCTTGAGCGAGAGCGACCGACAGCAGCTCGAGGCCAGCGTCACCCACGTGCTGCACTGTGCGGCCAGCGTCGAGTTCGATCTGCCGGTGAAGAGCGCGCTGGGCGCCAACGTCGAGGCGGCGCTGCACATGCTGGAGCTGGCGCGCAGCTGCAAGCAGCTGATCAGCATGGTCAGCGTGTCCACCGCCTACGTGAGCCGCTGGCACGGCGGCCCCATCCACGAGACCTTGGGGCACCTGCCCCGCCCCGCCACGGAGCTGCGGCAGATCATCCTGGACGGCAGCCGCCCGGAGAGTGAGCTGCTGGCCGAGTCCGGCCACCCCAACACGTACACGTACACCAAGTGCATCGCCGAGCACCTGCTCAGCGCGCGCCGTGGTGACGTGCCGCTCGTGATCGTACGGCCCAGCATCATCTCCGCCGCCTGGGCCAGCCCCCATCCGGGCTGGATCGACAGCACCGCCGCCTTCGCCGGCTGTCTGCTGTTCACGGGGCTGGGCCTGATCAAGGCCTGGGAGGCGGACCCCAACGTGCGCCTGGACGTGGTGCCGGTGGACGTGGTGAGCGAGCGAGTGATCGCGGCTGGCTTCAGCGAGCCGCTGCCCGCCCCCGGAGAGCCCCCGCCCATCCGGCTGGCAGCGATGGGCCTGCGCATGGCCATGCGCGCTGACTACGCCACTGGCTCCACCGCCCGCTTCTTCCGGGAGCGGCCCGGCGCCAAGGCGCCGCCGGGCGTGTTCATCGGCGGGGTGCAGCACGGCTTCCTGCTGCAGGATCTGCTGCGCCGCGCGCTGCCGGTGAAGCTGGCGCGCACGTATTTTTCGCTGACGCGCAAGGCGGCGCAGGCGCGCCAGGTGGACAAGATCAACTCGCGGGTGCAGCAGCTGAACGCGGCCTTCCGCTACTTCATCCACCACAGCTTTGACTTCCGCCCCTCGCGCCCGGTGGAGCTGCCGGGCTTCAGCGCCGAGCGCTACATGGACGCGGTCAACCGCGGCATGTACAAGCACCTGCTCGGGCGCGACGAGACGCAGCTGCCGCTGGCGGGCGCCAGCCACGACGACGGCCAGGGGGATCTGCGCTGGGCGCGCAGCCATCCCGCGCCGGACCCGGTGTTCCCCGCGCTGGGGCTGGCGATGCGCAAGGCGCTGCGCCACTGCACCAGCTCGATCACCTTCGATCGCTGCTCGTTCGAGCGCGCTGCCGCTGCGGTCCCTCCGGGCCACCTGATCGTGCTGGCGCCCTCGCACCGCAGCTACTTCGACTTCCTGCTCTCCAGCTACGTCTGCTTCCAGCACCCGGAGCTGGGCATTCCCATGCCGCGCATCGCCGCCGCGGAGGAGTTCTCGCGGCTGCCGGTGGTGAGCCGCGTCTTGACCCGCGCCGGCGCCTTCTACGTGCGGCGGGGCGTGGGGCGCGCCGTGCCCGAGCTGGGGCAAGAGCTGGAGCGCGTGGTGAAAGAGGCCCGCGCGTTGATGTTCTTCATCGAGGGCCAGCGCAGCCGCGGCCGGCGGGTGCTGGCGCCCAAGCGCGGGCTGCTGCGCGCCCTGCAGGCCACGAACCGCCCGTTTGCGGTGCTGCCCATCGCCATCTCCTACGAGCGCGTGCCGGAAGAGAGCGCGTTCGAGCGCGAGCTGCGCGGCGGGGCACGCTCGAAGATGTCGGTGGAGGCCATCTTCCGCTGGCTGCTGGCGCTGGGCCGCGGCGAGGTGAAGCTGGGCCGCGTGCACATGGCCTGCGGCAACCCGCTGCTGCTCGATCCCACCACGGACGTGCAAGATCTCGCGCGCCAGGTGGCGGCCGAGATCCAGCACGAGACGGTGATCACCAGCTTCCACCTGCGCGCGTTCCTGGCCCACGCCTTCCCGCAGCGTGCCGCGAGCGCGGGCGCAGCCAGCGCTTCCAACGCGCAGAGCAAGGAGGAGCAAGGCGCGGAGAGCCGCACGGCCTCGGTACACGAGCCGCTGGACGAAGCCTGGCTGGCGCAGGCCATCGAGCGGCGCGGCGGGCGGGTGCTGGCGAGCGACACGCCGCTGCCCGAAAGCCCCTCCCCCGCCCTGCTGCAGAGCCTGCAGAGCCAGTGGATGCACTGGTTCTATCAGGATGCGCTGGAGCTCTTCCCGGAGAGCCGCGTGGTGCGCGATCACGTGGCGCGCCACTCCTGGACCACCCCGGCGGACGCCGGCGATCGGCACGATCCCCGCGTGCGCTGCATGGTCCGCGCGCTGTTCCAGCCCGTGCTGGAGGCGTACGAGCTGGTGAGCCAGCACGTCTCGGTGAGCTCGCCCGCGCTGGCCGAGCCGACCGGGCCGGCGCTGATGGCGCGCAGCAACCCGGCTGCCTACCTGCCGCTGCTGGAAGACGCCTTCCGCGCGCTCTCCGAGCACGGCCTGGTGCGCGAGCTACAGCCCGGGCAATACGTGCCCAACAGTGAGTTTGATGCCGGCTTCTTTGCGATGCTGGAGCCCGGGCCCTGTGCCGGCGGGCAAGAAGTGAGGTTTGGAGCATGACCCCGCGAGTACTGATCACCGGAGCCACGGGCTTTCTCGGCCGCCACCTGCTGCAGGCGCTGCACGCCCAGCACACGCCCGCGGCCGCGCTGGTGCGCCGCGCGTCTGCGTGGGGCAGCGAGCCCTGGCACGGCGAGGTGGGCAAGGTGCAGCTGATCGAGGGCGAGCCACTGGCCACGGAGAGCTGGCGTTCCAGCGCCGCGCTGGGCGGGGTGCGCAGCATCGTGCACGCCGCCGGCATGGTGCGCCACACTCGCAGCGCGCCGGAGGAGATGCTGGACTTCAACGTGCGCGGCACCCTGAACATGGTGCAGCTGGCGGCGCAGCTCGGCGCGCGCCTGGTGTTCGTGTCCAGCTCCGGCACCGTGGGCTGCTTCCGCTCGCCCGACATTCGCGCAGAAGAAGACGCGCCGTACGCCGAGGCGCTGAGCGGGCGCTGGCCGTATTACGCCTCCAAGATCCGCGCAGAGCGCGAGGCCAAGGCGCTCGCAGAGAGGCTGGGCGTGCAGCTCAGCATCGTGCGCCCGCCCGTGCTGCTCGGCCCTGGTGATCACCGCCGCCGCTCCACCGGCTACGTGCAGAAGGTGCTCGACGGCAAGGTGCCCGTGGTGCCCTCCGGCGGCATGCACTTCACCGACGTGCGCGACGTGGCCCGCGCGCTCGCGCGCCTGAGCGAAATCGATGCGCCGCGCCCGGTGTATCACCTGCCCGGCACCGCCAGCACCCTGCGCGAGTTCTTCGCCATGGTGACCGAGGTCTCCGGCGCCCCCGTCGTCGAACGCCCCCTGCCCCGCTGGGCCGCCCTCGGCCTCGCACAGATCGCCAACCTCGGCGGCAAGCTCCACCCCGCCCTGCCCGACCCCGTCGTGCTCGAGATGGCCACCTGCTTCTGGGGCCTCACCTCACTCTTCGCCCACGAGCTCGGCTACCAGCCCCGCCCCGGCCGCCAGACGTTGTGTGACACCGTGAACTGGCTCCGCGCGAATCCGTCAGCGAGCCATGGTACGACGGCGCGCCGGCGCCGTTCGGCGGTCGTGCAGCATGTGAGTCCGGGGGTCTAAGGGGCCTCCTCGGGCTCCTCGGCTCCTCGAGCCCTTAATGAGGGTCCCAAACGGGCTGCGCCCCAAACAGGCCGTCGACGAACCCAATCTGATACGCCAGCACGGCACCCAGCGCGACGCTGGCCAGGCCTGTGCCGACGGCGAGCAAACGCTGGAAGCTGGCGAAGCGGGGAGCTGCCACTGCCATGGGCACGGCGAGGGCGCAGGTGATGAGGACCATGCCGGCGATGGTGCCTACGCCGAAGACGAGCAGATACACGACGCCGAGCAGGGGATTGCCGATGGCGCCGAGCACGAGCAGGGCGACGGCGGCGGAGCCTGCCAGGCCGTGCACGATGCCGATCAGGAGCGGGCGCAGCGCGCCGCGCGCGGGCGGGTCGAGGTGGGGGTGAACGTGGCCGCTGGCGTTGCCAGCGGGGTCGTGCGGGTGCTGGTGCTGGTGAGCGATGGATCGGGCGTCCTTGAGCACGCTGCGGACGTTGAGCGCGCCCAGCACCACCAGCATCAGCGCGACCGAGAGCTCCATCCCCAGGCCGAGGCGCGGCGGGATGACGATGCCGAACAGCAAGATGGCGCCGCCCACGAGCAGGATGGTCAAGGTGTGGCCCACGCCCCAGAGCGCGCCGACGGGCAGCGCGGCACGCAGCGAGCGCTGGCGGGTGACGATGGTGGACACGGCCACGACGTGATCCGCGTCCATCGCGTGGCGCATGCCGAGGAAGAAGCCGAGCGCGAGCACTGCCGCAGGACTCATGGGCGGGAACTATCTCTCGAGTCGCGTTTCGGCGGCTAGTGCGGCCCGAGGCTGGGAGCTGAAGTGGCCGCCTGGCCCACGGGGGTCGGACTGCCGGCGGCGATGGTGCCGCCGGCAGCTTTCGCGTGAGAAACGGCTGGCTCTAGCCTCACGGGAACTCGAGCCTCAGGGGAACTCAGCGAGAAGATCGGCCACCAGCGCGGTGGTGCCGTGGCCGCCGACCACCGTCTCGGGAGTGAAGTCGTACGCAGCGAGGGCCGCCATCGTCTCCGACAGCGGGCAGAGCGGAGCGCCGTTGCCGGGGCTGACGATGTCGGAGGCGAACATGAGGTTGCCGACCCCGATGACCAGCATGTCGGCGGCGTGGCAGTTACCGACCGAATACGCCGTTACGGGGTTGGTGGCGTCTGGCAACACCATCGACGCCCCCTCCGCCACGAAGGCAACGGCGGTGCGCGGCGGCCTGCCGAAGAGCGCGTCGCTCACCACCTGGGCGGGAGCGGCCAGCACGCGCTGCCAGAACTCGCCGCCCGCACGGTGTGCCACCAGCCGCGCGCCGCGGCCGACGGCCTGGCGCACGCCACCGGAGTGATCCTCGTGGTGGTGCGTGCTGATCACGTGGGTGAGCGGCTTGCCCGCCAGCTGGGTTGCGGCCCAGTTCGCGATGGCCTGGGTGCGCAGCGGATCGAGCGGGGCCTCGACCAGCACGTAGCCGTTCTCCTGCTCCACGATCATCGAGTGGTGTGAGCCACCGGTCAGGTGCCACACGCCCGGAGCCAGCTCCACCGGGGTGACCGTGGTCTGCAGCGCGTCGCGGAACGGGATGCCCAGCGCCTGCGGCTGGGCCAGCGATGCAGACATGGCCATGCCACGATCCGCCTCCGACTGCGAGAACGCGCCGGGCGCCACGGGCAGCGCAAAGCGTGTCTCATCGACCTCCGCCAGCACGGTGGTCTGCGTGCGCCCCTCCGCCAGCACGCGCTCCCCCGCCACGGTCAGCGCCGCGAGCATCGGGAACATCAAGCTGCTGCCGCTGGCCGGCACCCAGCCGTCGAACACGGCCTCCACCATCGCGTCCTTGTACGGGCTCACGTCCTCCAGCGAGCCCGTCTTGGTGACGAAGCCGCTCGAGGCGTCGATGTGCAGGCGAATGCCGCCCACCGCGATCACCTGCTGCAGCTGGCCGTCGATCACGTCCACGCCCTCGCTGGTGGCGGTGGCCTCACCGCGCGCCACTCGGGCCAGGAGCAGGTGCGGGTTGAGCAACATCTGCTGCTTCTTCACCGCGGCCACGCGCGCCGAGGAGAGCGCGCTGTCCGCCGCGGCGAAGCCCGGCGCCAGCCCCTCGTCCCCCTCCAGGTAGCCGGCGTTGCCGTTG
>JAICQL010000395.1 GCA_025937895.1 Polyangiaceae bacterium | reverse complement strand
GCTGGATCGGGTGCTGGCGCATGCTCTCCAGCGGGCAGGCCATAGAGCCCAGCCTGGCTGGTGACGAAGAAGCTGAAGTGCGGGCGAGGATCGGGCGGCGCCACCGGGTTGTCGTGCACCAGGGTCAGGTCGGGTAGCTCCTCGCTCACCACACCGTCCAGCCTGCATGCCACTGGCGCCATCACGTTGCTGTCGCTGGTGATGTCCGAGCGTAGGATGTCTCCGTCCGGCCCACACGCGAGCAGGAATGCAGCCGTGAGACACCAGAGGGTGGTGTCCGCTCCGCTCCAGGTCAGCTGCCCCCAGCCCGCTTGCTTGCGCGTCATCCATTCCAACAACGGTCACGCGCCCAGCAGCCCAAAGTGGTGATGAAGGGAGGGTGATGTCGGCAATGGCAGCAGCGGTTCTTCGCGCGCCGCGCGCAGCCGTACACGTGCGTGACCATGTACGCCGCTCGACGAGCATCGTGTCAGTTTGCATCGTGTCACTCTGGTACACTGCCGGCGGCCGTGCTGGGCGCCGTCATGCTGAGCGCAGCCGGGCTGTGCGGCTGCTCTGACGACAAAGAGAGCAGGGCGCCGTCCAACGTGCTGCTGAGCGCGCCACCGGACCTTCCGTACGCGCCGTGCGCGAGCGAGCAGCTCGTGGGTGAGTTCACGATCGAGAGCGCGGAGGACTACACCAGCGTCGAAGGCAAGATCTACGACGCGCCCAGCCCGGGCCGAGTGGCGCAGGTACAGCTCAGCGAAGGCGAGTGCCAGCTATTGAGCCTGCCGCTGTACGTGTGCAATCCCGCTTGCCCCGTCTCCACCGAGACCTGCAGCGCCGAAGGCCAGTGCGTTGCGCTGCCACGGCCGCGCGTGGTCGGTGATGTGCAAGTGAGCGGCATGGTCTTGCCCGTCGAGCTCACCGCCAACGCCGTGACCGGCGGCTATCGACCGCGGGGCGCCCAGCTCCCTCACCCCGGGTTCCAGCCCGGAGCGACCTTGCTGCTGCAGGCCAGCGGCGGGCAGTTCAGCCCGTTCGAGCTCTGGGGCTGGGGCATCTTCCCTCTGACCAGCGTCCACTCGCCCGTGCGCGTCACACCGGGCGAGCCCAGCGTGCTCGGGTGGCCCGCGCCCGAAGCGGCGGGGCCCGGCCGCATGCACGTCAGCCTGAACGTCAACAACCACGGGCGCAACAACGCCTGGATCGAGTGCAGCTTTGCCGACGACGGTGCCGCCGAGATCCCCGCCGCCCTGATCGGCGCGCTGCTCGCCGAAGGCCAATCCGGATTCCCCACCATCACCTTCAGCCGCCGCACCGTCACCTCCACCGAGCTCGACTGGGGCTGCGTGCAGCTCGCCGTATCCTCCAGCGTATCGCTCGGCGTGACACTCGCGGGCCTCATCTCGTGCAACGACAACAGCATGTGCCCGAGCCCGCAGACCTGCCGCCCCCTCGAGCGCTTCTGCGAGTGAGCCAGCGCTAGAACAGACGCCCGCTCTGCTCTGCCGCGCAGGTGCTCTTCGAATGTGTTGGCGCTGAGGGCTCGCGAGTCATGACGGTGCTTGGCTGATGCGGAAGCAGCGCGCCGTGGTCGCACTGGATCCTGGTTCACTGCGACGCTGAGGTTCGCGCGGCGCGTGTACATGCGCGGGCTGAGCCGGAGCTCGACAGCCCGGAGATGCGGAGCTGGGCTGACTGGCTGTTGCACGATGCACGAGCTCGGAACCTGCCCGTGGTGGACACGACCCGGCAGTCCATCGAGGCTGCCGGCCAGCAGCTGGCGGTGTTGATGGGGCTGCACTCCGCTCGATAGAGCGTGGCGAGCGAGTGCGGGTGCGTGAGGATTGTGGCCGTGTTCGGCAGGCGCGCTGGAGGGGTGGCGTAACTGGGTGGCCCTGGGCCGTGGGGTACTGGCGCACGCGGGCTGCAGTGAGGCGGCCCCAAATGCGCGCGATCGGAGGGCGCGCTGCGTGCGATCGGAGGCGCGCTGCGTGCGATCGGAGGGCGCGCTGCGTGCGATTGGTGCGGTGAGAGATGTCGTACCACGTGGGGACAGCGAGCTGGTAGATCGCGCCTGCACTGAAAAAGCCGACAAAAGGGCGGCGAAAGGCGCCCTGTGGCTGCAACGAGCTGAAACGGCAGTAGGTGGACGGAGCATTCGCGCGCTGCGCGTTGTAGAATGTACGCTCGCGGGTGTAGCATTACACGTTTGAGGAACGGGCATTCCAGGGTAGCGGTATGAGCTCGGGCACCGGGAACCAGCACAGCACGAGGCAGGCACCGCGTGGCGAGTGGAGGGGCTGGCGTTCGCTGCCACTGGCGGGGGTGTTCGCGGGCGCTCTGCTTAGGCGCACTCTGCTTAAGGGCACTCTGCTTAAGGGCACTGTGCTTACGGGCGCTGTGCTTACGGGCGCTGTGCTGGCTTGCTCCGCGCTCGTGGGCTGCGCGCTGGGCTCGGCGCGGCCGGCGCCGGCCGCATACGCGGGGCCTGCGGATCGCAGCACGTGCGAGGGGCTGTACGTGCAGTCCATCTGGAAGGGTGAAGATCTGGGCGGCCCGCAGTGCGCCGGGGTGCTGGAGCTGGCGGGCAGCGTGCCGAGCTACGATCAGCGGCGCGTGCAGAAGGTGTGCGAGCAGACGCAGATCCGTACGATCTTGTCGGGCGAGGCCAACAGTGACTTTACCTTGCAGGCGTGCGCGAGCCACGAGCCGCGCTACCAGCAAGCGCGGCTGGGCAAGGCTTGCCGGAACGTGTCGCGGACGCTCAGGCGTCGCCAAGAGGATCTGACGCCGGCGCAGTCGACGGCGTGCAAGACGTATCTGGAGCAAGCCGCCGCCGTGCCGGTGCGGGTGGCGAGCAGCGCCGGTCCGCCGCGCAGCGGCGAGGGCGGCGCGCGCTCCGGCTGGAACAATGTGCTTGCCAGTGTCCCGGCGGGAGCCGCGGGCGCCGGGGGCGTGGAGCCGACGCGGGCAGAGCCGGTCGCCACTGCGGAGGCTTCGAGCGGTGATGCATCGAGCGGTGTCGCATCGAGCAGTGTCGCATCGAGCGGTGCCGTATCGAGCGGTGCCGTATCGAGCAGTGCCGCATCGAGCGGTGTCGCATCGAGCAGTGTCG
>JAICQL010000364.1 GCA_025937895.1 Polyangiaceae bacterium | reverse complement strand
GTGAGGGTGCGCAAAGGAGCGCAAAATGTTTGTTCGTGAATCTTTGATGGTGGGCGGCAAGACGCTCACGATCGAGACGGGCCGGCTAGCTAAACAAGCTAGTGGTGCCGTTCTAATTACTTACGGGGAAAGCGTTGTCCTCGTCACGGCGGTCTCCACGGAGGAGCGGCCGGGCTTGGACTTCTTCCCACTCACCTGCGAGTACATCGAAAAGACGTACGCCGCCGGCAAGATCCCGGGGGGCTTCTTCAAGCGTGAAGGGCGTCAGCGCGACACCGAGGTGCTCACGGCGCGGTTGATCGATCGCCCGCTGCGCCCGTTGTTCCCCGCCGGCTTCAAGAAGGACACGCAGGTCATCGCCACGGTGATGAGCTCCGACCGCTCGAATCCGACGGATGTGCTGGCGATGATCGGTGCCAGCGCCGCCGTGCACCTGTCGGACATTCCCTGGGATGGGCCGCTGGCTGGCGTCCGGGTGGCTTCGCTCGATGGCGAGCTGATCGCGTACCCGACGTTCGAGCAGATCGCTGAAGCCGATCTGGATCTCACCGTCGCCGTCTCGAAGGACGCGATCGTGATGGTCGAGGGTGGCGCTGCCGAGGCCAGCGAGGCCGAGGTGATCGATGCCCTGATGTTTGCCCACGAAGAGGGCAAGAAGGTCATCGGTCTGCTGGAGAAGATGCGGGCTGCGGTGGGCAAGCCGAAGGCAACCTTCACCGTGCCGACTCTCGATCCCGCGATCGCCAGCACCGTGGCCAGCCTGGTCGACGCCAAGATCCAGCAAGCTTGCGTCATCAAGGACAAGAAGGCTCGGTATGCGGCCTACGCCGAGGCCAAGAAGAGCATGTACGAGACGCTGAAGGCGCAGCTGGGCGAGACCACATGGCTCGCGTCCGAGAGCTTGATCAAGGCGGAGTTCGAGGAGCGCAAGTATCACGTGGTGCGCAGCATGGTGCTCGACACCAAGCGCCGCATCGACGGGCGTGATTCGACCACGATTCGACCCATCATGTGCGAGGCGGGGCTGCTGCCGCGCACACATGGCTCGGCGCTGTTTCAGCGCGGCGAGACTCAGGCGATCGTGACCACCACGCTCGGCACCGCAACCGACGAGCAGAAGATCGACGCGCTCACAGGTGAGTCGTGGAAGCGCTTCATGCTCCACTACAATTTCCCGCCGTTCTCCACGGGCGAGACCAAGCCGCTGCGTGGCCCCGGCCGCCGCGAGATCGGTCACGGCGCGCTCGCAGAGCGGGCGCTGGCGCGCATGCTGCCGCCTCACGAGGAATTCCCCTATACGATCCGCATCGTCAGCGAGATTCTGGAGTCAAACGGCTCCAGCTCGATGGCAAGCGTTTGCGGCGGCACGCTCAGCCTGATGGACTGTGGCGTTCCCCTCAAGTCCCCCGTGGCGGGGATCGCGATGGGCCTCATCAAGGAAGATGAGCGCATGGCGATCTTGAGCGACATCCTGGGCGACGAGGATCACCTCGGCGACATGGACTTCAAGGTCTGTGGCACCGACCGCGGCGTGACGGCGATCCAGATGGACATCAAGATCTCGGGGCTGTCCCGGACGATCCTGGAGCGTGCGCTGGATCAGGCGCGCGAGGGCCGCCTGCACATCCTGCGCTGCATGCGCGAGACCTTGCCGGTGCCGCGGCCCGAGCTTAGCCGCTGGGCACCGCGCATCACCACGCTCACCGTCAAGCCGGACCAGATCCGCATCATCATCGGATCCGGCGGCAAGACCATCAAGGGCATCACCGAGCAGACGGGCTGCGCGATCAATATCGAGGATGACGGAACGGTCTCGATCGCGTCGGCGGATTCCGACGCGGTGGCCCGCGCGGTCAAGATCATCGAAGGCCTGCTAGAAGAGCCGGAAGTGGGCAAGACGTACCACGGGGTCGTCAAGCGCGTGGTCGACTTCGGTGCCTTCGTGGAGATCTTGCCGAACACCGAGGCGCTGCTGCACGTGTCCGAGATCGCCTATGAGCGCACGGAGAACGTGGGCGACGTCCTGAACGAGGGCGATGAGGTCGACGTGAAGGTCCTCAGTGTCGAGCGGGATGGAAAGATCCGCTTGAGCCGGCGGGCGCTGTTGCCTGTTCCAGAGGGCTACAACGGCAGCCTGCCGGAAGAGGGCAGCCGGCCCAGGCCCGCCGGTGGTCGTCGTGAAGGCGGCGGTGGGGGTGGCGGCGGCGGGCGTGATCGCGATCGCAATCGTCGCGAGCGGCGGCCGCGCAACTGAGCGCCCGGAGTCCGCGTTAAGCGCCTTGCGTGTCCGCGCAGCGCTCTGCGTCCGTGCAGAGCGCTTGCGTGTCCGCGCAGGCGCTTGCGTCTACGCTGGCGCGGTTCAGGCGATGACGGGAGCGAGCGAGAGCTCGCTCCGCCTCCAAGCGCCCGCCGCAGTTGCTAGCGTCAGGTGAGCACCCGGGTTTAGGCAGTTTCGGCCGATTGCGGGGCGTGCCATGTGCACGTATCGCAAGTGAGACGACAGGGCCGGCAGCACCCGGCGTAACAAAACAGAATGGCCGCAGGCGAACCCGCGGCCATCCTCGCTGTGCCTTCACTGTGGAAGGCGCTGGCTTCCACTCACTTGAAGTGAGCGGCGAGCTTGCTCTTGAACTCGCCTTCCGCCTTGTCGTTGGTGGCGTATTCCTTCTGGTCGGTGTGGCAGGACTTGCACTCCAGCTTCGCACCGCCCTTGTTGGCCTCGTCCATGGCGGCCTTCATCGACTTCTTGACGGCAGCAGCGCCGCCCTTGGCGCAGACCGCCTTGACCTCGGCAATCTTCAGCTTGTCACAGCCCGCGTCGGCAGCGGCGAGGTTGGGCGAGCCGATAACGGCAAAGCCGGCCGCGATGCCGAGGGATGCAACTAGAAAACCGGTGGTGAGTGAGCGCGTTTGGAACATGAACCTATCCTTGTTACTTTTTCCATCTGCAAGCCCTGGCCGTGAGACACGGCGGGGGCGCACAACGATGCCTGTGGGGGGAATACGCGACGGCAGGTGATGTTCTTCCCTTCGCTATCCACAACCACGGCCCCTTTGGGGAGGGACTCCCCGAGGAACCCTGAACACCGCAGAAGTGGTGCTACTGCTGGGCCACGACCAAGTCAAAAGCGTTGTGGGCAATGCGTCGTAAAAGTAACAAATATCCAAGATTGCGCACTCTTGGATACATTGCAGATGACACGAAATGGGAAGGGCGCCGGCCGGCCGTTAATCGTGACGTCAGCCGTATTCAAATCACGCGCGATAGTGGCGCTCTGATTAAACCGAACTGATTAAACCGCAGCGATTGAGCCGCGTGGCTCAAACACGCGTGATCCGACGCGCGTGAATCCGACGCGCGTGACGCGTGAATCGCGTGTGAATCGACAACGCGCGGCTCATACGACACGCAGAGCGAAGCCGGGAAGGATCTCGTTGTGAGAGCCCATGCGGTAGCCCTCCAGATCGAGGGTCACGTACTGAAAGCCCTGGCGCTTGCCGGAGCTGATGATGCTCTGACGCACCGCAGGCTCCAGCGCCCGAGCGAGCTCGTCCGCGCCGAGCTCCAGGCGCGCCACCTTGCCATGCCAGCGCACGCGGACTTGTGAGAAGCCGAGGTCTTTGATCTCCTGCTCAAAGCGATCGATCTGAGCCAGGCGCTCGCGCGTGACCGAGGTGCCATAGGGAATGCGGCTGGCGAGGCAGGCTGCCGCCGGCTTGTGCCAGTTGCTCAGCCCCAGCAGCTTGGCAACGGATCGCACATCGTTTTTGTCGAAGCCCAGCTCGGCGAGTGGGCTCCTTACGCCAGCCTGACGGGCTGCTTCCAAGCCCGGGCGATGATCGCCCAGGTCGTCCTTGTTCGTGCCATTGAGAATGTGCTGCAAGCCATGCGCCTCGAGCTGCGCGGCAGCGATGGTGTACAGCTCGCTCTTGCAGTGAAAACAACGATCGGGCCCATTGGCAACGTAGCCAGGGCGCTCGATCTCGTGTGAGGCGACGAATTGATGGCGTGCGCCGAGTTGCACGGCAAAGCGCGCGGCCTCGTCCTTCTCGCGCTGGGGCAGGCTGGCGCTGACGGTGGTAATCGCCAGAGCACGCTCACCGAGCTGCTCGTGCGCAACGGCGAGAACCAGCGCACTGTCGATGCCGCCGGAGTAACAGACGAGCGCGGAGCCGAGCTGGCGCAGATAGGCGCGCAGCGCGGAGAGCTGCTCGACGGCGCGGGGCGAGGGCGCAGAGCCCGCGGGGGGAACCGCCGGGTGGAGGTCGCCGAGCGAAGACGCGGAGGACATGGCGAGGCGGAGGCTAACACCTTTCCGCTGGGGGAGTGCCGCGGAGGAACGCGGAACCAGCTCGCCAGGTGAGTCCAAATGCCCAATTTCTCATCGCTTATTAAGCCATTTGAGCCACTGGCTTGCGCAGGCTGTAAATACTGATACTTTGTTCAGCATGGCTTCGGAAGCTCTGAGCTCAATTCGCTCCTCGCTGGCGCGCTGGCAGCCTCTCGATCTGAACGGCTCGGCTCAGGTTCTTCCTCTCGGCATTTCGGCCCTGGATGCCGCATTGCCGGGAGGAGGGTTACCCATGGGCGCCGTCACTGAGCTCCAGGTTCGCGGCTCGAGCGGCATTGCCACGTCCTTCGCTCTCGCGGTTTGCCGGGCTGCGCAGTCGTTTCATCGTAATCAATTGGATCGCAGCCAGAACGATCGCAGCCAGAATCATCGCAGCCAGAAT
>JAICQL010000232.1 GCA_025937895.1 Polyangiaceae bacterium | reverse complement strand
CGCGAGTCGCCCGCTTCGCGCGAGTCGCCCGCTTCGCGCGGGGTACCAGCGCCGCGCTCGGCCTGCATGTCCGCGTGCCGGTGGATCAGCTTCCAGCCGCCCTCTGTCTTCCGAAACAGCTCGCTCACCCGCAAGGCCATCTGCACCGGCTCTGGCGTGCCACGCAGGCGCACGACCGCGCGCTGAATGCCCACCCAGTAGCCCAGGTCCCCGCTCGAGCCCTGGTGCAACACCTCGAGCTGGGTCTCACTGCCAGGAGCGAAATGGCCGGCGCCTGCCTCGTGGGCACTCCACACCTCGTCCGCGCCCTGCACGAAGCCGGCGCTGGGCCCGAAGAATGTGGAGGGTGCTTTTCGCGGCAGGATCTCGCGCAGGGGGCCGGCGTCGCCGTTGACGTAAGCAGTGGCAACCCCGCGGCGCCGTTGCATGAATTCTTCGAAGCTCGGTTCGTGCGACATGATGCCCGTGCGTGCAGTGCTCGTGCCATTTCCCACCGCTGCACGGCGTGAGTTTCCACCGGATTTGCTCTCGCCTCGCGGGGCGACCGAGCGCGAGTGACATACGTTGCAAGGGCGTCGCGCGGATTTTTGTCCTAACCTGTCCGGACCCGGCGAGACGACCTGGTGGTGCCAGGTCGTGTTCGGCATGCCCGCGTACACGGGCGGCTGAGCGAGGGCCCCAGCTTCATGGGCGGGTGCTGCTGGTAGACCGGGCCGGGGCGCTCGGCTATGGGGGGCCCATGCCCCTGCCGTGGTCGCGCACCTGGCCGCCTTTGCTGGCAGCCCTCGCGCTGAGCGCCGCCGTCTGGCCCGTGCTGGGCCTGCCCGCTGTACTGCTGTCGTTGCTCGGCGTGCTGGCGCTGCCGCGCCCTGGCGCTCCGGGCAGGCGCGCTGCCCAGTTGCTGGTCGCGTTGAGCGGAGCGTGCGCGGCGATCGGCCTGGTGCGCTTCGTGGTGGAGGTGGCCATGCCGGGCATCGTGCGCGGCGGGCGTGCGGCAGGCGAGCAGCGAGCGGTCTCGTGGCTGCGTGATGTGCTCTTCGCGCAGGACGCCATGCGCAGAGCAGCCTGGATCGATCCCGACGGCGATGGCGTCGGCTCCGCCGCGCTGCTGAGCGAGCTGTGCACCGGCGATCCGCTGCGCGGGCAAGCGGCGCGCCCGAGCGCGGTGCTCACCTGCGGCGAGCTGATCGAGAGCCCGCTCGGGCCCGCTGCGCGCAAGGGCGGCTACCTGTTTGCCGTGTGCTTGCCGCTGCGGGGCGGCGGCTGGTCTGCGGGCGCCAGCGCGGAGCTGGACGAGGAGGCAGCCGAGCGCAGCTTCCTGGCCTACGCCTGGCCTGACGGCGGCGGGCGCTTCGACGATGCCTTCTTCCTGGATCAGGACGAGAACATTCAGCAGCTGCGGTTGCCGTCGGGAGAGGCCCTGCGCTGCGACTCCGCGCGCAGCCTCGCGGGCTGGGAGCCCTGGCGCGGCAAGCGCCCGCGGCCGGGGCCGCTGCCGGGCAGCGTGCCCGAGGCGCAGAGCAGCGCCCGCTAGCGGGCTTGCCAGCGCGGGCGGCCTTTTGGCCGATCGCAGTGATCTGGCAGGAATGCTGCGGGGCCGCTGCTCAGGCTGGGGCGGAAGGCGCCGCGCCACCGACGAGATTGCGGGCTGCGCGAGCAGGGGCTAGATCCAGGGCCTTGAAAAAGCCCTGGGTGGAAGCGCTCGAAGGCCGCGTGCAGGAGGTCAAGCAGCGGGTCGAGCAACAGGTGGAAGAGGCCCGGCAGCGCGTCGAAGCCGCCGCGCAGCGCCTGTCCGAGCTGCGCACCGAAGCGAAACAGGCGCCCAGCACGGCCGTGCAGACGACCGCGAACACGCCCCTCGCGGAGGTGGGCGAGCTGCCGGTGGTGGCACGCCTGGTGGTGGAGATCCGCTCCGATGGCTCGCGCACCCTGGCGCGCGGCGCGCTCGAGGATGTGGTAACGGGGGAACGCGTGGCAGTAGAAGCCAATGGCGGTAGCCCCGCCCAGCTCGCCGCGTCGCTGGCCAGCAACCTGCTGGTCACGCCGTTTGCGCTCGGGCGCTACGCCAAGGCCGTGATGCAGAAGCGCCTGCGCCGCGGCGAGGGCGAGCGCTGAGCCCCGGGCGCGCCAGTCTCCCGCGCATGGTCCGCACAATCCCCGCGCGCCGAATCCCGAGCACCTGTCGATAGAGCCGAGCACAGTCCATGACCCAAGCCGTTTTGCGCCCCGCGCCGGGCAGCTCGGAGAGCCCCGTGCGCGCGCCGGACGCCGCCGCCGACGCCGAGCCGCACGTGGAGCCGCCGGCCCGCCCCGGCGAGTTCGCGCCCGTGTTCATCGGTCCGCTGCGCGTGTGGCCGCCCGTGGTGCTCGCGCCCATGGCCGGGGTCACCAACTATCCCTTTCGCCGCCTGTGCCGCTCCTTTGGCGCGGGGCTGTACGTGAGCGAGATGATCGCCGCGCGCGCGCTGGTGGAGCAGAACCCGAAGAGCCTGCACCTCAGTGATTTTGGCCCGGATGAGGACCCGCGCAGCCTGCAGCTGTACGGCGTGGATCCCAGATACGTGGGCGAGGCGGTGCGGCGCCTGGTGGGTGAGGGCAAGGTCGATCACATCGACATGAACTTTGGCTGCCCCGTGCGCAAGGTGACGCGCAAGGGTGGGGGAGCCGCCATTCCGGCGCGCCCACGGCTGCTGGCGCGGATTGTGCGAGCCGCGGTCGGGGCCGCAGGTAACGTGCCGGTTACCATCAAGTTTCGGATGGGGATCAGCGACGAGCTGCGGACCGATCTGAGCTCGGGCAGGGTGGCGCAGGAGGAGGGCTGTGCGGCCGTCGGCTTGCACGCGCGCACGGCAGCGCAGCTGTACGACGGTCAGGCGCGCTGGGACGCGGTCGCGGCCTTGAAGCAATCGCTGCGCATTCCGGTGCTGGGCAACGGTGATATCTGGGAGGCGGGCGACGCACTGCGCATGATGCGTCAGACCGGCTGCGACGGGGTGATCGTGGGCCGCGGCTGCCTCGGGCGGCCCTGGCTGTTCCGCGAGCTGTGCGACGTGTTCGAGGGCACCCCGGCCCGGCCGCCCCCGGCGCTCGGCGTGGTGATCGAAATCATGCTCCAGCATGCGCAGTGGACGGCGGAGTGGTTCGGCGAGCGGCCCGCGCTGCGCGCGTTCCGGCGCATGGCGGCCTGGTACACCAAGGGCTTCCGCGGCAGCGCGCGGCTGCGGCAGAGCTTCACCCAGGTCGAAACTTTGGCTGATCTGCGCGCAGCCTGCGCCGGACTGGACCCCGCCGAACCGTTTCCACGCTCCGCGCTGCGTGTTTCACGCGGCAAGCACAGCGGCACGCAGGTCGTCAGTCTGCCCGACGGCTTCCTCGATACCCTGGAGGACGACGCCGTGCCGGACGGCGCCGACGACGCTATCGAGGGCGACGGCGGCTGAACCGCGCCTGCGCGCCGCAGCTCGCGCCTGCGGCGAGCGCTCTTTCACGCTCTGACGAAGCATCTTCGAGAATTGACGGGCGCCCGGCGCCTGAGCAATCCTCCGCCCCTCTCATCCCCAAGGAGTCATATGGCAGCCAAAGAGACCGTCGTTTCCAACTTCAAACTGAAGGGTCGCGAGATTCTGTCTTCGTACGCGAACTTCACGCTCGAAGGGGAAATCACTGCCAAGGTGACTCGCGGCAAAGAGACGTGGACCATCACCGAGCGCAACGGCATCCCCAAGGGCACGTCTGACGGCGAGAACGAGGCCATCTACATCGCCAACGACAAGGCCATCAAATCGATCGAGAAGCACATCGCGCCGCTGCTGCCGAAGAAGGTCACCATCAAGAGCCCCGAGGACATTTTGAACGCGGTGGCCGCGTTCGACCTGCAGCTGGTGAAGGGCGCCGGCCCCAACAAGAAGAACTGGGGTGGCAACGCCTGTCTGGCGGCCTCGACCGCCTTCTTCCAGACCCTGCTCAAGGCCAGCGGCTACGAGGCGTGGGAGGTCTTTGCCGACAAGAGCACCAAGACCTTCTACTTCCCCAACATCGCCTTCAACATGGTGTGCGGCGGCGAGCACGTGCCCGGCACCAAGCAGGACATCCAGGAGATGTTCTTCTTCTCGATGAAGGCCAAGTCGCTGAAGGAGGTGTTCGAGACGGGCACCAAATTCTTCCGCCAGTTCGAGAAGAACCTGGTGCGCGACGGGCTGCCCACCGGCACCGCCAAGGAGCGCGGCTTCGTGTTCCCGGTGAAAGATAACTTCGAGGGCCTGAACCGCATCAAGGAGTGTGCCACGCAGCTGGGCCTGGGCCCCACCGACTACGCCATCGGCACGGATAACGCCTTCAGCGAGATCCAGAAGGGCGAGGACCTGATCGAGCAGGGCATGTACGACATGCGCTTCTCCGGCGGCGGCAAGAAGACGCGCGAGGAGTTGATCGACTTCGACGGCACCGTCGTCAACAGCGCCGACAACTTCGCCACCATGGAGGATCCGGGCTCCGAGCATGACCTCGAGGGCCACAAACTGATGAACGCGCGCTACGGCGACCGCGTGCAGATCGTGCTCGACGATTTGGTGGTGACGCAGATGCGCTTCATCATCCCGTACCTGTGCGGCAAGAAGCGCGAGCAGCGCGCCGGCAACAGCGTGCTCATCAAGCTCAATCAGGCGGGCACCTTCACCGAGACGCGGCTGGCCATGGAGATCGTGCTGGGCCTGGCCGACGAGAAGCAGGTGGCCACCTTCCTCAAGGCGCGCGGCGATCTGGACTTCATCCTGGAGCAGTGTGCCAAGGTGGGCGTGGACAGCCTGGAAGAGGCGCTCGCCAACATCAAGAAGGGCGGCTTCTCGGCGTTCGTGTCCCACCGCTCCACCGAGGGCTCCAGCGAGTTCTTGCCCTACATGCCGCTGATGTACGGCGCGCTGACCAAGCGCCTGTGGTTCAAGGCTGGCGCGCCCAACGGCGAGCGCAACCTGCAGAACTACAACCCCATGCTGCGCGCCGAGGAGCAGATCCGCGCTCGCGGCATCAAGACCGTGATCGCCGGCTTCAGCGGCTTGCCCTCCGGGGTGAAGCTGCCGGCTCTGGCCAAGGCCAAGGCCGCTCCGACCGAAGAGGCCGCGGAGTAAGCTCCCGCACCCGCGTCCGTCCAGCGCTCCACCTGGCCGTCGTGCCCGACCGTCCAGAGTTCGCGTACTTGATGGCGAAAGCTCAGGCTTGGCGACAAGATGATCCGGGCAGCCGAGCCGGCCCGCGGTTCGTTGCCGGCGGCAAGGGCTCGAGTCAGGGCTGCGGCGGGCCAGGGGTCCACTCCGCCGTTGCTTGAGGTGAGGCAGCCCCATCCGTTCCGTGACCAGAGAGGCCCGCGCCTCCTGGTCACGGAGCGATGATGAGACTCAGGCACACAGCGATCCCCCGCGGTCGTACCGCCGCGCTGGCGCTGCTCGCGGTCTTCGGCTCCTCCGCAGGCCTGAGCTGTTCGGATCCGGGCCGCAGTGACTCGAACCTGCTCGATGAGCTGGAGCGCATCTGGGCTCCGGGCGGCGCCGAGCCCACCCGCGACCCCATCCCCGAGAACTGCCGCAGCGTGGCCGTGCAGCGCAAGGTGCGCGTCGGCGAGGCGAGCGGTGAGTCCAGCTGCGAATATGATCCCGGCAGCTCGCTCTTCAGCTGCCGCACGGCGCTGGGCGCCAGCGGTGAGCTGACCAGCAGCGAGTTCGCCAGCCTGTCCGACTTCATCGAGGCGGGGCGCTCGCGCGGCAAGGTCACCAGCCTGCGAGAGGTGCGCCGGCTCGGCAAGCGCGAGATCGTCACTCGCCATGAATACGACGAGCTGGGACGCCTGGTCGCTCGTCACGAGGAGCGCCCCGAGGGCGACCTCGTGTACAGCTACGCCGACCACGACGACCTCGGCCGGCCGCGCTCTGCTCAGCCCACCCGCACCACCGTGGAGCAGTGGGGCTGCACTGCTGCACCCATGACGATCGAATATGGCGAGCTGCGCGTGCGCTACCGCCATCGCCCGGCGGCCAGCTGCAAGCTGAGCGAATACAGCGTCGTGGAGCGCTTCGACAGCTCCGGCAATCTGACCAGCGTCGAGCGCTTCAGCCCCGCGGGGGTGGAAGTGACGTTTGAGGCGAGCGAGCCGCTGGCGACGCAGTTGCTCTGCGATTGAGCCCGCTGCCGGCAGAGGCCAGTCAACGTCATCGATCGCCTCGACGTTGACATCGACGTCGGCCTTTCGGAGCGTGGGTAAGGCTTCCGTTCGGGCACGGGTTTGTGGGGGGCAAATACTCGAGCCGTGCTGGTGGCGTGCCGTGAGAGCTTCGATTTTCAGGCCGCGTTGATCTGCGCGGCGCTCAGCGCCCGTTCAAACGCTGCAAGCGCTCCAGCAAGGCCGCCATGGCTGGCCGATAGCCGAAGTCGGCGGCCGACTCTTCCGTGGTGTTGCGCGAGCAGATGGAGGTGAGCACCGCGTTGTCTCCGTAGCGCTGCAGCAGATCGAGATGGCGCAGGCCCGGCCACGCTGGAGCCGAGAACTGGGTGGTCGTCACCGGGCTCGTGCCGGGGCGCTCCTCGCAGATGGGTGACTCGTTTTCATCCGGATAGCAGCCGCAGGGCTCGTTGTCGTTGCGGTTGCGCGTGAGGCAATCGATGGGCCTGGGCAGCGGGAAGATGCAGGCATATTGCAGATCATTGGGCCTCGGCGGGTCGGCATACGGGTCAGCCGTGTCGAACTCGCGACCGTTCATCGGGTTGCCCGGCACCACCTCGGGCCGAGGCAGCGGGCTCTCCTGCATCTGCGGGAGCAGCGGCGGGGTGGGGGGCACGCTGGCGCGCTCGGGCCGCCCCTCCGCCGCCGCTCGCCAGCGCACGCCGGGCGAGCCCAGGATGTTGCTCCAGGTGGCGTCTGCCGCCGCGCTCAGCTCCGCCGCGCTCTTGAAGCGTAGCTCAGCGCCCTCGAGCGGCGCGCCGCTGGCATCCACGGCGGACGCCAGGCTCTGCCACGGCACGCCCACCAGCGCGGTGAGCACCACGCTGCCCGGCTCGCGTCCCACGGCGAAGAGTGGATTGTCGATCACGTCCGCTGCCGCGCAGCCTGCCAGGTCCAGGTCCGGTGCGCTCTTGCACAGCTGTCGCTGAGCCAGCGCGTTGCGATAACGCTCGACGGGGTACAGCACATCGCGCCCGAAGCGCCGCTGCACGTCGAAGCAGCGCAGGCCCAGGCCGTCCTGCTCGGGCGGTACGCGCGGCGGAGCGCTGAGGTCAGCGCCGCACTGCGGGTCCGGCTCGCAGCCGTCCGGCGGCGGCGCGCCGCAGCTGTAGCAGCAGCGGTGGTTTGGATCGCTGGCACAGCTCGACGAGGCGCTCGGCGGTGGGCGCGCGTCACCCAGCTCCCACTGCACCCAGTCCTTTGGACCCACGCGGAAGGAGCAGTCGTTCTCGTCGCTCAGGACCACGATCGAGAGCAGGGAGCCGGGCCGCAGGAATGCGGCTCGCTGCGCGAGCACCGTCTCGTCCAGCGCGACCTGGCCGTCCACTTGCTCCAGCGCCACGCAGTTGGGCGCTTCGGAGTCACTGTCCGGGCAGGGCTCGCGCACCAGCGAGCGGTACGGCTCCGGATCGACCAGGAAGCGGTACCACGACTCGTGCGTCGCCTCCCAGCCACAGCCGGTGTCATCCACGGCGCGCAGCAGCTGCTGCGCCGCGCTGTTCAGCGGTGCCACGTCGTCTCCCGCGTGCCACTCCAGAAAGCCGTGCTCGTTCGCGCCCAGGCCCTGACCGCGCGGCAAGCTACCGATCAGGTGCGCCATGTCAGTGCTCCCCGGGCGGTGACGCGGGTCGCCCTCGGGGGGACAGGCAGCATCGGCCCCGGCATCCCCCAGGCTCGAGGTGATGAAGCCCACGTGCAGATCCGTTACCGGATCAAACTGGCGGCGCTGCCCGTCCGGGCACTCCTCTCCGGGCGGCGGAGGCACCAGTGGGACGCCCGCGGCGTCGATGCAGAGCGGGTTCGTCAGGCGCGACAGCAGCTCCGGCACCGCCTGCGCCAGCAGCTCTTGCTTGTCCGCCATCGAGATCGAGTTGTCGATCAAGAACAGCAGATCCATCTGCTGCGTGGCCACGGGCGCCGCTGGCTTCGCGCGCGATCCGCCTGTGCCACCACCGTTCGAGCCACCGGCGTTCGCCACGCCGCTGTCTCCCGCGCTGCCGCTGTTGCCAGCTCCGCCACCACCATTGGCGGGTCCCCCCGATCCTGTTCCACAGCCAAGCAACAGTGCTGCCAGGAGCAGCGCCGGAAAAGAAGCCATGGCGATGCAACGGCAGCTGCCAGAGCGCCGCTTAGGGCCGCAGCTTGCTGCGCTCGGGCCGCCTGCTACCTTGGGCGCATGTTGCGCCAACTGTTGCACGCGTCATTGCTCTCATCATTGCTGGGCACCAACGGGTGCAACGATCCGATCGGTTGCCTCCCCGCCGAATGCGTCGATAACTTCGCCATTCTCCTGGAGGCGCAGCAGGGAAGTGATGGCGAGGGCATTGCGCTACCGCCAGGCGAATACGAGCTCGAGCTGTTCCTGGATGGTGCACCGCACCTCTACTCCGGCTCAGTCCCGTCGGAGCGAGGGCTTTCCTGTGATGATGAGGCGCTACTGGTCGGAGTGACCGATCCCAGGCAGACAGGTGGCATCATCACCAGCCTCTGGGTGTCGGTCTCGCAGACCCCGCAGCGAGTACACGTCATCGTCCGGCATCAGGGCACGGTGCTGGCAGACCACGACATCTCGCTCGCGTCCGAGCCCTTCGCCGAAGACTTCTGCGGAGCTCCCTGCCAGGGAGCAGCGCACCAGCTACCGCTCGAGCTACCCCCACCCTGACAGCCCACCCGCCCCACGACCTCACGTCACCACGCAAGGCCGCAAGGCACTCCGAAATCCCCCTGGGCTCCTGGGCTCCCTTCCTCACGCGCTCACGGCAACACTCTTCGGCCGCCCACCGCGCCCGCCTCCGCCACTCCACGACGAACGCGGACGGCGACCGCGCGGACGTGAGCCCGCCGGGCGCCCGCCGTTCTGCTGCGGCGCGTGCTGCGGGCGCGCGCCGCCGGAGCGCTGTGGGCCTCGAGCATCGTGACCGTTGCGATTGCCGTTGCCGCTACCGCTGGCGTTGCCTGCGGAGGGCGGGGGAGCCGCGCCGACGTAAGGATGATCGCTGACGACCGTCAGGCGCTTGCCGGTGAGGCGCTCGATGTCGCGCAGGTACGAGCGCTCTTCCATGTCGCACAGCGAGATGGCGGCGCCGCCCTTGCCGGCACGGCCGGTGCGGCCGATGCGGTGCACGTACGTCTCGGGCACGTTCGGCAGCTCGAAGTTGATGACGTGGGTGATGTCGTCCACGTCGATGCCGCGCGCGGCGATGTCGGTCGCCACCAGCACCTGGATGTCGCCGCTCTTGAAGCCGTCGAGCGCGCGGATGCGCGCGTTCTGCGCCTTGTTGCCGTGGATGGCGGCCACGCGCTTGCCGGCCCTGTCCAGGTGGCGCGCCACGCGATCGGAGCCGTGCTTGGTACGGGTAAAGACCACCACCCTCTGACACTCCTGCTGCTCCAGGAGGTGCAGCAGCAGGTGCCGCTTCTGATCCTTCTCGGCAAAATACACGCTCTGCGAGACGACCTCGACCGCGGAGGAGATCGGGTTGACCGCCACGAGCTCCGCGTTCTTCACCAGGGTGTTCGCCAGCTGGCGGATGGCGTCCGGCATGGTCGCCGAGAAGAACAGCGTCTGGCGCTGGGCGGGCAGGGCGCGCGTGACCTTCTTCACGTCATTGATGAAGCCCATGTCCAGCATGCGATCTGCCTCGTCCAGCACGAACAGCTTCACGCTGCCGAGCTTGACGATGCCCCGCTGCATCAGATCCAGAAGGCGCCCGGGGGTGGCCACCAGGATGTCCACGCCGCGCTGTAGCTCGGCGATCTGCGGCTTCTCGCTGACACCGCCGAAGATCACGGCGTGCCACAGATCGAGATGGCGGCCGTAGCTGCTCAGGCTCTCGCCGATCTGCGCTGCCAGCTCACGCGTGGGCGTGAGGATCAGCGTGTGCAAGGAGGCTTGCTCTCCGGACGTGGCGTGCGCGCGCTGCAGCGCGGGCAGGCAGAAGGCGGCCGTCTTTCCGGTGCCCGTCTGGGCACAACCGATCACGTCTCGCCCCTTCAGGGCCACGGGGATGGTGGCGGCCTGGATCGGGGAGGGCTCCGTATAACCGGCGTCGGTCGTGGCACGGAGCAGCTCGGGCATGAGCCCTAGTTCATTGAATTTCATTGGATGTCGTTTCTCGATCTGCGACGGCGCGCGGGCCCTCTCGTAGGGACCCACTGAGCCACCCGGGCCCGTACTACAGGGCCTCGCCACTGGAATGGCCGGGGGCTCTTGGATAAATGGATTGAGATGAGAGCGGATGGGGCTGACGGACCTGGGGCGCGCAGCGCTTCGCTACGCAGCAGGGCTCGCGATACCGCGAGCCTCACTTGCAACACCCAGTGCAGCTCCGTGCTCTTCTGCCGTTGCGGGATACGGGGTAGCACGGATCATCGGCCTGCACAAAGGGCCGCACGGATTTGGTGTGTCTTTTCGGTAGGTCCACCGCGGAAAAAAGGCGGTGGGCGCGGGCCGTGCCGCGTCATTCCTCCTGCAATGCCGGGCGCCTCCGCCCGCTCGGGGGTGGACGCGAGTGCGTCTTCACCCGCAAGATCGCGCGGATGAAGCCTGCCAGCGAGTACCCTGCCCTGGTTCGCCAGGGACCCCTTTGCTTTGCACATCGCGGCGGGGCCGCGCTCTGGCCGGAGAACACGCTGGAGGCCTTCCAGGGCGCCATCCAGCTCGGCTGCTCGCACCTGGAGACGGACGTGCGCATGACGCGCGACGGTCAGATCGTGCTGTTCCACGACCCCACCCTGGAGCGCACGACCAACGGTGTGGGCCAGGTCTCGGCGTACACCCTGGAGCAGCTGCGGCGGCTGGACGCGGGCTATCACTTCTCGCCGCGCTCCGCGGGTGGAGGGGCACCAGGCCGGGGCGGCGCCGGCGAGAGCAGCGGCTTTCCGCGCCGGGGAGGTGACGTGAAAATCCCCACTCTGGCGGAGTTGGTGGCGATCGCCCCGCACAGCTGTTTCAATGTCGAGATCAAGGAGCGGGGCCACCCCGACCTGGCGGAGGCCCTGTGGGAGGTGATCCAGAGTCACGACCTGATCGATCGGATCATCGTCGCCGCCGAGCGTCATGCTTTCATTCAGCGCTTTCGAGAGCTCAGCGAAGGACGTGTGGCGACATCGGCAAGTAAACGAGAATGCTTGGAATTTTGGTTGGCCAGCAGGCTGGGTTTGAGCTCGAGACTGGCCATTGCCTATCAAGCGCTGCAGATCCCAGTTACCGTGGGTAGCTGGCGGTTCCTGACGCCCTGGCTGCTCGAGGCAGCTCACCGGCGGGGGATCGCGGTGCACGTCTGGACGATCGACGAGCCAGCAGAGATGAATCAGCTGCTGGATGCAGGCGTGGCTGGACTGATGTCGGATTTTCCAGATCGGTTGCTGGAAGTGGTGCGAACGCGTAGCTCTGTATCGTGATGATTTTGGATCGAGGTGATGTTCCCTTGAACAAGCCAGACAAAGAAAGCGTCAAGAACTCGAACATCGCCCAGCAGATCTTCGAAGATCTCCAGCGGCATATTCTCAGCGGGCAGCTGAGCGCGGGCGAGCGGCTGCTGGGCGAGCGCGAGCTGGCGGCCAAATACGGCACCAATCGCAACACCCTGCGCGAGGCGGTGCGCAAGCTGGAGCAGGCGCGCCTGGTCTCCGTGCGGCACGGCCGCGGGGTCACCGTGGCGGATTTCCGCCGCACCGGCACGCCCGAGCTGCTGGCCCCGTACCTGCGCGCCGGCCCCGACATGAGCGAGGTGGCGGACATCATCGGCGACGTGCTGGAGCCGCGCATCTTGCTCCTGGAGTACGCGGCACGGCTGGCGGTGCGCCGCGCCGAGCCGGCGGACATCGATCGCCTGGCAGACATCGGTGATCTGCTGATCAAGGCGTTCGAGGCGGGCGATGCGCCGGTGGTGGCGCGCGGCTTCCAGCGCTGGCTGGATGTGCTGGTGGAGGCGGGGCACTCCGTCTCGGTGCGCTGGATCGCCAACTCGCTGTTTGATGCCCTGCGCGACACCCTGGAGCGCTTTCCGAACCTGTGGGTGCTGGAGCCTACCTTCCCCGAGTATCTGAACGGTCTGGTGCAGGCGCTGCGCAACGGCGACGAGCAAGCGGCGGTGGTCACCACCCGGGCGTATTACGAGCGCGTCGATCAGAAGCTGATGGCGCTGCTGCACGCGCTAGCGGGCGTATCGGCGCCGAGCACCGCTCCCGCAGCGGAGAGCGAGGGCTCGGAGCCGCCGTCGGCGGACATTGAGCTCTCGGAGCCGCCGCCGGGAGACGGCGGGCTCGCGGAGTCGGCGGGCACCGAGAGCACCGAGGTACACTGAGTCTACGGCGTCTGTCGTGCGGCGTCTGTCGTGCGGCGTCTGTCGTGCGGGCGTCTGTCGTGCGGCGAGCCCGAGCCTGTCGTTGCGGGTCGTGCTCCGCGCTCGGGCTCCGGCGTGCATCCGG
>JAICQL010000355.1 GCA_025937895.1 Polyangiaceae bacterium | reverse complement strand
GTGTCACCCTCGGGCGCGCGGGCGGGCTCTTCCTCGGGCGCCGCCTCCGCCGCGCTGGCCCGCGCCGGGCGGACCGGGGGCGGCGGGGTGGGTTGGGGCGGAGCCTCGTGGCCCGTCGTCTCGGCAGGGAAGGTGGGCGGGGGCGGATTGCTGGGATCTGAAGGACCACCCGCCAGCGCCGTCACGCAACCCGGGAAGCTCGCCTGCTCGCTGCTGGCCTGCTCGCAAGCCGCGGCGTCGAAAAACCAGCGCCCGGTCTCCAGCGCGATGGACTGCCCATCCACGCCGCGCATGCGGAAATCCTGGTCGCAGCTCCAGTTGCGCTCGTCGGTGGGGCGGCTCGTGCCGTCCGGAACGGGCCCGTACACGCGGATCTCCTCCGCGCCTTGCCAGTAGTGCAGCGCCAGCGGCAGCTGGCCGTGCTCACCCTGGCGGCGCCAGGTGCCCATCGGGCTGCCCGGGGCCAGCGGCTCGAACTGCCAGGCCTGGCAGCGCGGAAAGCCCGGCACCTTCCAGTAGAAGGTGCGGCGCTCGCGCTGCAGGGCCGCCAGTGTCTCACCGGGCAACGCTGGGCACAGGTAATTGAGCAGCCGCTCGTTGGTCACCACCTGATCGAACGACAGCGCGTCGGAGGCGTACGCGCCCGCAAACTTCTCGTCGAAGGTCTCGATGTCGCTGACCACGCTCTGCAGTGGGGTCAGGCCCAGGCTCGCGCCGCAGCGCTCGTCGCGCATGAAATCGAAGGGGATGGAGCCCACCGCGGCGGCACCGGCGCGCTGCTCCGCCAGGAGCAGCTCGCGCAGCTCGACCGCCTGCAGCTGGCTGCACTGGCACTGCGGCAGCGCCTCCAGCAGCGCCGCGCGCAGCGCCGGCCAGCGCTGGCTGGGGTCGCCCGCGGCCACGCCGTCCACCGCGTTCAACAGCGCCGGGCAGCGCGCGAGCTCTGCATACGCCGAGTGCGCCAGCTCCCGCCGCCGCGCCACGTCCGGCTCCGAGCGCAAGCGCTCCGCCGCGCTACCCGCGGCCTGGCTGGCGCCCGCGGCGGGCGGCGACTGGAACACCAGGTGCACCTCATACGAGCGCGGGATGGCGCGCAGGTACTTGCGCACGGTGCGCACGTCCGTGCTGGCGGCGATGGACAGGTAGAGCATGGCGTGCCCCACGCTGGGGCCCGCGCCCTGCTCGAGCGCCCGCTGCAGCTCCGAGAGCTGCACCTCCAGATCGTCGCCGGGCAGCGGCGCGCCATCCAGCAGCAGCGCGTCCGGGGCCACGTCCACCACCCGCCCGCTGCCGATCACGCCATCGAGAGAAGCCACCGGCAGCTCCGCGCGCCCCCGCACCGCCAGACCCCGCTCCGGCAGCGACTCCAGCAGCTGGATCAACCGCGTCTGGTTGGCCTGGCACACCTCCGGGCTCTCGGCGACGGCTGCGCCTGCTCCGGAGCGGCAGCCCAGCACCAGCAACGCCCCGGCGACCCACAGGGCCGCATTGGAGACGGCCGCATTGGAGACAGCCGCCTTGGAGACGCCCGCATTGGCAACGGCTGCACCTGAAATGGCAGCGAGCGGTGAGCGCACCCTCACGGCTTGCCTCGCGCCAGCCGCCGCGCGGCGAGCGCGTTGCTCGGCTGTGCCTTGCGCGCGGCCCGCCAGGCCGCCTTCGCCTCTCGCTTCTGGCCGTTGTCGTACAGCGTGTCTCCGTACAGGAGCTGCACGCGAGCGTCCTTCGGGAAGGCCTTCGCCGCGCGCTCCGCCCAGGCCAGCGCGGCCTTGGGCTGCCGCAGCGCACGCAGCGACTCCGCCAAGCCAATGCCGGGAGCGTAGCTGCCTTCGGTGAGAATCAGGGCGCGGCGGTACAGAGCGCATGCCAGAGGGTAACTCGAACCGCGCGCGACGCGGTCGGCTAACTTGCGGTAAGTGCCGGCCAAAGCGCGCATGCGTTCGGGTTCGGGCCCTTTGCCCCGCACGGAGCGCAGCCAGGCTTGGCGGCTGCCCGGCAGGTCGCCGGTGAGCGCCAGCGCATCACCGAGCAGGCCGAGCAAGGTCACGTCTTCGGGCTTGCGCGCCAGCGCCTTCTCCGCCGCGGCCTGCGCCAGCGCCCCGTTGCCGAGCTGCAGCGAGACCTCGGCCAGCGCCTGCTGCGCCTGCCAGTTGGCGGGATCGTGGCTGGTCGCGCGGCACAGATAGCCGTGTGCCTTGCGCGCGTTGGCGTTCTTGCGCTTGAGCTCGGCGCGCGCCACCTTCAGCAGCCGCGCGGCCTCTTTGGCCTCCTTGGCGGCATTCTTCTTGCTCTTGCTCTTGCTCGCGGGGCGCTCCGGGCAGCTGGGCACGTCTTCGTATTGCTCCAGCGCAAACAGCTGGCTCAGCTGTGCATCACTGAGCTGGGGCGCGTTCAGCCCGGCGGGGTCAGCCAGCGGCGCAGCCGCTGCCTTTGCTTGCTCTTGCGCCGCTTCCTGCTCGCCTGCGGACGGGCTGGCTCCGGCATCTGCGGCGGCGCTGGCGGGGCCCGCCGCCTCGTCGCTGCTGGGTGCCGTGGTCGCTCCTGGCTCGCTCGGAGCCTCGGGCTCGCGCTGCGCGGCAGCACCGGGCTCATCGCTCAGCTGCAGGTCACCGTCCGTGGGGCTGCGCCGGAGCAGCAACACCAGCAGCACCGCCGCGGCCAGCGCGACGCACGCCGCTGCGCCCGCCAGCAGTGTTCGGCCGCGCCCGGTGCCGCCGCCGCCCAGACCGAGCGCGCGAGCCCAGCCGCTGCGCGGGCGGGTCACCCGCGCCGACGGGGAGATTCGCGGCAGCAGCTCGCCCGGCATCTCCGCAAACTTCGGCTCGTAGCCGCGCAGGGAGGGCATGCCGGGCGGCAGTGAGCCGCGGCCCGGACCGCTGAAGCCCGGCGGCGCCAGGCTGGTCGCGGTGCGACTGTAGGGGGACGAGCTGGGGTGGGAGGACGCGGGCTCATCCCCCGGCGCATCGAAAGGCGAGGCGACCGCCCCGGCGGGCGGATCAAACGGCGAAGGCGCGCGCGCCACACCTGCTGGCGGATCGAAGGGCGAAGGCGGCCGCGCTCCTCCGGCGGGTGGATCGAAAGGCGAGGGTGGGCGTGCCGGCGCTGCTGCCGCGGGTGGCGGCGCGGCGGCTGCCATCTTCAGCTGCGACAGGGCCGCAGGCGGCATGCCCAGCAACGTCGCGCCGCTGGCCGAGGAGGCTGGCGCAAACCCTCTGGGCGCCGGCGGCGGGGGCGCTCCGGCGACGGTTGCGCCCGCGCCACCGGGTGAGGCGGGCGGATCAAACGGTGACGGCGGGCGCGGGGGCGGCGCCGCCGGTGCGGGGAAGGGGTCCGGGGTCAGGTGGGCGAACGGTGCCGACGCTGCCAGCGCGGGGTGCGCCGGCTTGCCCATGCCGACGAAGGTGCGGTTCGCGTCCGCCGCGGCTGGCACAGCAGGTCTCGGCGGCTCTGGCAGCCCCACGCCAGGCGCCGTGGGCGGCGTCGCGGCCTCGCGCTTCGCCTCCAGCCAGCTCTCGGGCGCGGGCTCGCGCACCGTGGCGTCGCCCTCCTCCTCGAAGGACAGGCCATCCTCGGTCGGCAGATCCTCATCGATCGCCAGTCGCTCCGGGCTGGAGGACTCGGCGCTGCGCGCGGGCGGGCCGCCGCGCTCCGCCGCCGCGCCGCGCGCGAACCACTGCGCCGCCGCAGCCGGCGTGGCAGCGGCCGACGACGCCGCTGGCTCGTCGCTCCGCTCCGTCGCGGCCTGGCTCGACTGCAATGCCGCCGAAGGCACTGAGCTCACATCCGTGACGCTCGACACCGGGCTGCTCGGCTCCGCCTCGCTCGGCTTCGCTGCCGAGGCTGGCGACGCCTGCCCCTGGCTCGAGCGAGGCGCGCCCAGGCGAGCTGCGCTGCCAGCCGCGCTCGTGGCAGGCCTCGGAGCGCGGCGGCTGGAGGGGCCCGCGCTGCCCGACGGCGTCTCCACCGGCCATTCCTGCGCAGCCGCTTCCAGGTCGGGCGCCGACTTCGAGCGTACGGCAGCGCTGCGCCGGTCGAAGCGCTGCCCCGATAGCTTGCCGACCAGCTGCGCCACCTCTTCATGCGTCGCCAGCTCATGGCCGCAGCTCGCCAGCTCGGCCTGCAGCGCCGCCGGGCTGGCAGGGCGCTTCGAAGCGTCACCCGACAGCGCCTTGCCCACCAGCTCCAGCAGCGCCGGCGACACCTGCTGATCGCCGCGCAGGTTGCTGGCCAGGCTCGGCAGGTTGTGCTCCATCAGCTTGCGCTCCAGCGCAGCTCGCGAGCCTGACAGCAAGCGCCGCGAAGCCAGCAGCTCCCACAGCAGCGCGCCGCACGTGAACACGTCCGAGGCCGGGGTCAGCGGCGCCACCGCATGCACCTGCTCCGGCGCCGCATAGGCCAGCTTTGCCGTGTTGAAGCCGATGCCCTCCAGCAGGCTGGCGCAGCTGGCCACCAGCGTATCGCACAGCTTCGTCTCACCCGAGCGCGTCACCAGCACGCTGTCTGGTGACAGGCCGCCGTACGGCGAGAAGCTGGTCGCGCCTGCCGCCTCGTGCAACGCCGTCAACCCCGCCAGCAGATCACTGATGATGCGCAGGCTGACCGAGACCGGGAAAGAAGTGCCCCGCAGGTTGGCCCACGACTGCAGAGAGCGCAGCGGCTCACCCTCCACGTGCTCGTGCACGAGCCCCAGCTCGTCACCTTGCTCCAGCACGTCCAGCACCTCGAGCAGGTTCGGGTGCCGCAGCTGCATGGCATCCCGACCCGCCATCGCGATGTGCTGCCGAGCCTCGCCCGGAGGATCCGCGGGCAGCTGGACCCGCCGCAGCAATACCGTCTTGCCCGGATCGCCCTCCCGCTTGTCGAGCGCGATCCAGAGGCTACCGAGGTAGCTCTGCGCTACCCGGTGCACCGGGTGGAAGCCTAACATCGCGGGTCGATCGCTTTCGGGGGTAGCTCCCACCAGGGTAAAAGACGGACTTTTGCTGCGGAATCCTAAGCTGTCCTTCGGGGGAGCGGCATTTCAGCAGGGACGGTGGCGGGGAGCAAGTTTCGAGACGGTGACGCCGGGTTGCGGGCCGGGGGGGCGCGGCGGAAGGGGCCAAGGAGCCGTGGTCAAGGGGAGGGCTCGGAGAATGGGGCCGGTTTGCGGCGCTAGAATGGGCCCGCTCAACGGCCATGTGCGAGGGGGCGAAGGCGGGCACATTCTAGAGTCGCTCGTCGCCGCCCGGCTCCGAGCCCCCTGGGCTCCTAGACACCTAGGCACCTAGGCTCCCTCTTCTCCGGGCTCCCTCTTCTCCGGGCTCCCTCTTCTCCGGGCTCCCTCTTCTCCGGGCTCCCT
>JAICQL010000103.1 GCA_025937895.1 Polyangiaceae bacterium | reverse complement strand
GCTGTGAATGAGGGTTCCGCTCGCCGCGAAAATGCTCCGGCAGCGAGCGCGTCGCCGCACCGAACGGCCAGGGCAGGGAAGGCGGGCGCCGTGCGCCGGGACAATGTAGTGAGCCGGAGCGATGTAGTGAGCCGGAGCGATGTAGTGAGCCGGAGCGATGTCGTGAGCCGGAATGATGTCGTGCGCCGGAATGATGTTCGAGACCGCTTGGAAACTGGGCGAGTAGACTCCCTGGCGGCGGCGGAGGCGTCGCCGCCAGGGAGCAGCGTGCCGGCGCGCGCGCCGCGCGCTCTCGGGCTGGAGTCGGAGTTGCAGCTGGTGGACGCGATGCGCGGCGCCGTGCAGCGCAACGACACACGTGCGCTGCGCGGCCTCGTGGACAGCTATCGCGGCAGCTTCCCCGAGGGGCAGCTGCGCGAGGAAGTGGCCGAGCTCGCGCTGCGCGCGCTGCCCCCACGCTGAGCCAGCGCTAGCCCGCCTGCGCGCGTTCTCCGGCGCGAGCGGCGCCCGTGCTTGGGGTGGCGTCGGGAAAGTGCTACGACCGCCGGCATTGCTAGATGCGAGCCCGGGACCCTGCTGTTGCCGGATGGGCTGCGGGTCTGTCGGCTCGCGCCGTCCAGGGCACTCTGCGGCTCACGCCGTTGCTGCTGGCCGGCGCCGTCGGTTGCGGTGGTGGCTCACGTCCTCTGCCAGCAGCGGCGCCCAGTACCGCCCCCGCTTCACCCCCTGGCAGCGTCGTTCTTTCCAGCTATCGCGCTCCGCCGGGCTGCCCCGATGAGCAGGCGTATGTCAGCTCCGTGGAGAGCCGCTCGCAGACGCTACGGCTGGGCTTCGGCTCGGCGGGAACGGGAGCCGTCGATCGGCTCCGCGTGCGCATCCGGCCGGATGTGAGCTCTGGCGGCTGGCTCGGTCAGCTGCAGATCGAGGGCAGCCATGCGCTCGAGCGCGAGGTGCGCGGCGAGCGTTGCGCGGACGTGGCGCTGGCGCTGGCGCTGATCGCCGTGCTGCGCCTGGATGCCGGAGCGAGGGCGCCCGAGGATGAATCTCCGCTGGTACCGCCAGCGGAGCGCAGCCCGGATGCGTCGGGCAACGCTCCCTCCGCCCCGGGCCAGGCGCCTGCCGACGATGTCTTGCTGCCTGATAGCGCCGTGCAGATCGTGCGCTCGCGGCGCCTGCGCCCCAGCGCGCTCGGCAGCGACCTCGATGAAACAGCGTCGCGCGCAGAGCCGGGTGATGATCAGCTGCCGCGCGACTCGAGTGATGCATCTGCTTCACGCAGCAGCTCCGCCTGGCGGCCCGCGCTGGCAGCGCACCTCGGCTATGTCTCCGCACCCAGCCAGGCGCTGCAGGCCCGGCTGCGCGCCGAGCTGCAGCTGGGCCCCCGCTTGCAGAGTGGCAGCATCGCGCTGGGCTTCGGCTATGCCGGCGCCAGCGATCAGAACGCCTCTGCCGACCTCGACTTCGCCCTGCTGAGCGCCCAGCTCGATGTCTGTCCGCTCGCGCTGGGTGCGGCGCCGTGGCTGCGCGCGTGCGCCGCGTTGAGCGGCGGCGTCTTTGCGGTCAGCGCACAGGCGCTGGACGACGATCTCGTCTCGCAGAGCTCCACCCGGCCCTGGGCTGCGCTGGGCCCCAGCCTCGAGGCAGGCGCCCCGCTCGGCTCGGGCTGGACCCTGCGCGCGCTGGCCGAGGTCTCGTTTCTGTTGGTACGCGATACCTTCGAGGTGGAGCGCATCGTGGGCGACGAGGCCGGGCAGCCCAGCCGAATCACTCGCACCTTACTGTATCGGCCGCCCTTCGGGTCGTTCGCCGCGGCACTGGGCCTGGGCTACGCCTTCTGAGCGCGAGAGCGGCGGCTAGTGCTCGGGCGCGAAGTGTTCCATCCTCCGCCGCCATGAAGCATGGTCGATGGCTCTCCCTCCCGCTGGCGCTCGCTCTGCTGGCAGCGCCAGCTCTGGCTCAGAACAACAACGATGCGTCCAAGGTCAAGCTGGGCGTCGTCCAGGTGGCCCCCGGCATCTCCGTGATCGAGGGGGTGGAGGGCTTCGCTGGCGGCAACGTCGGCGTCTCCGTCGGCCCCGACGGCATGTTCATCATCGATGACGAGCTGGAGATGATGAGCGCCAAGCTCCAGGCCGAGCTCGCCAAGCTGTCGAAGAGCCCGGTACGCTTCGTCATCAACACGCACCACCACGGCGATCATGCCGGCGGTAACGCGGCCTTCGGCAGCAAGGGTGCGGTGATCCTTGCGCACGACAACGTCCGGCAGCGGCTGAGCGTGGCCGAGCTGGAGCAGGCCAAGGACAAGGTGGTGGCCAAGCCGGGCCTCGGGCTGCCGGTGGTCACCTTTGCGCAGGACGTGACCTTGCACCTGAACGGGGACACGGTGCACGTGTTTCACGTGCCGCCCGCCCACACCGACGGTGACGTGGTGGTGCACTTCACCAAGGCCAACGTGATCCACACGGGGGATCTGTTCTTGAGCAGCGGCTACCCGTTCGTCGATCGCAAGAGCGGCGGCAACTTTGAGGGCTTCATCACCGCGGCGGACGCCATCCTGGCCAAGTGCAACGACAGCACGCGCGTCATCCCCGGCCACGGCAAGGTGGTGGGCCGCAAGGAGCTGGCGGCCTGGCGTGACCGGCTGGAGCAGATTCGCCAGCGTGTGGCCAAGCTGATCCGGCAGGGCAAGACCCTGGAGCAGATCATCGCAGCCAAGCCGACGGCAGATCTGGACGCGCAGGCGGGCAGCAATTTCATCAAGCCCGACGCCATCGTGGAGGCGGCGTACAGCTCGCTGGCAGCCGGCGGCAAGGGCGGCAAGCCCGCTCACAAACATCACTGATCCGACACGGCTGATCACGACACGGCTGATCACGACACGGCTGATCACGACACGGCTGGGGCGTCGCTGCAGCGCCGCCCCGGCTCGGAAGGAGTCAGCTCGCGCTCTGGCGTGGCAGGCGGATCTCCAGGTGCGCTCCGGGCGCGCCATCGACGAAGCGCGCCACACCGCCGTGCCGGCGCGCGACGTGCGCGATCAGCGCCAGCCCCAGGCCGTGACCGGCGACCGCGCGCTGCTGTCCGCCCAGGCGCACGAACGGCTCGAACGCCAGCGCGCGCTGCTCCGCCGGCACGCCGGGCCCGTCATCGTCCACGCGCAGCACCGCCTCGCCGGCGTCTTCACACGCCGAGACCGTGACCTGGGCGCCAAACTTGAGCGCGTTGCCCAGCCCGTTGGAGAGCAACAGGCCGAGCAACGTGCTATCGCCGCGCACCACCACGTCCCCTCTGGCGTCCAGCAGGCGCACCCGCGCGCGGTCGGCCTCCGGCAGCGCGGCGATCAGATCCTCCGCCAGCTCCTGCAGCGAGATGAGCTCGCTCGCAGACCACTGGCTCTCGTCCGGCAGGGCCAGCACCAGCAGCCGCTCCAGCAGGATGCTCAGCTCCACCACGCGCCGGTGCGCGCGCTGCAGGCTGGCGCCGGTCTCCGGGGTGAGCGAGGCCTCCTCCGACAGCAGCTCCAGCTCACCGCGGATCGCCGTCAGCGGCGTGCGCAGCTCGTGCGCGGCATCGGCCGCAAAGCGCTCCGCCTGGCGCAGCGCGCGCCCGACGCGCTCCAGCAGCTCCGTGATCGCGGCGCGCAGCGCGTCCACCTCTGCCACGCCCGCGGCGGGGCCCAGGCTGGTCGAGCGCGTGCTGGCAAAGTCGATGGCGCCCACCTGCTGGCGCAAGGCCGACAGCGGCCCCATCAACCAGCGCGCGATCGGGCGACTCGCGAGCCAGGCGCCGAGCCCCGCCAGCAGCGCCGCCAGCGCGGAAGACAGCGCGAAGAGCAGCGCCAGGTCGAGCTTGCCGGCAGCGGCCACCACCCACAGCTTGCCCTGCCGCGCCGGCACCCCGCAGGCGCGCAGGGCAGGGGAGTGGGTGCACGCCTCTTCCTGCGAGAAGGGTACGTGCGGATTGCCCGCCAGCAGCTCGCCATTGCTGCGATCGAAGATGGCAAAGGCGATGCCGGTGTGCCGCGTCTCGCGCAGCTCGCTGCGCACCATCTCCGCCAGGCTGTGGCGCTGCGCATCCCCCTCCAGCTCGTCCGCGAGCACCAGCGCCGCGTCCTGCACGCGCTGATCATGGGCGCGCCGCGTCAGGTAGGCAGCGAACACGCTGGTCACGCTGGCGGCGAGCAGCGCCGCGAACGCGGCGGACGCGGCCGAGCCCAGCGCCACCCGGTGCAACAGGCTCTGGCTGCCGCCGCTAGCTCGCATCGCGCCCCCTGGCCGCCGCTGAGCGGCGCCGCCCGCTGCGCGCGGGCCTAGCTCGAGCCACCTTCGATCGATCCGCTGAGAGAGTAGCCCTCCCGGCGCAGGGTCTGGATCAGATCAGGACCGAACTTCTTGCGCAGCCGGGCCACCAGCACCTCCAGGCTGTTGCCCGCCGACTCGCTGCTCGAGCCCCACACGTTCTCCAGCAGCTCTACCCGGGTCATCACCCGCCCGCCGCGGTTGGCCAGCGCCTCCAGGATGGCCCACTCGCGTGCCGTCACCGGCACCTGTTCGCCATCGCGCAGCGCGCGCCGCCCCGCCAGATCCAGCCGCACTCCATTGAAGACATGCACGAAGGGGCGGGAGATGGGGCCGCGCCGGCCCAGGGCTCGCACGCGCGCGCGTAGCTCCGGCAAGGCGAAGGGCTTGGTGAGGTAATCGTCCGCGCCGGCGTCCAGCCCCTCCACGCGCAGCTCCACCTGAGTGCGCGCGGTCAAGATCAGGATCGGCAGTGAGGCCTGGGTGGCGCGGATCTCGCGGCACAAGGTCAGCCCGGAGCCATCGGGCAAGCTCAGGTCCAGCACCAGCAGGTCCACGCCCGCGGCCAGCGCGCGCCGCGCCTCCTCCAGCGTGCCTGCGATCGAGACGGCGTGCCCGTCTCGCTCCAGCGCCCGCGCGATCACGCTCCTGACGTCGGCTTCGTCTTCGGTTACCAGGACTCTCAACGTCGCACCACTCCGGGTTGCAGTTTAGCTCCAACGGTGGTGCATGCGCTCGAATCTGTGCTCCTGGGTGGAAATTCACCGGCAGTCGCACCCCGGCCCGTAGGCAGCGCCCCGGCGGTTGGAGTAAACCGCCGCCATGCACAGCCGCTACCGCCATTTCACCCCACCTTCCGCGGACGTCGAGCAGCGCGTCGAGCAGCTCCTCGCGCAGCTCACGACGGAAGAGAAGATCCTGCTGCTCGGGGGCAAGCCTGGCCAAGGGGGCGCGCAAGCCAACAGCGCCACTTTTCCCATCCCCCGGGTGGGCTTGCCGGAGCTGCGCATGGCGGATGGCCCGATGGGCATCCACTGGTGGTGCGACGCCTCCACCGCCTATCCCGCGCTGATCGCCGCGGCTGCCAGCTGGGATAGCGATCTCTGGTACCGCCTGGGCACGGCGCTCGGGCGTGACTGCCGCGCCCGCGGCGTGCACATCCTGCTGGCGCCCGGGGTCAACATCTACCGCGGCCCCTGGTGCGGGCGCAACTTCGAGTACTGCGGGGAAGACCCGTATCTCTCGTCGCGCGTGGCCGTGAGCTACATCCGCGGCGTGCAGGACCAGGGCGTGGCTGCGACCGTGAAGCACTTTGCCGTCAACTACGCCGAGTTTGGCCGGCACACGGTCAGCTCCGATCTCGACGAGCGTAGCTTGCACGAGATCTACCTGCCCGCCTTCAAGGCCGCCGTGCACGAGGGTGGCTCCGCCGCGCTGATGACGGCCTACAACCTGGTCAACGGCATCCACTGCTCGGAGCACCCGGGCCTGATCCGCGACATCCTCAAGACCGAGTGGCAGTTTGACGGGGTGGCCATGAGCGACTGGCTCTCCACCTACAGCGTGGCGGACGCGCTCAACGCAGGGCTGGACATCGAGATGCCGACGGCCGAGATGTTCACGGAGCAGAACGTGAAGGCGGCGCTGGCCCGGGGTGAGGTCAGCATGGCCACGATCGACGACAAAGTGCGGCGCATGCTGCGCATGGCCGTGTGTTTTGGCTGGCTCGATCGCGAGCAGAAGGACGAGAGCATCCCGTACGAGGATCCGAGCAGCCGCCAGGTGGCGCTGGAGCTGGCGCGCGCCGGCACCGTGCTGCTCAAGAACGAGGACGGCGCGCTGCCGCTGGACCTCAGCCGCATCAAGACCATCGCGGTGCTGGGGCCGTACGCAGATCCAGCGGTCTTCGGCGGCGGTGGCAGCTCTTACACGCCGCCCCATGACCCTGTCAGCCTGCTGCGCGGCATCCGCGAGCTGTGCCCCGGGGTGGAGGTGCTGCACGCGGCGGGCCCGGATCCCAACCCGCAGCACGGCGTGTTCGCGGACTGCAGCTTCAGCTGCCCGCAGGGCCCGGGGCTGTGGGGCGAGTACTTCAACAACGGCGACCTCTCTGGCGAGCCCACGGCGACCCGGGTGGACGAGCACGTGGACTTCCACTGGGGCGTGCGCCCGCCGGCAGACGGCATCACCGTGCCGCGCTATTCGATCCGCTGGACGGGCAGCTTCCGCCCGACCAAGAGCGGCAAGCACCTGCTCCACACCCGCTCTCACGACAGCGTCTATCGCGTGTGGCTCGACGGCAAGCTGGTGATCGACAACGTCAGCGACGTGAAGAACGGCCCCCACCGCGCCGACGTGGAGCTGCAGGCAGGCCGCGACTACGCGCTGAAGATCGAGTACCAGAAGACGCGCTTCTTCAGCGGCATGCAGTTTGGCTGGCAGTCGTCGGCGGGCGCGGAGCAGGCCATCGCCGAGTGTGTGGCGCTGGCGCGCCGGGCGGACGTGGCCATCGTCACCGGCGGCTGGGATCACGTGAGCGAGGCCGAGGGCTTCGACCGCGATTTTGCCATGAACCCCGAGCTGGAGTCCTTGCTGCTGCAGGTGGCGGCGGTGCAGCCAAAGACCGTCGTCGTGCTGACCGCTGGCGGCAACCTGGACATGAGCCGCTTCATCGATCGCGTGCCGGCGGTGTTGCACGCCTTCTACCCGGGCGAGGCCGGCGGCCAGGCGCTGGCAGAGATCTTGATCGGCAAGGTCAACCCCAGCGGCAGGCTGCCCGCCACGTTCGAGAAGCGGGTGGAGGATCGCTCCTGCTTCAACTCCTACTTCGACCACGACCACGACAATCGTGTGGTGCTGGAAGACGGCATCTTCACGGGCTACCGGCACTTCGATCGCAGCGCCATCGAGCCGCGCTTCGCCTTCGGCTTCGGGCTGAGCTACACCACCTTCCGGCACTCGGGGTTGAGCCTGTCGCGCGAGCGGGTGGGCGCGGGCCAGGGCCTGGAGGTGAGCCTGGACGTCACCAACACCGGCACGCGGGCGGGAGCGGACGTGGTGCAGGTCTACCTGCGCGACGTGCAGAGCCGCCTGCCGCGGCCCGTGAAGGAGCTCAAGGGTTTTGCACGGGTGCAACTGGCGCCGGGCGAGACCAGGCGGGTCAGCGTGCAGCTCGAGCCGGAGGCCTTCCAGTATTACGATCCGGAACGGCACGGCTGGCTGCTCGAGCCCGGCGAGTTCGAGGTGCTGGTGGGTGCGTCCGCTACCGACATCCGGCAGCGCGCGCGCTGTACCGTTGGGGGGCTGTGAAGCCGCCCGCCTTGCAGTAGCGGCAGCGGCTTCGGGTGACACGGAAGGACGCGCGCGCAGCGGGCGCGCGCCCATCCGCTGACCACGTTGAAGGGCAACCCCCGCGTGCTAGCCTGATGTACGAGGCTTGCCTCGCTGCGTGGACGCCTGCCCGCCACTCCCCCTCGCATGGTCCGCCCGGCAAACTCCAGCGACGCTCCGAGCGCCACTGCCTGCGAGGCAGAGGGCACCAGCCCGGGCTTTGCCATCCGCCTGCCCACCGCGCAGCTCGCGGATCTGATCCAGATCAACTGCCTCAACAGGGTGCGCGGCGTGTTCCGGGTGAGCTCCGGGCTGGAGCAGGGCCATCTGTTCTTTGCGGCCGGGCTCCTGGTGCATGCGGACTTCGGCGGCGCCGTCGGACTGGATGCGGTGGTGATGATGCTGGGGCTGCGCGGCGGCACGATCGAGCCCTGCGAGCAGCCGTGGCCCGCGCTAGGCAGCATCGACATGGGCGCCGACGAGCTCTTGCTCAGCGCCGCCCAGCGCCTCGATGAGAGCGGTGAGCGCCGCTCGGAGCCGGGGCGCGAGCAGACCACCAAGGTCGTGCGCCGCGCGCACATCGAGCAACCAGCCGGCGAAGAGCTCACCTCCAGCGAGCTGTCGAGCCCGTCGCTGCTCGCTGCTCCGGGCCTGCAGCGCCTGGCGCTGGCGCGGGTGGCGCTGGACGGCACCATTCAAAAGCTGCGCGGCGGAGCCAGCACCGAGCTGGCGGACACTGCCTACTACAGCCAGCAAGTGGCCGGGCTGATCGGTGACGCGCTGGGGCTCGGCGCGTGCCGCGCGCTCGCCTTCGAGGGCCGAGAAGAGAGCATCGTCATCTTCCGGGGCAGCAACATCACCGGAGTGCGAGGCGCCAACGCCGATCTCGTCTTCGTGCGAGCCAAGCTGGGGCTGCCGTGACCAGCGAGCCGCTCGGCGCGCTGCGCAGGGTGACCGGCGTGCTCGGCAGCTTCGTGTGCGGCCCGCAGGGCCAGCTGCTGCTCCTGGATTTGCCCGAAGACGTGGACCTGCCCGCCCTGGAGCGCACCACCGCGCGGCTGATGAACCTGCTACAGACGGCGGTGGAGACGCTGCCCTGCAGCCACACCTTGCGGTTGCGCTTCGCGCGCGCGGACCTGGTGGCCACCCGCCTGCGCTACGGCCTGCTCTGTGTGCTCACCGATGCAACGCTCGACAACGAGCTGCTCGCCGTGGCCATGCACACCTTGGCGCGCCGGCTGTCTGCGGCGGCCAGCTGAAGGGCAGAGCAGGAGAGCGCCGGGGCTCAGCCCTCGTCGCGCAGGCGTGCCAGCCCCCGCGCCACCTCCAGGATGGCCTCCGCGGAGCAATCCTCGGGCAACACGCTGGCAAAGGCCTCGGCCTGCGCCGCAAAGCACTCGATGCCCACCTCGATCGTGTGGCTCAGCGTGCTCGACGGCATGCCGAACCAGGCGGCGCCACGCTCCAGCAAGCTCGGGTCCCAGGCGCCCAGACGCGCCAGCGGCAGGTTGCCCGCCACGTACGCCAGCTGCCAGACCAGCGTGTCCGGATCGTGCGCGCGCCCTGCAGGCGGCGGCTCGTGATGGCGAGCGATCGGGCCGCTCAAGCTGGCGGGCAGACCCCAGGAGTCGCACAGCTCCGCCGCGACCTGCGCGTGCGGGCGCCCCTGCCGCCCGCGCTCCAGCTCGGCGATGCTCAGCTGACAGGCGTGCACCTCGCGCACGGCCTCCGCGTAGCCCGCGTCCGTGCCGGCCAGCAGCGGCACCGCCACGTCCGCCAGCAGCGAGACCAGGTACGCGCGGCTGCGCAAGGTCTCCGCCACGCTGGCCGCGATGGCGCTGGCGATGTTGGCGCGCAGCAGAGATTCTTGCCAGAACTCCTTCATGTCGATGGCGCCCTGGTGCTGATTCTTCAGCGCCTCCATCAGCGCCCCGCTCAGCAAGCACGTGCGCACGTTGCGCAGGCCCAGGGTGACCAGCGCTCGATCCACGCTGGCCACGCTGCGGCGCTGCCCGAAGAGCGGTGAGTTGGCCAGCGCCAGCGCGCGCGCGCTGAGCGAGGCGTCGCGCATGATGGCCTGCGAGAGCGCGTTCAAGCTCGCCTCCTCGTCCGCCGCCAGTCGGATCGCCTCCAGCAGCACCGCCGGCACGGAGCTCAGGTACGCGCTGCCGGCAGCGTTCCGCGCTGGCGCGCGTCGAAGCGTCGCTCTGTGCATGTTCCTCCCTCGCATCGCCCGACAGGCGCCCCTCGAACGAGAGAGCGGCTGCGCGGGGCTGGCCTTGAGGAGAGCTGGGTGGGGTCAGGCCGCCAGCTCGCGAGGCGCCTTGTGGAGCCCGGGTGCGCTGGAAGCTGCAACAGCTTCGTCAGATCAATCAGGGCGGGGTGGCACCACCGCAGCGCTCGTGATTAGCAATTGGCGCCCGGCGGAAGCCGATGCCTGTCCGCCTCCCCCAAAGGCCTTCCCTTGTCTGGGCCTGTGAGGCAATGTCGCACCCCGACCGGGAGGGATGATGAAGAACTGGCGATCGGCACCGGCACTGGCCTCCGCACTGGTGGCGTTGCTGGCATCTGGATGTGAAGGAGAGTACCGCCCGTACGAAAGAACCGATGCAGGTGAAATCAGCGTAGCCAATGCACAGCCAGCGCAATCCCTGGGGTCTGCGCGATCGGCCAACGGCCCCAGCGACGCGGGTGAAGACGAGGCGGCCTGCCCTGGATGTTTCATAGAAGGTGTTTGCGTTGCGCCCGACGTTCGCGAGGCGGGTAATCCGTGCCGAATCTGCGACCCCCAGCGCGACCCACAGGGCTGGTCAAACGATGCTGGCACCATTTGCGATGACGGCGCATTTTGCACGCTGGATGACGTCTGCTTGGCCGGCAGATGCGTGGGGGCTGCACGGGTGTGTGATGACGGTGTCGAGTGCAATGGATCGTCCAGCTGTGACGAGGCAACGGATAGCTGCTCTCCACCGGTAAGCCAATGTGGCGAAGCCCTTTGCGATGTTGACACAGACACCTGCGTGAACACCTGCGAAGGCTGCGTTATCGATGGCGTTTGCATGCCAGAAGGCACGGAAGCCAATGGTAACCCGTGTGAGGTGTGCAGGCCGGACGCATCGAAGACGTCTTATACCATCGCAGCGGGAAAGAGTTGCGGTGCGCCGGCGACGGACTGTTCGGGCCAAGATACCTGCGACACACAGGGCCGCTGCCAGCCGAACCATTTGGTCGCGAACTCTCCTTGCGGGAGTCCGGCGATGGGCGTGTGCGATCTAGCGGACGTTTGCGATGGGAGTGGCAACTGTCAGCAGGGAACGGCTCCCAACGGAGCACCGTGCGATGACGGCGCTTTTTGTACAACGGGCGACCAGTGCCAGGCTGGCCAATGTGTGGGGACGGGGCAACTGGATTGCGGCGCAAACCGCACTTGCAACGAAGCGCAGAATCAGTGTCAGTGCCAGGGGTGTCAGGTTGGCAATACATGCTTCGCCCCTGGGACCTCCAACCCTCAGAACCCATGTCAGGTGTGCAATCCGCTTACCAATTCCAGCGGCTTCAGCGCTAATGTGGGTGCAAATTGCGGTTCAGGCCCCACAGAGTGCTCGGGGCAGGATACGTGCAACCAACAGGGTCAGTGCGTAGCCAACGATCGTGCCAATGGTTCCTCGTGTGCGTCCGCTCCCGGCGGGTCCTGCCAGAACGGGCAATGTGTCGGCTGTACTGGCTGCACGATTGGAGGCTCGTGTGTGCCGGCGGGCACCATCAATCCCGCAAACCCCTGCCAGATCTGCGATCCAGTTCGTAGCCGAACGGGATTCAGCGTGAATGTTGGTGGAGCTTGCGGAGCCGGGCCCACCGAGTGTTCCGGGCAGGACACGTGCAGCGCACAGGCTCAGTGCGTGCCCAACAACCTACCGAATGGCACCGCTTGCACCTCAGTGCCCCGCGGAACTTGTCAGAATGCGGTCTGTGTTTCTGCAATGCTTCCAGACGGTGCAACTTGCACGCAGGACAACGAATGTTTGAGCGAACGTTGCCAAACGTTCTTCCGCGATCGTGACGGAGATGGCTTCGGTACAAATGAGGCCGCCGACCTGCGCCGAGTTTGTAATTCACGGACGCAGCAGTCAGTATCGCCGCTCGTCGGTTATTCCCCACTGTCTGGAGATTGCTGCGACCGTGATGGTTCCGATGGCATTCAGACATCAACGATTTTTCCGGGTCAAAGGCAGTTCTTTGACACGCCGCAAAATATCTGCAGCAACGTAGCTGATCGCGACTACGACTGCAGCGGCGAGGTGGAGTTTCTTTTTCAGGTCGACACTGAAAGCGGTGGAGGAACGTGCGCGTTTCAGGGCTGTAATGGAGCGACCGTTTGGGACTTGTCGCAGACGGGCGGAGTTCCTCCTCGATGCGGAGCATCCGGCCCCATTCTCACCTGTTCGGGTAGTAACGGAGCATGCACCGTGGTGACTCAAGGGTTTACAACGAATTTCTGTCGGTGACAGGCACGTCGTCACGCACCTCCGGTGTAGACTGGGTGGCTGCCAGTAACCGCGCCAATCCCCACCGCACTCGCCCGGGCCTCAGCGCACCTCCGGCGTGAGGTGCAACACCGTCATGTCTCCGAGGCCCGACGCCACAGCCGTGGTGCCGCGGGCTCGTTGCAGCGGCGCGGCGGCCTGAGGCAGGCCGAGCGCAATCGCCACCAGCTCGGGCAGCTCCGCGGGCTCGCGATCGAGCTCCAGCTCCAGCCGCACGCGGCGCTCTTGCCCCAGCACCAAGAGCACGCGCTGGCCAGCTTCGTCACGGCGCAGCCGCAGCTCGCGCCCCTGCCAGCGCGCCGCCACGACGCGCTCGGGCCCCAGGTGGCGCAAGCCGAGTGCCCACAGATCGGGCGGAGCTTCCAGCTCGATCAGCAGGCGCTGGCCTTGCCGCTCGATGCGCGGCGCGGGCAGCGAGGCCGCCGGCGCCGGCGCCGCTGCCACGTACATCAGCCCCTGGGCGTGATCAGGCCAGGGATGCGGGCGGCTCGGGCGTGGGGCAAACGCAGCCGCGGCGCGCACGGCCTCGGGCAGCTCTCCCGAGGTGCCCTCGGCGAGCCAGTGCGCTTCGCCGTCCCTGACCTCTAGCACCAGCGAGAGCCGCTGCGGCACCTCCGCGCTGTACGGTGCCAGCCCCAGCTGACTGGCCATCGCCAGCAAGGCGGCCGCACACAGCCCGGCGCGCGCGCGCACGCTGCGCAGCAGTGGCCCGAGCAGCGCTGCCAGCGGGCTCATGGTCAGCGCGGCCACCGCGGCCAGCAGTGCGGGCAGCGAGAGCTCCAAGGTGCTCGGCAGCAAGCTGACCACCGGCAACATCAGGAGCGCCGCGCCCAGCGCCGCCGCCAGCATCTCGCCCGCCACTGGCGCCCGCCCCCGCAGGCTCGCCCACAGCCGCAGCGCCGCCGCCAGCAACGCGGGCAACACGAACAGGTAGCTCGCCGCCGCTGCCGTCAGCGCCAGGCCCAGGCCCAGCAACGCCCACGACAACCACGTGAGCTCCCACAGCGCCTGGCGCTGCTCCGAGGTGCGCAGCAGCGGCTGAGCCAGGGCCTGCGCGGCCGCGACCCACAGCCAGATGCCGATCGAGAAGGGCTCGGGCCTGGCGATCACCGCGAAGGGCAGCGCCCCGAGCAGCTGCAAGATCACGCCCAGCAGTGCCGTCGCCAGCACCGGCAGCAGCAAGATCGCCACCAGCGCGAGCCCCGCGCGCCCCCAGTTGCCCAGCGTGCGGCGCCAGCTCAGCCCGGCGCGTGCGGCGCGAGCCAGCACCACCGCCCAGAGCACCAGCGCCAGCGCCGCCAGCGGCCACAGCGCCGCGGCCGGCAAGGTCACCAGCCAGGCGGCGAACAGATCGAAGTACACCAGCTCGCCGCTCGAGCCCTCTGCAGCGCCGAGCGAGAACGCGCGCAGGGTGGCCAGCACTCCCTCGCCCTGCTGTTGCACCGAGCGCCAGTCGAGCTCCGCGCTGCGGTCGAGGGGTGTGTGATAGCGCTCCACCCCGCCCAGGAACGCGAAGTTCAGGCCCTCCATGCCCTGATCCAGCAGGATGGTGAAGTCCGTGTCGTTGGGCAGCTGGCGATACACGGGCGCAAACAGCGAGCTTGCCACGGGACGCGGCGCGTGAGCGAAGCTGCGGATCAGCCCTGAGCTGTTCGGCCCCGTCTCGAACATCAAGCTCGGCCCGCGATTGCCGCGCGCCTCCAGGTTGATGGCCAGCTTCAGCTCGCGCGCCAGCGGATGTTGCTGCGCGAACAGCCGCGCGCCGAGCAACCCCAGCTCCTCGCCATCGGTGAACAGCAACCACACGCCCTGGCGCAGCGGCTCCTCGCGCAGCGCTCGCGCCAGCTCCAGCAAGGTGGCCACGCCCTGACCATCGTCGCCCGCGCCGGGCCCCGCCGGCACCGAGTCATAGTGCGCCGCGAGCAGCAGCTGCGCCGGCTCCGCGCTGCCCGGCACCTCCGCCAGGATGTCGTGCAGCTCCGCGCACAGGCTCTCGCTGCAGGCCATGCCGCTGAGCACCGTGGGCTTCAGCCCCAGCTGCTCCAGCTCGCCCAGCAAGCGCGCGCGCACCCCCGCCTGCGCCTCGCTGCCCGTCGGGTGTGGCCTGCCGTCGCCCAGCAGGTGCTCCAGCGTGCGCTCGGCGCGCGCCGCCGAGAACTCGCGCGCGGGCGCGTCCAGCGGGCGCACGGGCGAGGGCTGCAGGCGCTCGTGCACGATCAGCGCCAGCAAGGCGATCAGCACCAGCGCCAGCAGGGCTGGCCAGCGCGGCGCGCTGTCGGCCGCTCGGGTCATTCACCCACCTGCCGCGCACCCGCGACCCGCCGCATCCTCCAGCCCGCCGTCGACAGCATCGCGGCCGGCCTACTACGTCCTCTGGCACTCGCCAAGCGGGGCAGGGGGGCCGGGCTGCCGCTCCACGTCCGCGTGCGGCACCTCGGGGCGCCCGGCGGCTCAGGTAGCAGCGGCTCAGGCAGCAGCGCCTCAGGCAGCAGCGGCTCAGGGCGCAGGCTCCTGCAACAGATGTCGGACGCTGGCCAGCATCTGGCGCTCCATCAGCCGCGGGCACCAGGCCGCCAGCCGCAGCAGCAGGCGATACACGGGGCTGGCGGCGTAGCGCCGCGGAGCGCTGTCGATGGCGTACACGAGCTCGCGCGCCACGTAGTCGACCGGCAGGCTCGTGACCCCGCGGAACTCGGTGCGCGCGCCGAGCTCCGTCTGCGTGTGCGGCGCGACGAACACGGTGACCCGGACCCCGGTGTGCGCCAGCTCGCCGCGCAGCGCGTGCGAAAATGCCTCCAGGGCTGCCTTGCTCGCCGAGTAGTTGGCGGTGGTGGGGGCCGCGCTGCTGCCCAGCAGGGAGGAGACGTTGACGATCAGCCCAGAGCGCTGCTGCACGAACGCCGGTAACACGGCGCGGATCATGCGCTGCGCGCCGAAGTAGTTCAGCTCCAGCTCTTGCCGCAGCTCCGCCTCGGTGCAGCACGCAAAGGGTCGCTGCTGACAGCTGCCGGCGTTGTTGACCAGCACCTCCAGCGGCCCGGCGGCGAGCGCCTCGGAGACGCCACGGGCCACGCTGGCAGGGTCGGTCACATCGAGCACTATCGCCTGCGCGCCGCCGCCCGCGCGGCGGATCTCCAGGGCCGCTGCCTCCAGCGCTTCGCGACCCCGCGCGGCCAGGACCAGCGAGTGCCCCTGCGCTGCCAGCGCACGGGCGGTGGCGCGCCCGATGCCCTGCGAGGCGCCGGTGATGAGGATGCGTCGAGGCCTGGATAGAAACTTCATGAGGAGAGCCTGCCGCGGCGGCTGGGGCCTGGCTTCTCCCCGCCTGGCAATCACTTCTCCCAGGCTGCCGTTTCACTCTCGTTCAATCGCGCGGGCGAATGCGCAGCCACATTTCCATGTCCACCCGGCCTCCCCGGGGCTCATCGGTCACGTAGTGATCCAGCGGCTGGAAGTCGTCGGGGGCGACGCTGCTGGCGCGGAACCAGCACGAGTAGATGCTGCGATACGCCGCGCTGACCCCAGCCACCGGTCCCGCATGGCGGAACACCGCGTAGCGCCCTGGCTCCAGCCGCCGCGCAAACAGCGGCGCCGGCAGCTGCGTGCCGGCAGGGCAGGGCACACACGCATGATAGCGGCAGCGGTCCGGTGCCGAGAGATCGGGGCTGTCGAGCGGCATACCCCAGGCGTCCACTTCATCCTGGCACAGCCCGAGCTGGCGGCTCTGCTCGATCAGCTCGCGCCAGGTGTCTTGCAGCGCCTCGAGGTCATAGCCCTCGGGGCTCGCCAGGCAGGCGAAGTTCAGGCCCGGGTGCTGCTCGTAGCGCACGCGCTCTTGCCAGTGCCGAGCCTCTGCACGCCAGCTCTGCTCGTCCTGGTCCTCGGCCACCGTGTACAGCTCTCGCGGGTGAAAGCTCTTGCCGTAGCGAGCCATCACCTTGCCCACGCTGGCAGGCACCTTGCCCGCGGGGCTCCGCACGTCCCTGGGGCTGCAGCCAAAGAAGGCGCTGAACGCCTTGGAGAAGTTGGAGCTGGAGGAATAGCCGCTCGACAGCGCGATGCTGGTGATGGGCGTGCTCGCTTCGTAGGCCAGCCGCAGCGCCGCGGTCTCCAGGCGCTTGCGCGTCACGAACTGTCCCACGGACTCTGCCATGGAGTCGTGAAAGACGCGCTGGAAGTGGAACTCGCTCATGCCTGCGGCGCGCGCGATGTCCGCCACCGTCAGCGGTTGCTCGAGCCGCTCGGAGATGAACACGAGCGCCCGTTCGATCTCGGGGCGGGGGCGAAGCACCCGGGCAAGATACGGCGGTCTCGCCGGAACTGCGAGCATCAGGCTCTCGCGCTGACCCCTTCAGCCGTGCTCGGACCCCCGCGGCCGGCGCTCAGCCGTTGGCCAGGCTGCGCCGCGCGGTGCGCGGCCCCACCTCGGCGTTGCTGCGCTCGATGGCCAGCGCGACGAAGTTCGACATCAGGTACGCGAACGTCTCCTCGTCCTTGGTCCACATGCGCTTGGGGCCGACGTGCTCGTGGCATACCACGCCCACCATCGTGCGGCCCACCCAGATGGGCACGTCCAGCAGGGCGCCGATGCCGAGCGGCTTCAGGTACACCTCGCTGAAGCACGACGTGCGCCCGTCGCTCTGCGCATCGTGGGCGGCGATCGTCCGCTCGCTGCGCAGGGCGCGGAAGTAGGGCGCAAAGTCACGGGCAAACAGCTCGGCACCACCCGAGTGGCTGGCGCTGGCGCGCTGAAACAGATCGACGCACCAGATCTTGGTCTGCTGCGGATCACAGTACCAGACGCTCACCCGCTCCACGTCGAGGGCGGAGCTGGCGGCCTCGTTCACGCGGCGGATGGTGGCGTCCACGTTGCCCAGGAACAGGCTGCGCTGCGACATCATGTCCAGGTACGTGTTGAGGTGCCGGCGCAGGATCTTGCTCAGATCCTCGCCTCCGCCGCCGGCCTGCACGACCGAGGGCGCGGCCTTCTCTTCCCGGTCCGCGCTGGCGAACTGCCTGCGGATCTCGTCCAGAGCGGTGTTCACGCGCAGCACCACCTCCGGACGATCCTCCTGTGTCTCTGCCTCCACGGAGGTCAGCTGCGCCATCGAGGCCAGGCGCATGCGCGCGACCAGCCCACCGATGCTGCCAGCCTCCTCGAACGCACGCTGCAGGCGCTTCCCCATCCTCCTCGCCTCTACGACCGCGGGCACAGCTTCTGAACCGAACGGTTCCGCTTCGTTACGTGAAGGCTTCGGCACAGAAATGAGGGTGGTAGCTCACCACACATCGCCGCCGGCTGCGCAGCGACGGGCGATGCCGCGGCTCAGCCGAAGCGCGCCACGAACTCGCGGTGCAGCTCCAGCTCGGGCTCCGTGCCCGAGGCCAGCGCGCTGGCGCGGTAGCCAGTGTGGACATTGGTCACCGTGACCCGCCGCCCGCTGAGCTGGAAATCGAAGCGCCAGGCCTTGTGCGCCAGCACCCAGCCGTCGCCCTTTGGCTTGATGCGGCGGTAGGCGTGGGGCTGCGCCCCCAGCTTGAGCGCATCGGCCACACGCGCGCGCAGCGCTGCCAGCGGCGCGGAGCGCGCCGCCAGGTACTCCAGCTGCTCCAGCGCCTGCGGCGCAAACTCCACCTCGTGATCGGGCAGCGGATCGGCGGGGCCCTCTGCGCTGCTCAGCCAGCCGCTGTTGGCCTCCAGGATCGCATCTGAATACGGCACATATGGCTTCAGATCGAGGAGGGGCGTGCCCTCCAGCAGGTCCAGGTTGCGCACCCGCAGCACCAGGCCATCGACGCCCAGCAGCTCCACGGCGCTGAGCCCGATCGGATTGGGCCGGTAGGGGGAGCGCGTGGCGAACACGCCGCGGCGGCGGCTGCTGCGTGGCGGCAACACCTTGGGGCGGAAGCCCTTGGCCTCGTTCTCGTGGAACCAGAAGAGCACCCAGATGAAGCGAAAGCTCGCCAGGTCCTCCAGGGCGTGCTCGAAGCCTGAGTGCTTGAACAGCTCCAGGGTGCCCTCCACGCCGCCCGCCGCACGGCCCTGACGCGGAGCGCTGGAGCGCTCCAAGAACGGCGAGTGCGCGATCCCGATCGGACGCAGCGCGTAGCTGGGCAGCGCCGCGGGTGGCTGTGAGTCTGGCATCGACGGCCCGGGTATCGTCGCCTGCTGGGGCCGTCAAGCAGCGGTTTTGCCGCTGGCCGCTTCTGCCAGCGCCACCAGTCTGCTACTGTGCGCGCTGCTATCCGCTCGTGGCCGAGCGCTGGTGAGACAGTTACCGGTGAGAGAGCCCGTGAAAATTCTCCGCGCGTTTGCGCTGCTGGGTGCCGGCTGGTCGCTGGTGGTGGCCAGCGCCAGCTGTCAGGATCGCGACGTGACCTACGCCACCTCGGCCGTGCTCAGCGGCCCTCCGGATGAGGGACTGCAGGCCGCCGTCAGCTGCGTACCGGGTCAGACCATCGAGTGCAGGGGCGGCTGTGGCGAGCCGAGCCTCGGCTATCAGGTGTGCTCGCAAAGCGGAGCTTCTTACCTGCCGTGCGTCTGTCCACCGCTGCGGCTCGGTCAAATCCCGGCCATCCCCAGCCGCCTCCCGGGGGAGCGCCGGATCTTGCCCCGCAATCCCCTGGGCAGCGGCGCGTTCGGGGGCACTGGCGGCAGCGGCGGTCTCGGCTCCGGCGCGGGCCCCACTGGCAGTGGCTCTGGCAGTGCCTCCGGCGCAGGCTCTGGCGTGGTGGGGGCTCGCTGTCGCAGCGATGCCGATTGCATCCGTGACCTCGAGTGCCTGAGCGCGGACGGGGGAGAGCTGGCTGGTGGCGGGCCTGCAGGTGGCTACTGCTCGATGCCCTGCGGCAACGACGCCGCGTGCGCAGCCGTGGACGTCGCGTCCGAGTGCATTGGCCTGGCGGGGCAGAGCCTGTGCGTGCGCAGCTGCGCCTCGCGCGCGCCGGCGCCCAATGAGTCCAAGTGCCTGGGGCGCGCAGACGTGATGTGTGTGTCGGTGGCGGCGCTCGGGGACGAGCCACCGGGCACGGGCCCGCAGCCGGGCCTGTGCGTGCCCGCTTGCCAGAGTGACGCGCAGTGCGGGCCTGGGCTGTTCTGCAACCTGGGCAACGGGCTGTGTTCCAGCACACCTCCCGCGGGCGCGCCCATCGGCAGCGCCTGCGCGGCGGCAGAGGATTGCGCGAGCGGGCTGTGCCTCACCCTGAACGATACCTTCCAGAGCTTCTGCTCGGGCTTCTGCAGCTTCGGCGTGCCGGGCTGTGGCTTCGATGGCAGTGAGGCCGCTGCGGGCGCCACCTGCCTGCTCACCCAGGTGCGGGATGAAGGCCCGGGCGATCGCGGGCTGTGCTTTGCGTCTTGTGATAGCGATCTGGACTGCCGCGCGCCTGGCGCCGTGTGCGTGCCGGCGGAGTCGGACGGCCGCGCCGGGGTGTGCCTGGTGCCGGCGGAGCCACCGCCTCTGCCCACTGGCAGCACCCCCACCATCGGCAACCCGTGCCAGCAGAGCTCGGACTGCGGCGCGGGCCTGACCTGCATCACGCCCACCTCCGATTTCCTGGGCATCCCCGCGAGTCCGGCGGGGGGCTACTGCGCCAGCCCCTGCGCCGAGGACAGCTCCTGTCCCGAGGCGGGCAGCCTGTGCGTCACCCGCGGCGCCTTCAGCCAGTGCCTGCGCGCCTGCAATCCCAGCACCGCCGATGACTGCGGGGGGCGCGACACGCTCAGCTGTCAGGGCTTTGCCCAGGGCAATCCCACGCGCGGCTTCTGCGCGCCCAGCTGCAGCAGCGATGAGCAGTGCGGCGAGCGCGTGTGCGATGCTTCCGGGCTGTGCGTGGAGCCGGCGCAGCCGGAGTGCGAAGAAGACGCGGATTGCCTGCCGGGGGAGCTGTGCCTGACGGACTTCGGCACGTGTCTGCCGCTGTCCGCCGAGTGCCTCGATGACGCCGAGTGCACCAGCGGCGAGTGCGATCCGCTGACGAACCAGTGCCTGGACGGCACGCCCGAGTGCGAGAGCGACGCGCAGTGCGCCGACGGCGTGTGCGACCTCGAGGCGGGCCTGTGCGTTCCCGCGGCGAGCTCCTGCGCGCTGGACGCGGATTGCCCCGGCGGCGTGTGTGATCCGAGCGCGGCCGCGTGCATCCCCGCGCCACCGGTGCCCGCTGGTGGCGAGTGCCTGGAGGACAGTGAGTGCGCGGGCGAGCTGTGCGCCTCGGTCGACGGCCAGACCTCGTTCTGCACTGGTATCTGCTTGCTGGGCTCGGCGATCGGCTGCGAGCCGTACGGCAGCGACGCATTCTGTCTCTTGCCCCTCGATCCTGAGGACGAGCAGCTCGGCGTGTGCATCGAGCTGTGCAACACCGCAGCGGACTGCGCTCAGGCGGGCTACGAGTGCTTGCCGATCGGAGGCACGATCAACGGCCGCAGCGGCGGCTGCCTGCCACCGCTGCCACCCGCGGCTCCGTAGTCCTTGCCCTGCGGCTCCGCCGTCTGGCTACAAGCCGTAGTCAGCACGCAGCTGATCGTATTCGGCGAAGTCCTCGCTGCGCGCGGTGGCCCGGTTGCCTTGCCAGTCGAACAGCGCCGCGCCCCAGGCGCCCGACTGCGTCGGTTCCCAGAAGAACGTACCCAGCCCGCGTCCCTCCGGCAGCTCACGCATCAGATCATTCAGCAGCCGGCGCTGCGGGTTGTACTCCGCAATGGCGAACGAGAGGTCGGGGAACTCGGTCGCCAGCGCCTGCAGGTTGCCGCGCCAGGCGTTCACTGGCCCCTGAAACTCCTCGTACGCCGATAGCCCCAGCACATCGAAGCTCACCCCGCGGGTCTGTGCGTTTCGCACCCAGTCGGTCATGCCCGCCGCGCTCTCGAAGTTCTCGATGTGCAACATCACGAGCATGCCGGGGTCCACCTGCCGTACCGCGCCGATGCCGGCGCGCAACAGCGTGGCCAGGTTGTCCCAGCTGGCGGCGCTGCCATTCACCGGATTGAGCGCGGAGGCGTTGCCGTAGCAGTCGCTCTCGGCGGTCGGCACGTGGATCAACATACCGGGCGTGATCTCGTTGCCCACTTGCACCATGTCGGGGCGCACACCCGCCGCCACCATCGCCCCGAGCACGTCCAGGGTGTACTCCTCCACGCGCTGCGCCAGCTCCGCCACGCTGGCGGCACCGCGCCAGGCCTCCGGAATGACCTGCTTGCCTGGATCTGCCCAGGTGTCGCTGTAGTGGAAGTCCAGCAGCAGCCCCATTCCGGCCGCCTTCACCTCGCGGGCAAACTCGATTGTGTGATCGCGATCGTTGTACGGCTCCATCTTGGCCTGGCAGCCATTGCCGGAAGCGTAGCCGTAGTCCGCTGCCGGATCGACGAAGGTGCGCAGCCGCACGTAGTTGAAGCCATGGTTCTTCAGCAGCGCCACCATGCTCTTCTCGACGCCATCGGTGTCGACGAAGACGCTGCCCCATGCGGCTGCCTCCTGCACGCTGGAGATATCGGCGCCAAGGATGAAGCCACCGGCAAAGCCTGGAGTATCCGGCGGCTCGGGCGGCGGCATGGCTTCCGCAGGCGGGGCTGCCGGCGCCATCGCCCCCGGCTCAGGCTCAGCGGGAGATACATTGCCGTCCAGCGTCGGGTTGCCTTCACCGGACGGCGTGCTCGCGACCGGCGCCGGCTCTTCCGCAGCTTCTTCCGGCACCAGCGGCGAGCCCTCGGCGCTAGGTATCGCGGCTTCGCGCGCACCCTCGAGCTGAGGCCGGGGGGCTTCGGACGTACAGTGCCAGAGCAGCAGGCTGGCCCCCGTGATGGCGGCGGTGCTCGTCCAATCAGGCTTGAAGACGCGACGGTTCATGATGTGCTCCTCGAGCTTATGCGCGTTTCGCAGCGAAAGATCACCAAAACAGCCGGGCCGCGGCCGAGGCCTGCAGCGGCCCGCTCGCGGGGGCCGCGCCCGAAATGAATTCGCTGATGTACCGGCGCTCGAAGCATGCCAAGAGAGTCCGCCATGAACACCGTGATCGGAATTTCCGGCAGCCTGAGGCACTCCTCTTTCAACACGGCTCTGCTGCGCGCGGCGGTGGAGCTGGCTCCCGCAGAGCTGCGGCTGGAGACGGCGACGCTCAGCGGCATCCCGCTGTACGATGGTGACATCGAGAGCTCCGAGGGCATCCCGCCCGCGGTCGCTGCGCTCAAGGATCGCATCGCCGTGTCTGACGGCGTGCTGCTGGTGAGCCCGGAGTACAACCAGTCGCTGCCTGGCGTGTTCAAGAACGCCATCGACTGGCTATCACGGCCATCGTCGGACATCGCGCGGGTGTTCGGCGGCAAGCCCGTGGGGGTGATCGGCGCTACGCCGGGGCCCGCGGGTACGCGCCTGGCGCAGACGGCTTGGCTGCCGGTGTTTCGCGCGCTCGGCCTGCACCCGTGGCTGGGCAGGGCGGTGTTCCTGGCCAACGCGGCGCAGGCGTTCGACACCGAGGGTAAGCTGGTGGACGAGAAGCTGCGCAAGCTCGTGGCCGACTACCTCGCGGGCTTCACCAAGTTCGTGGAGATCTTTGCGGCGCGTTGAGCCCTAGTTCCGAGGTAGTGAAACGCCTCGCGCTCGGCAACGTGGTTTGACCGGGCGGTTAGCAGCCGGCGGAGCAGGGCCACTCGTCTCGGCAGCGTAGCGGTAAGTAGCCTCGCGGTGTTCCACGTCGAGCGAGTGGGCACTCGCCAGGGCGCGTGCTAGAGCGGACGGCGATGCGCGCGCTCTCTGGCGCGCGCCAGGAGATGGATCGTGGCCCAATGCAAGTCCTGCGGCGAAGATGCCGACGAGCTGATCACCGTGACCGTCAAGGGCAAGAAGCAGCGCCTGTGCGAGAGCTGCGCCGACGAGGCGAAGGAGCAAGAGTCCATCGCCGAGGAGAGCGAGGCCGTGGTCCAGAACATGATGGGCTTCAAGGGCCGCCGCTGAGAAAGCACCGAGCAGACTTGTCCACCGGTCCTGAACGACGTGCTCCCGAATCATGGCCATGGCCATGACACCTCGCTCGCAGCCCGCGCTCGCCGCTGACTCGAGCGCGAGTCGAGCCCAGCGCGCGCTGGCTCGCTACTTTGGCCCCTCGCGCCTGAAGGTCGATCCGCGAGATTGCGAGTCCTACCGCCGTGACGCCTCGGAGGTGGAGGGTCTGCTGCCTGCCGCCGTGGTGCTGGCCGAGTCCGTCGGCGATGCGGAGCTCGCGCTGCGCGCCGCTGCCGAAGCGGGCGTACCGCTCGTGCCGCGCGGCGGCGGCACCGGCAAGACGGGCGGCGCCGTGCCGCTGCTGGGCGGCATCGTGCTGGATCTGCGCGGGCTCTCCCGCATCAAGGAGATCGATCGGCGCGAGCAGCTGGCCGTGGTGCAGCCCGGGGTGGTGCTCAGCGACTTCCGCGCTGCGGTGCACGTCGAGGGGCTGTTCTACGCGCCCGATCCGAGCTCGCGCGTGGCCTGTACCCTCGGCGGCAACGTCGCCACCAACGCGGGGGGCCCTCGGGCGCTGAAATACGGGGTCACCGGGCGGCACGTGCTCGGGCTGGAGGCGCTGCTGCCGGGCGGGCGGCGCATCTTCGCCGGGCGCCGCACGGCCAAGGGCGTCACCGGCTACGATCTGACGTCTCTGCTCGTGGGCAGTGAGGGCACGCTCGCGGTGTTCGGTGAGCTCACCTTGCGCTTGCTGCCGCCGCCGGAGAGCACGCTGACCTTGCTCGTCCCGTTCCAGCGCATGGCCCAGGCTGCCGAGGCGGTGGGAGACATCATCGAGCAGGGGCTGGGCCCCAGCTGTCTGGAGCTGCTGGACGCTCGCGCTTCCGGCGGGCGCGCGGCGCTCTTGCCCGCGCTCGTGGGGCCCGAGCTGGGCGCCGCCGTGCAGGGCACCGAGGCGCTGCTCTTGATCGAGGTCGACGGCAGCGAGGCGGCCTGTGAGGCCAGCGCCGGTCGCATCCGCAGCGCCTGCCGCGCGCGCGGGGCGCAGGATGATCGCGTGGCCAGCCTGGCCGAGCAGCGCGAGCGGCTGTGGGACGTGCGCGCCAACATGAGCGCCTCGCTGCGCCGCACCGCGAAGTACAAGCTGAGCGAAGACATCGCCGTGCCGCGCCGCCAGCTCGGCAGCTTGCTCGATCAGCTGGAGCGGCTGAGCCAGCGGCTGGCCGTGCGCAGCGTCGCGTATGGTCATGCAGGGGACGGCAACCTGCACGTCAACTTCCTCTGGGACGACGAGGCCGAGGCGCCGCGCGTGCAGGCCGCCATTCGCGAGCTCTTCCAGCTGACCGTGTCCCTGGGGGGCACGCTCTCCGGCGAACACGGCATCGGCGTGCTCAAGGCACCATACCTGCCCCTGGAGCAATCGGCGGACCTGATCGAGCTGCAGCGCAGCCTGAAGCAGAGCTTCGATCCGACCGGCTTGCTCAACCCGGGCAAGATTTTTCCCCCGGGCAGCGGCTGAGGCGTACAACAAAGAAGCAGCGTGTTTCGCACTCGGTCTCCGCAACGTCCGGTCTTGCTCAGCCCGGGGGCACCGCCCGTATTCCCGGATCCTCGCCGGGGCGACGACGAAGGCCTGGTCGCCATCGGTGGTGATCTGTCCACCGAGCGGCTGATGGCGGCCTACGCCGCCGGCATCTTCCCCTGGTACAACGAGGGTTTTCCGGTGCTGTGGTGGTCACCCAACCCGCGCGCCGTGCTGCCCGCCGAGGAGCTGCATGTCTCGCGCAGCTTGCAGCGCCGCCTGGCGCGCCGTGACTTCGCGCTCACCTGGGACCTGGCGTTCGCGGAGGTCATCGCCGCCTGCGGCGAGGGGCGCAAGGGCGGGACCTGGATCCTGCCGGAGATGCGCGTGGCCTACCAGCGCCTGCACCACGCCGGCTTTGCTCACAGCGTGGAGGTCTGGCAGCAGAACCGCCTGGTGGGCGGGCTGTACGGCGTGCAGTCGGGCGGGCTCTTCGCCGCGGAGAGCATGTTCCACCGCGAAACGGACGCCTCCAAGATCGCCGTGGTGGCCGCCTCGCGCAGCCTGCGGCGTGCGGGCATCGAGCTGTTCGACGTGCAGTTTGCCACGCCACACCTGCGCTCGCTCGGGGTGCGTGAGCTGGCACGCGATGACTATCTCGCGCGGGTGGCCCAGGCCAGTCGCCGCTCGATCGATCTGTCCCGGCTGCAGCTGAGCGTGGATTGAGCAGAGCCCAGCTCAGGCCGGCTTCGCTCAGCGCGGCGCCAGCCGATTCCACAGCCCGAGGAGCAGCGCTCCGAGCAGAGCGGCCAGCGCCAGCCAGCGCCAGAACGGGGGCAGCAGCGGCGGCGCGCCCAGCTGCTGCTCCAGCCGCTCGCTGACCCGCGGCAAGTCCTCGGGCGCGAAAGCGCGCTTGGGCACGATCACGAACAGCCTGGCCGAGACCCAGATCAGAAAGCTCTCTGGAACCTGCTGGTAGCCGTACAAGCTCGCAAAGTCGTGCCGTTCGCGCGAGAGCTCGCTGGTCACGATTAGCCCCTGTGCGTTCAGCGTGTACTTGACCCGGCGGGCAGCCGGCGGCGTGCGCGCGAACCAGCGCCGCGCGATCTGGTCGGGCAGGTGATACGCGGCAAAGCCCAGCAGGCCGAGACCACAGCCGAGCGCGCCCCAGCGCGTCCGCCCGCGGGACAGCAGCCACAGCCCCGCCGGTAGCGCCAGCGCTCCGAGCAGCGTGGCCAGCTGCACCAGCTGGCGCGTGCGCGGCTCCTGTCGCACCGCGTGCGCAAAGTCGTCGAGCCCGAGGCGGCACTCGCCGAACACGGCATCATCGAGCGCCCAGCGAGTGGGGCGGGGTGGATCGGAGGGCATCAACGCTTACGGAACGGCGCAGGACGAACGGCACCGGCGGCCCGCGCTGGGTGGTTGGCTGTCACACCGAGTGGCACGCGCCTGGCGCGCGGCCCTCGCGACGGAGTGACACGGGGAAAGTGACACCGGGAAAGCTACACGCTGAAAAAGCTACACGCTGAAGCAGGAGCGAACTGACCATCAGCGGTCTGACAATTACCCCGGCAGTTACATGCCGGACAGGTTTCTCGTGCGAGGCGCGTATCCCCTGGTATACGCTGATGACGCGCCTGGTGCGTCTCACAGGAGAGAGTAGCTTGAAAAACCGGATGGGGTCCTCGAGGCTCGGAGCTTCGTCACTGGCGGCCCTCGCGCTCACCGCCCTGGCGGCCGCGGGCTGCACGCTGGAAGAGGTGAACTCGGACGCGATCCGTACGCGCGGGATGTTCGTCGAGATGCTGGCGATCGCGCCTGGTGACGGCACGACCGTGGTGCGCGTGAACCTGACCGTGGGCGGCGCCAGCGGCACCCGGGTCGAGCTCACGGGGAGCGACACGCTGGTGGCCGAGCGGGCCGGCATGACGGAGAGCCTCGGGCGCATCGGTCGCGGTCGCTACGAACAGCGCCTGGAGGGGGAGGCGTCGGAGCGGATCGCCCTGCGGCTGGAGCGCGGGGAAGACGACGACTCGGCCGAGGGCGTGGCGCTGTTGCCCGAGCCCTTTGCCATGCAGCTGGAGACGGACGCGGCCGCCGGCATCGATCGCGCCTCGAACGTCATCGTGAGCTGGCAGGATCCTTCGCCCGAGGCGGACGCCACCCTCAACTGGTCGGTGGAGGGTGACTGTATCTGGACGGAGTCGGGTATAACTCCGGACGACGGCGTGATGACGCTGACGGCGGATCGCGTGCGGGTCCGGCCCACCCAGCGCGGCAAGGAGTGCGCCGTGCGGCTCACCCTGGACCGCGAATATCAAGGCGTCGTCGATGTCGCGTTCGTGCCGGGCAGCTCGTTCCGCGCCATCCAGCGGCGAGCGGTCAGCTTCATCTCCACCCCCACTCCGGAGGAGCTGGGGACGGAGGCCGAAATCAGCGCCGTAGAAGCCGAGCTCGAAGCCGAAGAAGAATGAGGGCTCCGGGCGGCCCCCGCCCGCTGTCGCCTCGCGGCTGCGCCCGCTGTCGCCTCGCGGCTGCGCCCGCTGTCGCCTCGCGGCTGCGCCCGCTGTCGCCTCGCGGCTGCGCCTGCTGCCGCCTCGCGGCTGCGCCCGCTGC
>JAICQL010000422.1 GCA_025937895.1 Polyangiaceae bacterium | reverse complement strand
GTCCCCGATCGCATCTGGTCGCTGGAACGCCCCGTCTGGTTCAGCGGCGCGCGCCTGCGCGCCCGCACCACGATCCTGCGGCTCGACGGGGGCGACCTGTTGTTGCACACCCCCGCGCCTCCGAACGACGCTCTGGTCGAGCAGCTCCGAGCGCTGGGCCCCGTGCGCTGGCTGCTGGTGCCCAACTGCTGGCATCATCTCGGCACCCCGGCGGCGGCGGCTCGCTTTCCGGAGGCGAAGGTGGTGGGGCCCAGCTCCGCGCTCGGCAGGAACCGTGCGCTGCGCGTCGACGTGGAGATCGACGACCCGCGCTTCAGCGGACAACTACCCGAGCTCGAGGCCCTGCCGCTGCAGGGGGTGCCGTTCTGGGATGAGACAGTGCTCTATCACCGGCCGACGCAGACCCTGCTCGGCGCAGACATCGTGTGCTCCGCCCACGACAGCGACCACTGGAGCTGGCGCCTCGGCGCGCGCCTGACCGGCTGCTACGAGCGGGTGCGGGTGCCGCCGGACGCCAGAAAGAAGATCGTGGACAAGGGCGCAGCCGCGCGCTCGCTGGCAGAGATGCTGAAGCGACCTGCCCAGCGCCTCGTCATCGGCCATGGCGAGATCATCGACGAGCGCTGGCGCGAGCAGCTCGCGGGAGCCTGGAGACTCGAAGGAGTGGAGGTGTAGCGGCGCGGCGCCGCTCTGTTTGATTGGCGGCGCAGCGCCGCTCCGTTTGATTAGCGGCGCGGCGCCGCTGCCGGCGGTCCCACGCCGGCAGCAGCGCTCCTGGTGCGCCTGGGCGCAATCGAGTCCGCAGACGGTGATTGCACCCCGTCCCCTCGTTCGCGCTGGGACGGGGACGGCTCCGGCAGTCACTCCGGAGAAGGCCTGTCTTTGCGCTCCGCACTGGCTTGTCAGTGCGGTGGGGGCTCGCCGGGGCGCCGTCCCCACGCCGGCAGCTCGCTGCCGGCGCCGTGCGTCCCGGTTCCACCGAGCTCTGTCGTGCCCGGCTACCCCGCTTTTCGAGGGCCCCCCCTGAAGTCTGATGTCTGACCGGGCAGGTGAGCGGCGCTCAGCCCTGCACCTGGGCGATGTTCACCGTCACTGCCACGTTCACGATCTGCGTATCACCCGAGTCGGTGGTGCTCTCGTAGCTCTCCTCGTAGCTCTCCGTGTGCTCGTATTCGGGCGCCTCGTACGACTTCTCGCCGTGGCACTTGCGCGGGCGCCAGCTGCCGCAGTGTTTGCGGCCGTAGCCATGGTGGCGGCGGCGGTGGCAATAGCCGCCTACTACCTGCTCGAGCTCGCTCTCGCCGAGAACGTTGACGCTGGTGCTGCGGGCCTGATGGAGCTGGGTCATGGTGATGTCCTGATCGCTACCGCGCGTGCTGCGCGCTTTCGAGTCTCACCATTGCACAGGGTGTGCCAGCACTCCCCGTGTGGGGCGCGCCGGGATTTTTGCCCAGAGAATCCGCCTTTCCCGGGTGCGTCGACCCCCTGCGGGGCACCGTCCTGGTCAGACGCGCACTGTCCACGGCCGCCGCGGACAGTCCCCGGCACGAATCCGCCTCGCCGTCCGGCTCGCACTCCTGATAGAAGCCGGCTCCCATGAGCGAGCGCCTGGCCCTGCAGGGGTTCACCCCCGAAGCGCTCGCCGCGCGCGTCCCCGAGGTCTCCCTGCCCGACGCGCG
>JAICQL010000419.1 GCA_025937895.1 Polyangiaceae bacterium | reverse complement strand
TCCAAAGCGGAGCCAACCTCGACCTCGACAGCGCCCTCCAGCAAGCTCTGAGCGCAATGGCATGACGAACGGCGCCGCGATGCGGAGCTGAGCAGGGGGGCTCGGCAGCAAGCGGATGCCGAGCAACGCTAGAATGTGCCCGCCGCGCGTTACCGACGAACGGTGACGTTACCGCGACGCGCGACGAACGGTGACGAGCGGTGACGTTGCGGCGATGCGCGCTGACGTTACCGCGGCGCACGATGAGCGGCGACGAACGTCGACGTTACGGCGGCGCGCTCCACGACGACGCAGCGGCGCCTCGCCCTCGCCGGAACCTCGACAATTTCAGTGCTGAATCAACTCCGCTCATACGGCCATTGCCAAGCTCCCCCCGCCGCACTACGATTTTCTCATGCTCGCGGTGGGGAGGCAGCTTGCGCTCGCCTTTGATCCAGGCAGCGGGGCAGGTCGCGATGGCGCAGGTCGCGGTGGCTCACGCGCCACCTCCGCCATTGAGTCAGCGAGCAAGCCAGCTAGCAGCCCACCCAGCAAATCACGCGGGGGCCCCCGCACCGGCGCAGGCCGCCCGCCAAAAGGCGAGCGCCCCGGCGTCTCGCACCAGCGCCGCCCGGCGCTCTCCCGCCACCATCCCATACACGTCACCCAGCGCATTCGCGGTGGCTTACCCTCGCTGCGCACCCACAGGCTGTTTTCCACCACGCGCAAGGCCCTGAGCGCCGGCAAAGAGCGCTTCGGCTTTGCGCTCATCCACTTCTCCGTACAGAGCAATCACCTGCACCTGATTGCCGAGGTCGAGAGCCGTGCGGCACTGACCCGCGGCATGCAAGGCCTCAGCGTGCGCCTGGCACGCGCGCTCAATCGAGAGCTAGGCCGCCACGGCCCCCTGTTCTCCGACCGCTACCATGCCCGCCCGTTGAAGACACCCCGCACCGTGCGCCTCGCCCTCCGCTACGTGCTGCTCAACGCACGCAAACACCAGCGCGCCGCCGTCCCCACCGGCTTCATCGACCCCTGCTCGTCCGCCCCCTGGTTCCCCCACTTCCCCCGCCCCCACGAGCTAGCGTTCGGTTCCAGCCAGGCCCTCCGCGACTGGCAGCGCGCCAGCCACTCCAGCACACCACCCGTCGCCACCCCCCGCACCTGGCTCCTCACCATCGGCTTCCTGCGAGCAGGCCCCTTCGACATCGATGAAGTGCCCGCCAGCTGAACGCCCGCGCGTGCCGTGATGTACCCGGCATGACCCGAGCTCGATGGGACGCCGGCCTGCAGCGCATGCACCGCGCAGCCCAGCGGGCCTCGCCCGACACTGAACCCGAAACTCGTGCGGAGGGGGGCTCGGCACCGCGCGGCTCCGTGCGTCGTCAGGATGAGCCCGCCACACGACCACCGAACCCACCGCTGTCCATCGCTCCCAACCCGGCCTGAGCTAGAGCGCAGAGCGCGCGCCTGTGGTGCGCCCTCCTCCCCAATCGTTGACGAGTCAGTGTGACCGCCGCAAAGCGGGCCGCGGCGCCGCCACACCGCGCCGCTTGCCTCCGCCCGGCGCCAGGATGAGCCTGCAACCTGGCGGACCGAGCGCGCCATGCGGCTCTCTCTCGCGACCTCGCGTCATGTCCGCCGAATCAAAACGATTCCTGCGCTTGCTCGGCGTGTGCGAGCGGCGTCCCCGCCGTACGCTCACCGGCCGCTTGACGGCCATCAGCATATCGTTGCCAAATCAATGCGGCCGATGGACACAGCTGCAGTGGACCGCCCGAGCGCGGCTGCAG
>JAICQL010000063.1 GCA_025937895.1 Polyangiaceae bacterium | reverse complement strand
CATTGGCAAAGCGGCCATTGGCAAAGCGGCCATTGGCAAGGCGGCAGCTCGCCGTGCGCGGGCACCCGGAGCCACGGCCACCGGCGCCAGCTCGCGCCAAAAGGCCGCCGCAGCCGCACGAGCTTGAGCCTGGCTGCTAGCTCTGTGAGCGTGTCAGAACCGTCGGCTCCGCTCGAAGAAGGAGACCAGCGCGTCGAGGGCGGCGGGCGAAAAGTCACCACCCCAGGGCTCGGCGAAGGACTCCTCCACGCTGCTCCTCGCATGCATCATGTGATCGATGCCTGCGAGCTCGCGATATTCGCCGGCGGGTGCGAGCTCGGCGATCTGCTGCGAGTCTTCTGCCAGGCTCAGCCAGTCGGCGCTGCCGTGTAGCGCCAGCACCGGGCAGCGCACGCCGCGCCAGGCCGCGGCCACGTCGGTCGCGGCCAGCTGCTGGAAGAAGCTCGCCACGCGCCCGTAGACATATCGTCCCGCAAAGCTCGCCGGCTCGGCCTCGCGCAGCTCCGGATGGCGCCGGTACGCCGCTTCCGGGTTCAGGCCTTCGCCGTACACCAGCTGCGAGAGCTGCTCGAGCTGCGCCAGGGTGCGCTGCAGCTCGGGCCCTGCGCGGCCCGCGAGGCGATACTGTCGCTCGGAGGCAGCCAGCATGGCTCGTGGCCAGGGCTGCGCGGAGGAGCCCCACACCGCCACCGCGGCGAAGTCCCCGCGCTCGCACAGCAGCGGCGCCAGCATGCCCCCCAGGCTGCGGCCGTACAGAAAGCGGGCGCCGGGTAACACGCGCGGCTGTCCGCAGAAGTGCTCGCGCGCGGCGCGCCAGCCCGAGAGCTCCGCGTGTAGATCGAGCTCCGTGCAGGGCGGGCCTTCGCTGTCGCCCAGCCCGCTGCGCTCCACTCGCAGGGTGGCAAAGCCCGCCCGGGTGAGGCCGCGCACCAGCGTCAGGCGTGCGCTGCGCGGCTCCACGGGGTGCTCCTCGGAGAGCCAGGCGGCGCCCGGCAGCAGCCAGATCGCCGGCACTCTCGCGCTCCCGCCAGCGGGAAAGGTCCACACCGCCCGCAGGCGATGCTCGCGCCACGGCACCTCGTCGAGCACGACGTGGCCGCTGTCCAGCGCCTCCAGCGGCAGGGGCTCGGCGTGCACGAGCAGCTCGAGCTGCTGCTGCCCGCGCTGCAACACGAGCGGGCTGGGCTGGCTCAGTGGCAAGCGAGCGACCAGGGCGCGCAGCTCGTCCAGGGTTGCTGGCGCCTCACCGGCGAGCGAGCGCAGCGCATCACCGACCTGCACGCCCGCTCGCGCCGCGGGTGAGCCAGGCTCCACGTGCTCCACCCACAGTCGCGCCCACCCCCCGCGCGCCTCGAGCGATAGCTCCAGGCCCAGTTGCGCGCGCCGCGGCAGGGGTGCACGTGAGCTCACCGCCGTCAGTCTAGCGCGTCTTTTCGCGCTGCCACTGCTCCGCGCGGCCAGCGCGGGCCTTGCTGCTTTCCCTGTCCGGCGCTGCGGGCTACGCCAGCGTTCATGAGTGAGTCGAGCCAGCCTGGGACCCGTCTAGCGGCATTGTTCTCCGAGCACGTGGTGCTCCAGCAGGGGCGCCCGCTGCCCGTCTGGGGCTGGGATGCGCCGGGCCAGCGCCTGTCGGTGCGGCTGCGCGCCCCCGGCGCAGCGGGGGAGCTGGCGGTCGCCAGCGGCAGCGCGGATGCCAGCGGCCGCTTCCTGCTGGAGTTGCCCGCGCTCGGTGACGGTGGGCCGTACGAGCTCGTGGTGGAGGGCAGCCGTCAGCTGCTGGTGCGGGACGTGTGGATCGGGGAGGTATGGCTCGCCTCGGGGCAATCGAACATGGAGTGGAAGGTGGGCCTGGCCGACAACGCGCCGGCGGAGATCGCCCAGGCGCGCTGGCCACGCATCCGCATGTTCAAGGTGGCGCCGCGCGCCATGCTGGAGCCGCAGAGCGACACCAGCGGCGAGTGGGCGGTGTGCTCGCCGGAGACGGTCGCTGACTTCTCCGCAGTCGGTTACTTCTTTGCGCGCGCGCTGCACGAGGCGCGCGCGGTGGCGATCGGCATCATCGACTCGACCTGGGGTGGCACCTGCATCGAGGCCTGGACCAGCCAGGAGGCGCTCGCGCCCGTGTTGCCGGAGCTGCCGGCGCTGCGCGCGCAGCTGCGCGCAGAGCTCGCGGAGCTGCCGCGCCTGCAGCGCGAATACGAGCAGGCGTTTCTGAGCTGGCAGCGCCAGGCCCTGCCCGGTGATGACGGCAACCAGGGGCTGGCGCGCGGCTGGGCGCGCCCGGATCTTGACGTCTCGGGCTGGCCGGAGCTGCCGCTGCCCGGCTACTGGCAGACGCACGGGCTGAGCTTCAACGGGGTGGTGTGGTTCCGGCGTGACGTGGACATCCCCGCGAGCTTTGGCGGGCAGGAGCTCGTGCTCAGCCTGGGCGCCATCGACGACTTTGACGACACCTACTTCGACGGCGAGGCAGTGGGCAGGACGCCACCTGGCACGCAGGGTGCGCATCAGCTGTCGCGCCGCTACCGGCTGGCGGCGGGCAAGGTGAAGCCGGGCCGGCGCACGCTCGCCGTGCGCGTGTTCGATCACTTCGGCAACGGCGGCTTCGCTGGGCCCACGGCGGAGCTGTATCTTGCGCGCGCGGACGGCGCGGGCGAGCGCATCGCACTGGCGGGCAGCTGGCGCTACCAGGTGGAGCGCGAGATCCCGCTGGTGCCGATGAGCGTGTTCCAGAGCGCGCCGCCCGTGCCGCTGGGGCTGGCCCTGCACAACGCGCCGGCCAGCTTGTTCCACGGCATGGTCGCGCCGCTCGTGCCGTACGCGCTGCGCGGCATGCTCTGGTACCAGGGCGAGAGCAACGCGCCGCGCGCCGCGCAGTATCGCGCGCTGCAGGTGGCGTTGATCCGTGACTGGCGCGCGCGCTTTGGCCAGGGGCAGCTGCCATTTTACCTGGTGCAACTGGCCAACTACCGCGCCGCCGGGGACTGGCCCTTCTTGCGCGAGGCACAGGCGCAAGCCACCAGTGAGCCAGGGACGGCGCTGGCCGTCAGCATCGACGTCGGCGATCCGCTCGACATCCACCCGCGCAACAAGCAGGAGGTGGGGCGCCGGTTGAGCTTGCTGGCGCGCGCCTGCACGTATGGCGAGCGGGAGCTGTGCGCGGCGGGGCCGCGCGTACAGGGTGTCACCATTCTCGGGCCCCAGGTGCGCGTGCACTTTGCCGAGGCGCGTGGCCTGCGCACGCGCGATGGCGGGCCCGTGCGCGGCTTCGAGCTGTCGAGCGCTGCGAGCGACGGCGAGGCGCCGTTCGTGGCCGTGAGCGGCCAGATCGTGGGTGAAGAGGTGTGGCTCGAGGCGCCCGCGGGCAGCGCGCCGCGCGTGCTGCGCTACGCCTTTGCCGATGATCCCGACGCCAATCTGGAGAACGGCGCGGGCTTGCCAGCTGAGCCATTTCGGAGCGACGGTTTCGCCTGACGGGTCGCTGCGCACTCACCCCTTCGCTCAGGGGTGAGTTGCAGCCTCACTGAGTTGCAGCGTGCTGCGCCCGCGCCGGGCGCTGCTGGATCGCACCTGGAACCGCTCCCAGCAAGGTGCGCGCGAGCGCGCCGCGCGAATACTCCAGTGCGCGAGAAACTCCGTGAATGCCGGAAGGAAGCCCGTACACTGCAGTTAAATCGCGCATGACGTCGTCCTTCTCTTCGCTGTCTAGCTGCTCGCTGGCCTTGGCCGGTGGCATGGCACTGTTCGCCTGCTCGGACGCCGGTGGCGGCGCCGAGCGCTACGCCAACGGTGTTGCACCCGCTTTTGGCCCCGCCTCCAGCCCGGCGTACTCCAATCCCGGTGGCAACACGGCCGGCGCAGGCAACGGCTCCAGCGGCGGCACCGTGAGCGGCGGCAACGCAGAGGGCAACCCAAACGTGAGCCAGCCCAACCTGAGCAACGGCGCTGCCAGCGGCGTGGGCTCGCGCCTGGGCGTGGGCACCATGGGCGGGGAGGGGCGCTCGGATAACCAGTGGCAGAAGGCCGACGTCACGCGCGACGGCAAGAGCTACTTCTTCATGGCCAACGGCTGGGGCCCGAGCTTCGTATCCCAGACGGTCTCGTGGAAGGGCACCTCTTTCACGGTGGAGAGCATGCAGGGCACCGAGGGTCCGATGTACGAGCCCGCCTCGTACCCGACCATGTTCTGTGGCGTCTACTCCGACGCACGCTCGCGCGAGTGCGGCCTGCCGCGCGCGCTGGAGGGCATGAGCGCGCTGGAGACGGGCTGGAGCTGGGAGCCCAACGGCAACCAGGGCGAATACAACGCCGCCTACGATATCTGGCTGGGCACCAGCACGGAGCGCAGCAGCTTCAGCGGCTACCTGATGGTGTGGTACCGCGAGCCTCCGGGGCAGCAGCCCGCCGGGCAGCGCGTGATGACCGGGGTGACGGTGGCGAACGTCGAGGGCACCTGGGACATCTGGACCGGCACGGTGCTGGGCAAACCCATCATCAACTGGGTGCGCGCCGAGGGTCAGGATACGTACGACATGGAGTTCGACGTGCTGGACTTCGTGGCAGACGCGCGCATGCGCAACCTGCCGGTGCCCGGCACGCACGTGCTCAGCGTGGCCGTGGGCTTCGAGCTGTGGAGCCCGGTCAGCAACCTGCAGAGCCTCGACTTCTACGTCGATGTGAAGTAGCCGCGGCTACTCCCTGCTCTCCACCGCGGGCACCGGCGGCTCCTTGCTGAGCACGCTGGTCAGGGTGACGAGCGCCGCGCCCACCAGCAGCGAGGCGCCGGCCCAGATCAGCTCCTCCAGCGACGCCTCGGTGAAGATCCACAGGCTCACCGCGGCGCCCAGCCACGGCATCAGCGCGCGCCAGCCGCGGGCCTTGCCGCGCTGAAATTTGTACACGGCGAGGCAGGTGGCCAGATACTGAACGGCCACCGCCACGTTCGACATGCCGATCAGCTTGCGATAGTCGAAGGGCAGCAGGCACAGGATGGCCAGGCAGGCGGTGGTGACCACTGCAAAGTGGGGTGAGCCAAAGCGCGGGTGAATCTCCGTCAGACGCCTGGGCAGCTGCCCCGCGCTGGCGGCCGCGTACAGGTACCGGGGCGTGCCGAGCGCGCTGCCCGAGACGAAGCCCAGCATCGACACCAGCCCGCCGATGGCGATCACGATGCCCAGCGCCGGGGCTATCTGGCGGGCGGCGTCGGCCAGCGGAGCATCGCCGGGCACTGAAAGCTGTGCGCCGCTGCTGCCGACCAGCACCGTCTGCACCACGATGTACAGCAGCGAGGCACCCGCGAGCGAGCTGAGCACGGCGAAGGGCACATCCCGCTTCGGCATGCGCGCCTCGCCCGCGGGCACGGGTACCACCTCGAAGCCCTGCGCTGCGAACAGCGCGATGAAGGTGGCCTTGCCCAGATCGCCCAGGGCGGGTGCCTGCAGGTCTTGAAAGTGCTCCGCGCTGACCCGCGGCACCAGCACGGAGATGAGCACCAGCAGCACCAGGAACTTGCCGGCGGTGAAGCCATCCACCGCCAGCGCCCCCGGGCGCGCGCCGCGGTAGTTCAGGGCCGCGAACGCCGTCACCACCAGCACGGCCACCAGCTTCTGCAGCCCCCAGGGCGCCAGCGCCGGTACCAGGCTGGCCGTGTAGGCAGCGGCCCCGCACGCCACCGCCGCAAAGGAGAAGACGGAGTTGGCAAAGCACATCCAGCCCACGCCGAAGCCCGCGCGCGCACCGAACGCCTCGCTGGCGTACACGTATGGGCCGCCGCTGCGATCGACCGCGCCGGCCGCCGCCGCGTAGCACCAGGCCACCGGCATCAGGCCCAGCAGGCAGCACAGGAAGGCCAGCGGCGAGAGCACGCCCAGGTGCCGGTACAGGTCATCAGGCAGCGCAAAGATGCCGGAGCCAACGATGGCGTTCAGACCCAGGCAGGTGATGTCGAAGCGGCTGAGGGAGCGGCGCATTCCCATTGACGCATCATCCCACGAGGTGTCGGCCGGACGTGGCAATATTTGGCCAGCGGCACGTCCGATAGCGCGCGAGCCGCAGGAAAATCAGTGCCGCGCTGACCCGAACCCGGCGTGCTGCCCCCCAGATCAACGGGCACCCAACTCCATCAGCGGCGCGCCAGCGGCTGCGGCGCGCGCCGTGGCTGGCGCGCAGCAGAGGCCTCTGGCACTTTACTTGCTTAACGTGAGCACATGAGTCGCACGATTCTCTCGCATTCCAGCCTCTCCAGCTGGGCGGCGCGGCTGGCGCTGGTGGCGCTGAGCCTCGGCGCGCTGCCGGGGTGTGAAGGTGACAAGCGCTACCTGGACGTGGTGTTCGAGCGGATTGACCTGGTCTCTGACGTGGAGGGCGCTGCCACCAGCGATCCGAACCTGGTCAATCCAGTGGGCTTGCAGGTCTCGCCTGGCGGCAACTTCTGGGTGGCCAACAACGCCACTGGCACCGTCACGGTGTATCAGCCTGATGGAACACCGCTGCCCGCAAGTGAGCCGCTGGTGGTGACCTTGCCGGTGCCGCCCGGTGCCAGCGCGCCGGCTGCCGTCACCGGCGTGGCCTACAACAACGGCTACGGTCTGGTGATCGCCAGCGGGGAGCAGCGTGCCACGGCTCGATATCTGTTCGTCACCGAGCAGGGCACGCTGCTCGGCTTCAACCCCGACCTGGATCCGGCCAACGCCATGATCGCCGTGGATGCCTCTGCCAGCGGCGCCGTCTACCGCGGGCTCTCGGTGGTGCCCTTCCGTCTGGGCTCGTGGGTGTACGTCACCAACTTCAGCGCGGGTACCGTCGACGTGTTCGACCCCTCGTTCGCCCCTGACCTGGAGCTCGCGCCTGCAGCCTTCGAGGACGTGGAGCTGCCGCCCGGCTACGCGCCGTTTGGCATCCAGCGCATCGATCGCCGCATGTATGTCAGTTATGCCGAGCGCGGCGAGGACGGGCGGCCCGTGCTGGGGCCGGGCAAGGGCTACATCAACGCCTTCGCACTCGACGGCCGGTTCATCGAGCGGGTCGCCTCGGAAGGCGGGCTGAACGCGCCCTGGGGTATGACGCGCGCGCCCTGGTTTTTCCCGTATTATGGCGGGGCGCTACTGGTGGGCAACGCGGGTGATGGGCGCATCCTGGCCTTCGACCTCGAGCATCGCGTGCAGCTCGGAGGTCTCAACGACGTGCTCGAGCAGCCGCTCGTGGTGGAGGGCGTCTGGGATCTGGTCTTCGGCTATGGCCCGGGGGAATATCCCGCGCTGTATTTCACCGCTGGCGGCAGCGCCGGTCAGAGCGGGAGCTTCGGTCGCCTGGAGGTGCGGTTTCTGGAGGCGGAGGCGCCTCGAGAGTAGGCCGCGCCAGCGCCATCAGGGGCGAGCCGGCAGCTTCGGGGTGCCCGCCGTCTCCAGCGGTGCGACAGCGCCGGCACCCGGCGGCGTGAACACGATGCACGTGGCCAGCAGCTGCTCGCCGGAAGGAGTCAGCCACGGCTCTTCACCGTGGCGAGAGCTCTTGCTCTTCACGTACACCGCGTCGCAGCCCAGCTCCGCGGCTTTTTCGCGCAGCTGCTGGACCATGTAGTCCAGCCCCTGGCGGTTCCAGCCTTCCGTTTGATCCACCTCCAGCAAGGCGATGTCCACGTGCGGCTCGAGCGGGCCAGGGCTGGCCAGCACCTGTACCGAATCCGGAGAACGGGGCACCAGCGGCCGCGGCGAGGGATTGATGGACGTTGCGGTGACGAAGGTGCCGCAGCCGCAGCACACACCCACCCACGCGAGCAAGAGCCGTGCGCCAGAGTGCCGGCGTGGCCCTTGTCGACCCGCGGCTGTGACCAACTCTGTGGTCTTCTGACTACACCTGTCGGGGACGCGGCTCGCCGAGCGCGATATTCTGGCTCTTTTCAGGGGCATTTTGCTGATCCCGTGCGGGTCGAGCACGGAGACAGCAATGGGCATGCCAGCGGCTGCCCCTGGCTGGAGCGGTGTTTCAGTAGATCTTCGGGATGGGCGGCGCTGCGCTCTCCGTCGGTTGCACGCAATTGGCCAGATCGAACAGCAAGAAGGCCAGCGCCTTCTGCTGTGGGGTCAGCTCTCCGGAGCAGCTGGGGAACACCTCTTTGCCAGAGTCACCGCTGCCAGACGCCAGGTGCACGTCCGTGAACACCATGCGGCCGCAGGCGGGGCCGCCTACCGGCGTGGGAAAGCCGTAGTACAGCGCGGCGCGCTCCGGCTCGCTCGAGCTGTCGTCATCGTCATCGTCGTCATCGTCGCCATCGCTGCTGGAGGTGGTGGCGTTGATCCAGGAGACAGCGGTTGGAGCGACGGTGCCGGTCACGGTGCGCTCGCTGTCGTTGATCTCGATCTCACCGTGGCGGGTGGAGCCGCCGACCTCGAGCAACCAGTCCGCCAGCGCCTTGCCCTTGTCGAAGCTGGTGTTGACCTCGGCCGTGAACAGCTGCGGCTCGATATCCTCGCGACCCGAAGCAAACTCCACCACCTCCGGGAACTCCGGATAGTCATCGGGCAGCTCGCGATTGTCGATCAGCCCGTTGTGGAAGTGACCGCCGAACAGGCGCCCACCCTCGTTGGCGTAGCGCTGCAGGTTCTCGCGGTGAGTCAGGTCGGGCGGGTCGTAGCGATCGTCACCGCCCTCGCAGGAGAGCAGGAGCATGTCGAACGAGCGCAGGCGCTCGACATCGTCGAACAGCGCCTCGACCCGCGGCAGCTCCACCTCTCCCGTGGCCCCCTGCATGAGCCCGGTGCCCTCCTCCGCGTTCTCCAGATCGCTGTGATAGAGCTCGATGCTGCCGCCTTCGCCGCCCGGCGTGAACTCTCCCGGGTCCACCCCGATCTTGGTGAAGAGGCACTCCAGCGCGTCGGAGCCCGCGCGCATCACGGCAATGTGCGGCAAGTTGCCCTCGGCGCGGTTGCGCGGCAGCCGAGTGAGCTCGCCGGGCAGCACCGTGTCCGCGCAGTCGCTGGCGCGCGGCACCGTGACCTCGCGCCGCCAGCTGCCGGCCTGGATCACCAGCGGGATGTTGGCGCGCGCGGGCACGCCGCTGATATCCAGCCGGAAGGCGCCAGAGGCATTCGATACCGCAGCGGCGATGGGCCGCCCCGAAAAATCACCGGCGCAGGTCTCGCAGTGCGCCCCGCGCTGGATCGGTGCGAGCGGCTCGCTGGGCACGTACACCACCACGTTGTAGAGCGGCAGCTGTCCGGCAGGGTCGCGGGCAACGCCGCTCAGGCTGGTGGCGCAGCCGCTCCCGGAGCTGCCGCCAGGGGTGAGGCCCACGTCGCCGAAGTCCTCGAACATCGCGCCGCCGGGCGAGCCTGGTGCGCCGGGCTCGGGCAGCTGGGGGCCTGACGGCGCCTCCACGGGGCGAAACACGGGGCCATCCTCGCTCGGCGAGCACGCGAGCAGGCCGGCAAGGGCAGCAAGGCCTGCAAGGCCGGGAAGGCCAGAGCAGGCCAACTGGCTCGAGCGAAAGCTGCGCGAAAGTGTGCTCATTCGGGCTCCTCTGCCGGGGCGGCGCCGCCGGATCGCCGCTAGATGCGCGAGCAGCCCGAAACCATCACGTCCCGCGCTGGGCAAGGTCGCTTTTGTGGGAGAACCTGGAACAGCCAGGTGTTACACCGCCCCGGCCTGGACGAGCTGCAAGCGGAGCTGTACGCGCTGACCCACCGCGGCCACCGCGGCGATGCCGAGCACTACGCTCGGCACTGCGCCGGTGCGCGCCGGGTGCTGGAGCTGGGGGTGGGGCACGGGCGCCTGCTCGCCCCGCTGAGCGCGGTCGCCACGGAGGTGGTGGGGCTCGACCGGGAGCCGGCGCTGCTGGCCGCGGCGCGGCGCAGCCTGCGCCGAACGCAGCGGGGGGCGCAGCGGGGCCGGGTGCGGCTGGTGCAGGGTGATTTCACCAGCTTCGAGCTGCCGGACGAGTTCGACCGCATCGTGCTGCCGTACAACGCGCTGTATTGCCTGCTCGGGCGCCGTGCGCTGGCCCGCTGCTTCGCGCGCGTGCAGGCGCAGCTGGCGGAGCGCGGCCAGTTCCTGTTCGACGTGTGGTCGGCCGATCGCTTCCAGCACAGCCTGCGCTCGCGGCGCGCCGGGCACCGCGATGACGGGGCCGCGCTGGTGTCGCTGTTTCACCGCGGCCAGCAGTGGGACGTGTTCGAGCAGAGCCGGCTGCAGAGCGCGCGCCAGCGACTGGACGTGCTGTACACGTACGTGCCGCGTTCACGCGGGGCCAGCGTTCAGATCCGCATCGAGCAGCGCTACGCCCCCTCGGGGGAGCTCGAACGACTGCTGGCGGAGGCAGGCCTACGCGTGACGGCGAAATACGGGGGCTTCGCGCGCGAGCGCTGGAGCCCCCGTTCGGAGCATCTGGTGGTTGTCGCGGAACGAGGCTAAGCCCCGCCAGGCACGTTGGCACGGCGAGGCCAGCTCGGCGACGCGCCACTCATTCGGGGGCGCCGGCCTCGTACCAGGCCGAGAGGGTATCGAACTCATCCTCGGTCAGACACACGCCACCGGAGCCGGGCGGACCGCCGCAGCCCTGGGGCATGTCCCCAATTTCGATCTCGCTGAGGATTCGCTCCTCGTCTGCGACAGCGCTCTCCAGGGCGGCCTCGACGTCCGAATCAGCGACGCTGACGCCCGCGAAACCACTCGCGCCGTGGCAACCAGCGCAGGAAGACGAGAGGATGGGATAGACGTCCGCTTCAAAGCTGAGGTCACCGCCACCGGCCGCGGGCGGCGAAGCTTCCTCCTCGTCCTCCTCCGGGTCCGGCTCGGCTGCCGGCGGAGGATTGTTTGCCGCCGGCGGAGGATTGCTGGCCGGGGGCCGCGAGGCGGGAGGCGCAGCGGGCGCATTGGCGGCAGGCGCATTGGCCGCGGGCGCATTGGCCGCGGGGGTAGTGCCGGCCGGCGCCGGGCTGTTGCTCACGCGCTCCGAGCGCGTGCGATCCACGTCTGTTGCTTCGATGGAACCGCTACAGGCGGTTACCAGCGCCGCGTAGGCGCAGGCGATTCCCACATGCGCGACAGCGCGCCCCCAACGAACACCCTTCGAGTTTTGTTTGGCAGACATCACTGAATCCTGGCGCAGCTCTTATCAGACTTCCCGCCTCCAAGTCGCGAATCTCGTCGATCCATCGTCAGGGGTGAAACGTTTTAAAATCTCTTTGTATTTTTTCCTCGAGCGCGGCCGGGCCGGTGCGATCGCAGGTGTCTCACTTTGTTCGTCACCCGCGGCCCTCCGTGGAGCAGCAGCGTTAAGGCTCGCCGAGCGCCAAACCCTTGGCGCCCGGGCTCCGCTAATTCAAGCGCCGTGCTCCGCCCGCGTCCCGTCCGCCGCTACCCGTGCCTGCGGGGACAAAGAGCGCGAACAGAGCGCGCGCTGCCGGAGCGCCGTCAGCGCGACAGCCGCGAGGTCTCCCACGCGTGCGAAGGCTCACGCCTGCGCGAGCTCACGCCTGCGCGAGTTCATGGCGGCGCCGCTCATGGCTCGACCTCGAAGTCAGCGCACGCGCGTGCTTGCGTCCTGCACGCGATGCGGCGTGTTGCCAGCGAGTAGCGATGAGCGCGGAGCGCCTGTCTGCCATGTCCGGCGGAGCCGAGCGCGCGCCCGCCATCGCCGACTGTCAAAGCTGATGTGTGGGTCTACTGCATACGTGTGCGCGCATGTTTCGTGCACCGGACAGCAGAGCTGCGCGAGGCAGCCGACCACGTGGACGCTTCTCATGGACAGCGCGGGCGCGGCTCGCTATCCCGAACGAACATGACCGTAGCCGCACCCACCATTCCCAGCGCTTCGACCGTCACTTCTCCCGTGGCTGGCTCGTCCCCCGCCGCCCCCGGGTCTGCAGCCCTGCCGAGCTCTGCTACCTCGTTGCCGGCCTCGTCGTATGACGCCGTGCCCGTGCTGGCGAGCGAGCTGGGGTTGCCGGCGGCTTCCATCCGCGCCGTGGTGCGGCTGCTGGCGGAGGGCGCCACGGTGCCGTTCATCGCGCGCTACCGCAAGGAGCAGACGAATGGTCTGGACGAGGTGCAGATCCGCACCATCGAAGAGCGCTTCACGTACCTGACCGAGCTGGAGGCGCGGCGGGAGGCGGTGATCCAGGAGATCCAGTCGCAGGGCAAGATGACCCCGGAGCTCCTGGCCAAGCTGCGCAGCGTGCCCACCAAGGCAGAGCTGGAGGACCTGTACCTGCCGTACAAGCCCAAGCGCCGCACCAAGGCCACCATCGCGGTGGAGCGCGGGCTGGCGCCGCTGGCGGAGCTGATGTGGACCGGCGCCGCCGGCAGCCCGGACCAGCTGGCTACGCCCTTCGTCAACGCGCAGAAGGAGGTGCCGGACGTGGCCGGCGCGCTCGCGGGCGCGCGCGACATCTGCGCAGAGCGCCTGGCGGAGGACGCGGAGCTGCGCAAGTACCTGCGTGAAGCGTATTTCGAGCACGGCAACGTGCAGGTGGCCAAGCGCTCGGAGTTCGAGAACAAGCCGACCAAGTTCGACATGTACGCCAAATACGAGGAGCCGGTGGCCAAGGTGCCGTCGCATCGCTTCCTCGCGATCCGGCGCGGCGAGAGCGAAGAGGTGCTGTACGCGCGCGTGCTGCTGGATTTTGAGCCGCACAAGCCACGCATCCGCAGCCACATCCCCGTGCCGGCGAGCTCGCCGTGGAAGTCGGAGCTGGACGCGGTGGTCAACGAGGCCGTCGATCGGCACCTGAGCACGCAGGTGGCCGCGCAGGTGCGGGTGGAGCTGAAGCTGCGCTCCGAGCAGGAGGCCATCAACGTGTTCGCGCAGAACCTGCGCGAGCTGCTCCTGGCTGCGCCGTTCGGCACGCGCGCGGTGCTGGGCGTCGATCCGGGGCAGCGCACGGGCTGCAAGTGCGCCGCGGTGGACGGCACGGGGCGGCTGCTCGAGCACGATACGTTCTACCTGGTGCAGGGCGATCAAGCCCTGGCGCGCGCCAAGGACATCCTGCTGCGCCTGGTGAAGAAGCACTCGGTGGTGGCGGTGGCGGTGGGCAACGGCACCCACGGCCGCGAGACGGAGCTGTTCGTGCGCACCGTGCTGTCCGAGGCGGGGCTCGGGCCGAACGTGCTGACCGTGTCGGTGAGCGAGTCCGGCGCCAGCGTGTATTCGGCCAGTGACGTGGCGCGCGAGGAGTTTCCGGATCTGGATCTGACCGTGCGCGGGGCCGTCAGCATCGCGCGCCGCCTGCAGGATCCGCTGGCAGAGCTGGTCAAGATCGATCCGAAGAGCATCGGCGTGGGCCAGTACCAGCACGACGTGCCCGAGGCGGCGCTGGGGAAGAAGCTGGATGAGGTGGTGGAGAGCTGCGTGAACCAGGTCGGCGTGGAGCTGAACACGGCCAGCGCGCAGCTGCTCTCGCGGGTGGCGGGCATCGGGGCCTCGCTGGCCAAGCGCATCGTGTTGCACCGCAATGAGCACGGCCCCTTCCGCTCGCGCTCCAGCCTGCTCTCGGTGAGCGGCGTGGGGCCGAAGACGTTCGAGCAGGCCGCCGGCTTCTTGCGCATCGCCAACGCCGACCATCCGCTCGACGGCAGCGCCGTGCACCCGGAGCGCTACACGCTGGTCGAGCGCATGGCCGCCGATCTGGGCGTGCCGCTGAGCTCGGTGATCGGCAACGCGGCGCTGCTGCGCAAGCTCGATCCACAGAAGTACAAGTCCGACGATGTGGGCGAGTTCACCTTGCGGGACATCCTGGCCGAGCTGGACAAGCCCGGGCGCGACCCGCGCAAGACCTTCGAGCCGCCCAAGTTCCGCGACGACGTGCGCGAGCTCACGGATCTGAAGCCCGACATGCAGCTGGAGGGCGTGGTGACGAACGTCGCTGCGTTCGGGGTATTCGTGGACGTGGGCGTGCACCAGGACGGGCTGGTGCACATCTCCGAGCTTTCGGACCGCTTCGTGAAGGATCCGCACTCCGTGGTGAAGGTGGGGGATCGCCTGCAGGTGCGCGTGCTCTCGGTAGATCTGGAGCGCAAGCGCATCTCGCTCACCGCCAAGCGCGGCTCCACCAGCAAGACGGCGGAGGCAACCGGGCAGGGTGGGCAGCGGCCGGCACCGGGCGGCCAGCGCCCCGCTCAGGGTGGCCAGCGGCCTGCGGCGCGCGGCGCGGGCCCGCAGGCGGGCAGGGGTGCACCGCCACGCAAGGATGGACCCAAGGCCGTCTTCCAGAACAACCCCTTCGCCGCGCTACTGAAGAAGTGAGGGCTGAGGACAGGGAGAGGCTGAAGAAGTTGGGCTCGAGAGCGCCACCGGAGCGCAGCTCGAGCAGTGGGCTCGGGTGGGCACATTCTGATGCCGTGGGGCTCGAGCAGTGGCGAGCCCCACACGCCCAGAACCGCTTTCAGCTCGCGCCGGGGACCGCGGGCGTGCCGTCGAACTCCACGATCGGGCGTACCTCGACGGTGGCCATGTCGCTCGTGCTGATGAAGCCGCTGGCGATGGCCAGCGCCTCGTCCAGATCGCCCGCCTCGATGATGGTGTAGCCGCCGAGCTGCTCGCGCGTCTCGGCGAAGGGGCCGTCGGTCAGCAGGCGCTTGCCCTCGCGGTAGCGCAGGGTGGTGGCGGTGCTGGTGGGGTGCAGCGGAGCGCCTGCCAGCAGCTTCTTGCTGGCGAGCAGCTTCTCCACGTGGGGGGCGCATTTGGCCATCTCCGCCTGCTGTTGCTCGGGGGTGAGGCTGAGCCAGGCGTTTTCGTCCAGGTAGGTGAGCAGCATGTATTTCATGGTTCGTAACCTCCACCCTCGAATCGAATGGCCCGAGCCTGGATCGACAGGCCCGCGCCGTTTTTCTATCATCGGCCGGGGCCGAGGCCGTCGACTGGCTAGTTAGCTCCATCTATCGCTCCGATTGGGGGCGTATTCTGGCGGCCGTCATTCGGCTGACCGGCAATCTGGCGGTTGCCGAGGAGTCGACCCAGGAGGCGTTCGAGGCGGCCGTCACGCAGTGGCGCAGGGATGGCGTTCCGCAGAGCCCGGCGGCGTGGCTCATCCGCACGTCGCGGAACATCGCCATCGATCGCCTCCGGCGCCGGCGGGTGCTGGCGGGCAAGCTGCCGAGCTACGCGGCGCAGCTCGAGGATACAGCGCCCGAGCTGGAGCTGCCGCCGGAGATCCCTGACGATCGCCTGCGGCTCATCTTCACCTGCTGCCACCCGGCGCTGGCGCTGGAGGCGCAGGTGGCGCTCACCTTGCGCACGCTCGTCGGGCTGGAGACGGAGGAGATCGCGCGTGTGTTCCTGGTGCCGCAGGCCACGATGGCGCAGCGCCTGGTGCGGGCCAAGCGCAAGATCAGCGACGCGGGCATTCCGTACGAGGTGCCGGGCGCGAGCGAGCTGCCGGAGCGGCTGCACGCGGTGCTGGAGGTCATCTACCTGGTGTTCACCGAGGGCTACGCGGCCACCCGGGGTGAAGCGATGGTGCGCGCGGATCTGTGCGCGGAGGCGATTCGTCTGGCGCGCTGGGTGCGCGCGCTGAGCGGGCCGGAGCCGGCGCGCGAGGTCACGGGGCTGCTCGCCCTGCTGCTGTTACAGGATGCGCGGCGTGCCGCGCGGGTGGACGCGGCGGGCGACCTGATCGTGCTCGACGAGCAGGATCGCTCGCTGTGGGACGCCGGGCAGATTGCCGAGGCGCTGCCGCTGGCGGACGAGGCGCTCGGCAGCGCTGCGAGCCCGCCGGGCCCGTTTGCGCTGCAGGCGGGCATCGCCGCCGTGCACGGCCGCGCGCGCCGGAAAGAGGACACGGACTGGGCGCGCATCGCCGGCTACTACGGGCAGCTCGAGCAGCTGCAGCCATCGCCCGTCGTCACGCTCAACCGGGCCGTGGCGGTGGCCCTGGTGGAGGGCCCCGCTGCAGGGCTGGCCATCGTCGAGCAGCTCGCGCAGGGTGGGGAGCTGGAGGGCTACCATCTGCTGCACGCCGCGCGCGCCGACTTTGCGCGGCGCCTGGGCCGCCACCTGGAGGCCGAGCAGAGCTATCTGCGTGCGCTCGCGCTGGTGGGCAACGACAGCGAGCGGCGCTTTCTCGAGCGCCGCCTGGGCGAGGTGCGAGCGGCGGCCCAGCGCGCCTGAGAGCGGCAGCCCAGCGCCTGACGGAAGCGGCAGCTCGCGTCACCTGCCAGCGCTCGTCGAGATTGCCTAGAAGCTGCGGCAGTCCTGCACGTCAGTGCCGGCGGCGCAGTCGCCGGCGAGCTCGTCACACTCGCCGTCCGCAGGCCACGGGCAAGGCGAGAGCAGAGACGCGCCCGCCGCGTTGGACGTGATCTTGGCCGTGCGTGCGCCGGTCCGCTCGCGCAGCGAAGCGAGCGGAGCATCGTCGAGCGCGGGGTTGTGCCGGATGCGCAGCTCTTGCGCCCCACTCAGCTCGGGCAGCGAGAGCGTGAGTAGGCTCGGATTCTGCTCGACCTGGAGGGAATATACCGAGCGCAGCGCGCCGAAGCCGTCCAGCGAGGTGAGCCGCTCGTTGTGGGCGATGTGGATGTACTCGGCGCTGTTCAAGACGGGCAGCCCGGGGCCACTCTCCAGCTGCGGGTTTTCGGACACCAGGATGCTGGGCTGCGAGCAGAGCTCGCAATCCAGGCTCTCCAGGGCGAAGAAGACGGGCAGCGAGCGGAGCGACGCGTTGTTTGCCACGGTCAGGCCACCCACACGGGTCAAGGCAGCCAGACCGTCGATCTGGGTGAGCTCGGGGTTGCCAGTCAGCTCGAGCGAGCTCACCTCGCGCAGCCCGCTGAACGCATCCAGGTGGCGCAGGGAGGTGTCGCGGATGTGAAGAGCCGAGAGCACCGTCAGGCCCTGCGCCGCATCGAGATCGTCGAGCGCGCCCAGCGACTGCAAGATGAGCCCAGCGCCCTCCTCCATCCGCGGCAGACCATCCAGGCTCGCGAGTTGCGTGTTGGTGATGGCCAGGGAGCCGCTGATGGTCACGTTCTCCAGGCCTGCGAGGCTGGTGGCGGCGATCTGTAGCAGGTTGAGCTGTGCGATGGCTGGGCTGCCAAGCCCTGCCAGACTGGTGAGCCCGGACGAGCGCAGCGTGAACGAATCTGCGCTCGCCAGCCCGGAGAGCCCCTCCAGGCTGGCCAGCTGTGGCAGGTCCTCCAGCCCCAGCGAGTTCACCTCGCGCAGCAGCTCCAGACCTTTCAGGCTCGTGAGCTGAGCCAGAGTGAGCAGTGTGATGGTGTTCACCCGCTCCAGCGCATTCAGCCCGGTCAGGTCGGTGAGCGCCAGGCCGCTGAGGCTCAGGGTGCTCACTTCACGCACGTCGTCGAGCCCGCGCAGGTCGAGCAACGAGGCGCTGTCTCTCACCTCCAGCGTGTTCAGCCGCGGCGGAAGGCGAGCGCCCTGCAGGCTGCCCAGCACTGGATTGCCGGACAGCCTCAGCGAGGTCAGCCGTTGCGTGTCAACCAGTCCGTTCAGATCGCGCAGCTGTGTCTCGATCAGCGTGAGCTCGTTGGGCGCGAGCGCCTCCAGCCCCTCCAGGCTCTGCAGTGGCGTGTTGGACACGTGCAGCTCCTGCAGCGGTTGAGCGCGAGTGAGGCCTGCCAGGCTGGTGAGGGCGAGGTTATCGCGGAGCTCGAGCGAGCCCAGCGCCTCCAGCGAGTCCAATCCCTCGAGATTGCGCAGGCCATTGCTGTCGCGGATGAGCAGCCGCCCCGTCGCGTCGCTGAAGCCTGTGTTGGTGCCGATGATCCAGAGCCGGGACAGGCCGCGCAGGTTCTGTGCCGCGAGGCCGTCGAGCAGCAGCGAGTCGACCTCTTCCAGCGCTCCGAAGCCCGAGAGCACGTCGACCCCGGGCGCGCCGCCGGCGATGATTCGCAAGCTCCCGTCCACGTAGCGCAAGGAGCGCAGGGGTGACGGATCCATGTTGGCGAAGGCGCGCACGGTAAGGGAGCCGGTGATGCGCTCGCAGCCCTCCAGCGCGTCCAGCTCCGTCTGGTTGCCGATGTCCAGAGGGGAGGGCGCAGCACAGATGCGCCCCGGGACCGGGTCCAGGGAGCTGGGCGGCTCCGGCGCCTCCGGGCAGCTGCCGCTCTCACATTCGGGGGGCGCTGGAGCTGGAGCGAGAGCGCTGTCGAGAGGGGGGCGCGAATCTGCCAGCCCCCCGCACGCGCAGGCCAGCAGAGCCCAGCCCGCAGCGCGCGACCACTGGTTCACATGGCAGTGTTGCATCGTTGACCCGCCTTCCCTGAGGTGAGCGACCACGCGCTCCTCGGCGCTGGTGCTGGCAGTCTGACCCGAGCATGTACCGGAACGAGGCCCGGGGCGAGCCGGGGGGAGGAAAACGCGGCGCCCCAGCAACCCGGGCGGCTGCACCGCAATGGCGCACTGCCCAGCGCAGCGGGTGCCTGCTAAAACCGCTTGCCACGCCGCGATCGATGCCGGAAGAAAAAACCGCGGACACCATAAGTCTGAAAGACCAGAGGAGACCCGATGAAATTCGCCGCTCGCCCAGCCCGCCTCTCCGGGATTGCGCCCGTGTTGCTGCTGCTCAGCCTGGGCTGTGGCAACGACGATGGGGACGATGACGGCGGCGGTGGTGGTGGCGGCACTCGCCCTCCGCCCTCGAACTTCATGCCCACGACGGAGCCGCTGAACCTGTCGAGCACTGGCACCGTGAACCTGTTCGCGGAGCTGGCGGGCAAGACGCAGGAAGAGGTGGACCAGAAGGTGACCACGGCGGTCAACCGCTTCTTCGGTATCGGCACGGGCGAGCCGAACGAGCTCATCGTGGAGATGGGCTACCGCTGTTACTACGAGCTGCCGCAGGACCCGAGCATGGCCTTCATCTGGGCGGCAGACTCGAACGACATTCGCAGCGAGGGCATGTCGTACGGCATGATGATCGCCGTGCAGGCAGGCCTGCGCGAGCAGTTCGATCGGCTGTGGAAATTCAGCAAGACGTACCTGCAGTACCCGGCGGACAGCGAGATCGGCGCCTGGCGCCACTACTTCAAGTGGCAGGGCACGGTGGCGGCCGACCCCGGCAACCCCGCGAACTGGACGGTGACTTACGGCCCCACCACGGTGCCCGCGCCTGATGGCGATGAATACTTCGCGGCGGCGCTGCTGCTGGCGCACCAGCGCTGGGGCAGCGAGGGCGAGGTGAACTACCTGGAGGACGGGCGCGCCATCGCCTCGGCCATGTTGCACAACCAGCCCTCGGACATGGGCCGCTTCCCGATCATCCACGACACGCAGAACATGGTGACGTTCGTGCCGTTCGGAAACTCGCACAACTTCTCCGACCCCAGCTACCACCTGCCCGCGTTCTACGATCTGTACGCGCGCGACGGCGCGCCGGAGGACGCGGACGCCTGGCGCTCGGCGGCGGAGGTCAGCCGCGCGTACCTGGTCACGTCCAGTCACCCCACCACCGGCTTGCACCCGGACTACGCCAGCTTCACCGGGGTGCCGAACGCCGGCGGAGCGGGGCAGGAGCATGACAAGTTCCGCTACGACGCCTGGCGCGTGGTGATGAACATGGCCATGGATTACGCCTGGTTCGAGCAAGATGAGCGGATGCGCGCGCAGGTGGAGCGCTACCACGTGTTCTTCGCGCCGCAGTTGACCGATAGCAACGTGATGGCCGCGCTGTTCGATCTCGACGGCGGCAACCCCGGCGGCGGTGGCTCCACGGCGCTCACGGCCACCCTGGCGGCGGGCTCGCTCGCCTCCGGGCAGCCCGATCGTGCGCGCTTCGTCAACGCGCTCTGGAACGTGGGGCAGCAGCAGGGCCAATTCCGCTACTACCAGGAGGGCGTGTACCTGCTCGGACTGCTGCACGTGGCGGGCAAGTTCAGCCACACCTTTGACTAAGCCGCGCTTCGAGTAGGTTGCGGCCTGCGGGGGCGCCCGACCCGGGCTGCCCCCGGGGCAAGCGCCTCGGATCAGGGCGCGCGGCTCTTCATCACCGCGCGGAAGTGTGTGCCGGAGGCGCTCGGCGTGTAGCTCCAGTCGCTGATCAACGTCGGCGTCCAGCTCGGGCTGAAGCACCAGGCCACCCACGAGGCGCTCTTCTGCGCCAGGTAGTGCGTGATGTCGGGGCCGTAGGTGCCGGTGTCGATGGCGGGCACGTGGGCGCCGGGCTCATCCGGCCGCATGTAGCCGATCTCGGTCGCGATCAGCGGGTAGCGCTCGCTGACGAAGCCGAACTGCTCGTCCCACTTGGCGGGGTACGGAGGCTTGGCCTTGCCGGGATACGGATGAGCGACGTAGGCCACCGCAGGGCGCTCGATCGGTGCGCCAGCGACCGGTCGCAGATCGTACGCCCAGTCGAAGCCGGCGACCAGCGCGATGGCCTCCGGGTGCTGCGCGCGCAGCGTGTCGATCAGCTTCTCGTTGAAGCTCTTCCACTCGGACCAGGAGCTGGAGCCGAGCTTGCCCTTGGAGCCGAAGGTGGGCTCGTTGAACAGCTCGTACAGCGCGACGGTGGGCACGCCGCGATAGCGGATGCCAGCGGCGCGGAAGAACTGCTCCGTCTCCGTCGTACTGGTGAGGTACTGCTCATCCTGAAAGCGGCCTTGCAGCAGGTTGCCGATCGAGTGCCAGTCCACGATCAGGTACAGCCCGAGCTCGTTTGCCCAGAGCACCGCTTGATCCAGGAGCTCGAAATAGGCGTCCGCACCGCGGCGCCGGAAGCGCGGCGGGTGGATGGGCACACGCACGATGTTGGCGTTCCAGGAGGCGATGGCCTCGAACAGACCTTTGTTCCAGTGCCCCTCGAGCTCCAGATCGTCCGGATCCTCGATGTTGACCCCCTGAAAGACCAGGGTGGCGCCGGCCTCGTTCACGAAGCGATTGCCCTCCACCCGGATGCGCGCCTGCGGCTTGCTCAGTCGAGCAGGGTCGAAGGGCCTGGAGTCGATGACTGGGTACGCCGGGGCGCCAGGAGTGCTGGCGGGCGTGTCAGCGGCGGGCGTCTCACCCGCGGCCAGGGGCGCTGGAGCAGCGCTCGGCGTACACGCCAGCGGCAGCACGCACGGCAGCAGCGCCAGCAGCAGCTGCAGCCGGCGCGAGAAGAATGAGGGGAGGGCAGACATGGCGGGCCGCTTCATACCTCGCTGAAGCGCCCACAGGCGAGGCCGCCGCCAGCGCCGTTCGTCGTTGACGCTCGGCTGGTAGCGATTCCAGCTAGCCGGCGAGCGCCCGGGGCTACTGCGCTGGCTCGAACAGACCGCGCAGGCCCGCTTGCAGCAGCTGGGCGCGGGTGAGCGTGCCCTGCAGCTCGAAGGGCAGGGTGACCTCCAGCGCCTCGCCGCCCAGGCTGACGTTGCCCCGGAAGGAGTACGGCACCTGCTCTCGCCCCAGATACTTCTGCAGGGTGGGCAGGCTCTCCCACGCTACCTGCAGCTGGCTGCGGAGCTCTGCCGAGCCCTTGGCAGGGATGCTCGCGCTTGGCCTGGCCTGCCCCGTTCCGAGCTTGGTTTGCCCGTCCAGGTACAGGGTGCCGTCCACCGCGCGCGCCGCCAGCGCGAAGTCGTTCGGGTTGTGCACCGCCAGCGTCACCTCCAGATCCACACCGCGGCTCGACACCGCCACTACCCGCGCCACCGTGGGCGTGACCGTGGGAGGCTTGGGCCGCGCGCAGGCGGCGAGCACGCCGAGCAGGAGGGCAGCGGCGAGAGACCGGGCCCGGGCAGTCACGAAAAGCATGCCCCCTTGATAAGCGAACCCCGGCGTTTGTCGAGAGTGCAAGCTCATGCCCGCTCGCGCCCACGCGCTCTCGAGGGCGCTCGCGATCGGAGCAGGTGCGAGCGCAGAAGCGCGTGTGGGATGCGCCTGAGCGGTGCAAGCACGAGGCTCTGGAGCGTGCGCTGCGCGCGCGCGCGAGCACTGCTTGCTCAGCGTCAATGCAACAGAGCCGTGCAACGAGAACGCGGCTGCTTTTGTCCCCGCGTTAGCTTGCGTGAATGAGCGCCGATGGTAGATGGTAAGTTGTAACCGCCAGCACTCTCCGGGCGCTCCGCTGCTTCGCCCGTGCCTGCAGGCGCCACCACCAGCGCCTGTGCTGTTTGCGCGGGGCGAAAGGTTCTCATCCATGCTCAGACGTCCACGCGTGGCCGCTTCCGCTCGTGTCTCCGGCGCGCCCTTCACCGCCGCCAGCTTGCCCGCGGCGCTGACCGAGCGCCTGCTGGACGTGCTGCTGGACACGCGCGGTATCGTGGCCTCGTTCGTGGTGAACGATGCGGGCGAGGTGCTGTGCGCGCGGCGTGGATATGGCTTTCCCGCGGGCGCCACCCTGGATGCAGCGCTGGACGCGGTGGCGGGCCTGCGGCTGGCGGCGGGCTCGGGGCTGGAGGCGCCGAGCACGGTGGTGGCCTTCCGCCATGGCTTGCTGTTCGCCCGGCGCTTCCGCCGCGCGTACCTGTGTGCGTGGGCTACCGAGCCCTTCAATCAACGCGCGCTGGACATGACCGCGCGCCTGGTGGTCGGCAGCTTGCCGGATGATCCGCGGCTCGATGCGAGCGCGCTCACCAGCTCGGAGGATGAGGAGGAGGAGCGCATCACTCGTCCCTGGCTACCGCCGAGGGCAACGCAGGGGCCTCTGCCGTCCAGCGTGAGCCTGCGCGCGCCGCGGGTGCCACGCGAGCTGGCGGGTATGGTGCGGGGCAGCGGATACGGCAGCGCCGCGCCGCGCGAGCGGCCGCAGCGCGACGAGCGGCTGCGCGAGAGCGGGGTGCGCCGGGTGGCTCGCTCGCGTGTCTTCCGCGACGACGACTGAAGTCGGGCTCGAGCACCAGGGTGTCTCAGCCGATGGAGCGGATGGATGACCCGGCCCAGAGGGGCTAGCCCTGCGAGCCAGCGGCCTGGGCTGAGCTGACGGCTCAGCACGTCGCTGAGCAGGGGGTCGAACGAAACGATCGCGTCACCAGCTTGACACTCATCGAAGCAGTAGCTCGATCATCTTGACCCGCTCTCCATGCTGAGCGAAGGTCCGTGCCCATCGTGGCGCGCCGCGCTAGGCTTGCCACGTGGGTGATGCCGCCGGGAGGGGTGTCACCACGAAGACGGTTGCCACGCAGGCAACGTTGTTCTTGAGGGCCATGTTCCCGCTTCCTTTCCTCCTGGAGAGAAGGAAGGGCTGGGTCTGTCCTCGCGAAGGGTAGAGGATGTCGAGACCAGAGAAGGAGAGCGCGAGAGAGCGCCGCGCGCGCCGGGGCGGCTCGAGGTCTGAGGGTGCTGTCGCGAGAGCCGTGGGTAGCGGAGCGTGGCTGCTCGGGGCCCTTGCGTGCCTGCCGACGGAGGATCTCTCCAGCTACTCCAGCGGTAACCGGCGCATCGAGCCGGGGGTGGTGCTGGATGATTCCTCACCGGTGACGGCCGGGGGTGCTACGCCCGCGCCGGAGCTCGCGGTGCCGCCGAGCGGAGAAGCACCGCCCAGCTCGGTGCCGCTGGTTGCTGCCGACGAGTGCAGCGATGATTGTCTGGCGCCGGAGCTGCCGCTGTTGCTCGATGCAGGGAGCAGCGCGCCCGCGCAGGGCGAGTCGGGCGGCAGTGTTGCGCCTGGTGGCAGTGTTGCACCAGGCGGCAGTGTTGCATCCGATGGCAGTGTTGCATCCGATGGCAGTGATGCGCCTGGCAGTGTTGCAGCCGGCGACATCCCTGGGAGTCAGGCGGATGCCGGGGTGGCTCCCCTGCCCGTGGATGCGGCGCCAGTGGGTCGGTGCGGGCAGGGCGCGCTGGTCGCGCCGGACGACCGTTGTTTTGCGCTGCTTTCCGCACCCAGCACCTGGGCGGACGCGCGCGAGGCCTGCAGTGACCGTGGCCCCGGCTGGGATCTGGCAGTGATCCGGAGCGCGGAGCGCAACGCCTTCCTGGTGGAGATGCTGAGCGGGGTGGCCGATGCCTGGGTGGGCGCCAGCGACCTCGCGCAGGAGGGCAGCTGGCGCTGGGTGGGCGACAACACCGCCTTCTTCACCGGTACGGGGACGGCGGGCTCCGCGCCGGCCGGCGCTTTCGTGAACTGGAACATTGGTGGCACACCAGAGCCCAATGGTGGAGCTGCCTCGGATTGTCTGCGCCTGCGCGCCAATGGTGGCTGGGCAGACATCGCCTGCACCTCCATGTTCGCAGCGCTGTGTGAGGGTCCGCTGCCCTGACGGGCAGCGGGAGTGTGAGGGTCCGCTGCGTCACGGGGTGAGGTGGCCTGTACTTCTGGGCTGGTCTGCGAAAGACTGCCCTGATGACGGCGCGCTTCGATCTCATCCTGTTTGACGCGGATGGCACGCTCTTTGACTTTGCGACCAGCGAGCGGCTTGCGTTTGCCAGCTGTCTGACGGCTTTCGTCGGCGCGGGGGACTACGAGCCCGCTTATCGCCAGTATTGCGAGGTCAGCGAGCGGCTCTGGCGGCGTCTGGAAGAGGGGGCCATCCAGGAGCCGGAGCTGCGGGTGGGGCGCTGGCTGGAGCTGGCGCAGTGCTGCGGCTATTCCTGGTCTGCGGCAGAGGTGTCGGCTGCATATCTGCTGGAGCTAGCCCGCCAGGCACACCTGATCGAGGGCGCGCTGGAGGTGTGCAGCGCGCTCGGCGAGCGCCATCCGCTCGGCATCGTGAGCAATGGCTATCAGCACGTCCAGACGTCGCGTCTGGCGCTCAGCGGGCTGCGCGAGCACATCGACTTCGTGGTGACCAGTGAGCTCGCTGGCGCTAACAAGCCGGCCCGGGCCGTGTTCGAGCACGCGCTGGCCCTGGCGCGGCAAGCGACCGAGGCGGAAGCGCTGGCCCCGGAGCGCGTGCTGATGGTGGGGGACAGCCTGACGGCGGACATCGCAGGTGGACAGGCCATGGGCTTTGCCACCTGCTGGTTCAACCCACTCGGATTGCCAGCCCCGGACAAGCCGGCTGACTACACGATCCGCTCGCTGAGCGAGCTGCTCGCGATCGTGTGCTGAAGCTCACTATCGCGGCGTAGCTTCGGCACCACGGACGGTCGGCGCAGCTCGCGCTGGACTGTCCGTGGACTGTCGCTCGGGTGAAACACTGGCAGCTCACGCCGGACAGCATGAGCTGGGGGCGTGAATCGGGCTGAATTGCCGGCCTCGAGCGCCCCCGCTGCCTGCCTGCGCGCTGGCAAGCCCAGTGGCACGCGCGATGCAACAGAGGTCACGAGCACGGCGACGGAGCCCGGGCCAAACAAGGGAAGAAGACAGCACATGAAGAAGCTCAACGAGACCAGCAGCGCGAACGTCAACGTCCTCGGTGAGGGCGAGCTGGAGCAGGTGGTGGGTGGGTATTGCCACCGCAAGCGCCGCCACTGCGGCGGGTGGTACAAGCCGCGCTACAACCACTGCAAGAAGTACGAGAGCTACGAGCCGGAGTACAAGGATGAGTCGAGCGAGTACAGCGAGTCGAGCGACTACGGCGAGCCGGCGGCGACGGGCGGCGACACGCAGATCGTCAACGTGGCGGTCACCGTGACGGTGGCGCAGGCTCAGGCCTGAGCGGGCTCGCGGCGCCGCCCCTTTTGGCCCGGGCGGCGGCGCCGGCCCGCAACAGCCAGCAGGACCACCAGGGCCGAGACCCACACGAGCCGTCCGTCTGCGAATCGCCGTGCGCTGCTCTCGCGGCAGAGCGCGTGCAGTTCGCAGACGAATGGTCCGAATCGGTCGCCCTTGACGCCGGGTGCTCGCGGCAGGCACGCTGCCGCCGCAGGTGCGTGAGTCAGGCGGCGCGGATGCAGCGAGCGTGAGCCCCGGCTTCGTGCGAGTGCGGGGGGCGCGCGAGCACAACTTGAAAGACGTGGACGTCGACATCCCGCGTGACCGCCTGGTCGTGTTCACGGGGGTGTCCGGCTCCGGCAAATCTTCGCTGGCCTTCGGCACGCTCTACGCCGAGGCGCAGCGCCGCTATCTGGAGTCCGTCTCGCCCTACGCGCGCCGCCTGTTCGATCAGATGGCGGTGCCGCAGGTGGACTCGATCGACGGCCTGCCGCCGGCGGTGGCACTGCAGCAGCAGCGGGGCGGTGCGACCACGCGCTCCTCGGTGGGCAGCGTGACCACGCTCTCCAACCTGCTGCGCATGCTGTACTCGCGCGCGGGTGACTACCCGGCGCGGCAGCCGCCGCTGCACGCCGAGAGCTTCTCACCGAACACTCCGGACGGCGCTTGCCCGACCTGTCAGGGCCTGGGCCGCATCTACGACGCGACCGAGGCGTCAATGGTGCACGATCCATCGCTCAGCATCCGCGAGCGCGCCATCGCCGCCTGGCCCAGCGCGTGGCAGGGCCAGAACCTGCGCGACATCTTGACCACCCTGGGCTACGACGTGGACAGGCCCTGGCGCGAGCTGCCGAAGAAGCAGCGCGACTGGATCCTGTTCACGGAGGAGCAGCCGACGGTGCCCGTGTACGCGGGCTTTACCCTGGCCGAGGCGCAGCGCGCTCTGAAGCGCAAGGAGGAGCCCAGCTACATGGGCACCTTCACCAGCGCACGGCGCTACGTGCTGCACACCTTTGCCACCACGCAGAGCGCGCTGATGAAGCGGCGCGTGTCGCAGTACCTGCTGAGCACGGCCTGCAGCGAGTGCAGCGGCAAGCGGCTGCGGCGCGAGGCGCTGGCGGTGCGCTTTGCGGGTCTGGACATCAGCGACATGTCGCGGCTGCCGCTCGCGGCACTGTTCCAGCTGCTCGGCCCCCACGCCGAGGGCAGCGCGCCCGAGGCGCAACGGCTGGAGCAGGAGCATCCCGAGCGGGCGCTGGCGGCGCGCCGCATCTGCAGCGACATGCTGGCGCGGCTGCAGGTGCTGCTGGATCTGGGCCTGGGCTACCTGGCGCTGGAGCGCAGCACGCCGACCTTGTCCCCCGGAGAGCTGCAGCGCCTGCGGCTCGCCACGCAGGTGCGCTCGCAGCTGTTCGGTGTGGTGTACGTGCTGGATGAGCCCTCCGCCGGGCTGCACCCCGCCGACACCGAGGCGCTGCTGCGTGCGCTCGACGGCCTGAAGGCATCGGGCAACTCGCTGTTCGTCGTGGAGCACGAGCTCGCGGTGGTGCGCCACGCGGACTGGATCGTCGACGTGGGGCCGCAGGCGGGGGAGCACGGCGGGAGGGTGCTGTACAGCGGCCCGCTCGCGGGCTTGCGCGGGGTGCCGCAGTCGGAGACGGCACGGCACCTGTTTGCGGAGCAGTCGTTTGCGCCGGCCGCTCCGCGCAGCCCGCGCGGCTGGCTGAAGCTCGGCGGCGTCACGCGCAACAACCTGCGCGAGCTGGACGTGGCGTTTCCGCTCGGCGTGCTGACCAGCGTGACGGGGGTGTCCGGCTCCGGCAAGTCGACCCTGGTCAGCCAGGTGCTGGTGACCTTGCTCAGCGAGCAGCTGGGCGCCCAGAGCGCCGGGGAAGAGCCGGCGACGGAGGAACTCTCCCTCAGCGAGCACGAGCGCGAGCTGCGCGGGCAGATCGTGGCGGGGCTGGAGCAGCTGTCGCGACTGGTGGTGGTGGATCAGAAGCCGATCGGGCGCACTCCGCGCTCCAACCTGGCCACGTACACCGGCCTGTTCGATCACGTGCGCAAGCTGTTTGCGGCCACGCCCGCGGCGCGTGCCCGCAAATACGACGCCGGGCGCTTCTCCTTCAACGTGGCCAAGGGGCGCTGCCCGACCTGCGAGGGCGAGGGCGCGGTGATGGTGGAGCTATTGTTCCTGCCCAGTGTGTATGCGCCGTGCCCCAGCTGCCACGGAGCGCGCTACAACGAGAAGACGCTGGCGGTGAAGCTGCGCGAGCGCAGCATCGCCGACGTGCTGCGCATGACCGTGGACGAGGCGTCGCAGTTTCTCGCAGGCGACGCTGGCTGCCAGCGCGCGCTGAGCGCGCTGCGCGAGGTGGGCCTGGGCTACCTGCGGCTGGGGCAGCCGGCGACGGAGCTGTCCGGCGGCGAGGCGCAGCGCATCAAGCTGGCCACGGAGCTGCAGCGGGTGCAGCGCGCGGGCACCCTGTATGTGTTGGACGAGCCCACCACCGGGCTGCACCCGGCGGACGTGGAGCGGCTGGTGGCGCAGCTGCAGGGGCTGGTGGCCTCCGGCGCGAGCGTGGTGGTGGTGGAGCATGACCTGCGCGTGGTGGCGGCCAGCGACTGGGTGATCGACATGGGTCCGGGCGCCGGCGATCAGGGCGGGCAGATCGTGGTGGCGGCGCCGCCGCTGGAGCTGGCGCGCGCGGAGCGCAGCCGTACGGCGCAGTATCTGGCGGAGTACCTCGAGCAGTATCTGCTGGCGGGCACATTCTAGCGCGCCCAGCTGCCATGCAGTGGCGAGCCCCTCCTCGTACTCTCCCGTGCCTGGGCTCACGCCGGCAGCGGCGGCAGTGCAGGTGGACAGTCCGAGGACCGTCTCTTGCGCTGGCGAGGCGGATGGGGTGCCCGGAACTTGGCGGAAAACCCGTGAAAGCAGCCAGCGCAGCGGCTGGCATGCCGGCTGCAATAGGCAGAGACGAACGCGGCGACGAAAGCCGCAGCCAAACAAGGAAAGAAGAGACCCCATGAAGAAGCTCAACGAGACCAGCAGCGCGAACGTCAACGTCCTCGGCGAGGGCGAGCTGGAGCAGGTAGTGGGTGGGTATTGCCACCGCAAGCGCCGCCACTGCGGCGGGTGGTACAAGCCGCGCTACAACCACTGCAAGAAGTACGAGAGCTACGAGCCGGAGTACAAGGATGAGTCGAGCGAGTACAGCGAGTCGAGCGACTACAGCGAGCCGGCGGCGACGGGCGGCGACACGCAGATCGTCAACGTGGCGGTCACCGTGAACGTGGCGCAGGCTCAGGCCTGAGCGCTGGACAGCTCTCGAGCCGTTCGTCTGCGAATCGCCGCGAAGATGCTTTCTTCCTCGGGCACCGCAGAGCAGCTCACGGACGAACGGTCCGATCCTGAGCCCAATCCCGGAGTGAGCTCGACTGACACCTCGGGTTGATACCTCGACAGACATCTCTGACACTCGACGCGGCCGCACCGGGGCACAGACCGGTGGCGGCCGCGTCCCTTTTGCGGCCCAGCCAGCGCCGGGCGCCGTGTCTGCTGCGCGCCGCTGCTGGCCCTTGCAGTCTGCCGGCGGCTGGGCGAATCCTCGAGGCATGACGGCGGCCACGCTCGAGCGCTATCGCGCCTGGTTGGAGGACTCGGTCAGCCCCGTGGTGCGTGCCTGGTGCCCCGACGCCGCGCGCCGGCGCTACCTGGAGGCCACGGCGCAGTACCTGGAGCGGACCATCAATGACGAATACAGCCGGCGCTACGCCCGCGCCTGCCCGGTGGCTGGGGTGGAGCACCAGCTGTACCGCCTGCGCGAGCTGAGCCTGTCATGCGGAGCCAGCTTGCTCGCCGGCATCCACTTCCGCGGCCTGGCCACGGGCTTTCCCTTCGTGGGCGTGTTTGCGCAGAGCCGCTGGCTCGCGGAGAAGGAGCTGGCTGAAGCACACGCGCAGCTGATGCGTGAGTTCGCCGTATTTGCGCCGCGAGCCAGCTGGTGGTGGTCACCGGTGGACGAGCACCGGCCGAAGCTGAAGGCGGCGTGCACCGATTCCTTGCTGGTCATGGGCTCGCTCGCCGAGCTCCGCCGCCAGCCTGCGCCGCTGCTGCCTCCGGAGTGGCAGCTACGGCGCTGTAACTCGGGGAGCGAGGTGGGTGCGGCCTTTCTCGAGCTGTACCGCGGCTTTCACCGCGCCCGGCCAGAGCTGGCGGAGCTGGTGCAGGCCGCGCCGCTCGATGCGCTGGAAGACTGCGCGAAGGCTGGAGGCCTGTATGCCTGCTTCTCGGGCAGCGAGGTGGTGGCCGTGGTGGCCGCCAAGCCCGAGGCGCAATATTGCGTCGATGCCTGGCTGATGTGGGACATCGTGCTGGGCCGGCAATATTGCGGCAAGGGCCTGGCTGCGCCGCTGCAGCGGGCGGTGCTGGGGCGGCTGGACGCGAGCCTCGCGCCGCTGGTCGCCGGCACCATCAACGGCGAGAACTTGCCGTCGCTGCGCACGGCGCTGCGCGTGGGCCGGCAGATCGTTGGCGCGTGGACCTTCATCCACTGAGTTGCCGAGTGCCGGCGGCCAGGCTGCCTCAGGTTCCCGGCTTGTAGCCGCGGATGATCACGCCGCCGGACTTCTCGTCCTCTTCCAGCTCGAGGCCGTCGCGGGCGGCTGCGTCTTCCAGCAGGCGCGAGAAGGAGCGATAGCCATAATATGACTCGGAGAAGCCGGGCTTTCGCCGCTTGATGGCCTGCTTCACCATCGAGCCCCAGATCTTGCCGTCGGCGCCGCGCTCGGCGATCAGCGCCTCCACCGTCTCCAGCACCAGATCGATGGCCTGCTGCTGGCGGTCCGCCTGCGCGCTGCCCTCGTCCGCCGCGCTCTGCTTGCTGCCCTGTGCCTCGCCCTTGCTGCCGCGCGCGCGCGCCGGTGCCTTGGCCTTGGCGCGGGTGCGCGCGCTGGGCCTGGCGTCCTGCCGCACCAGATCGTCGTAGTAGATGAACTCGTCGCAGTTGGCGATCAAGAGGTCGCTGGTCGACTTCTTCACGCCGACGCCGATGGCTTGCTTGTCGTTTTCGCGCAGCTTGGACACCAGCGGCGAAAAATCCGAGTCCCCGGTGATGAGCACGAAGGTGGTGACGTGCGACTTCGTGTAGCAGAGGTCCAGCGCATCGACGACCATGCGGATGTCTGCCGAGTTCTTGCCGGACTGGCGCACGTGCGGGATGTCGATCAGCTCGAAAGCGGCCTCGTGCATGGCGGCCTTGTATTCGCTGTAGCGGCCCCAGTCGCAATACGCCTTCTTCACGACGATGGGGCCCTTGAGCAGCAGCCGCTCCAGCACCCGACCGATGTCGAAGCGATCGTATTTTGCATCGCGCACTCCGAGCGCGACGTTCTCGAAGTCACAAAAGACCGCCATGCTGCGCGGCTCGGGAGACAGGGGCATAGCGCTGAACCTCTCGCGCGCAGCTAAACACGGCCGGGGCCGCAAGTCGATGCCGGCGCTCTCGCGGGAGCGCCGGCGTGGTCAAAAGCCTCGGCGCGCGCGCGCTCAGTCGAGCTGGGAGACGTCGCGGACCGCGCCGCGGTCGGCGCTGGTGGTGAGCTTGGCGTAGGCCGAGAGCGCGGCAGACACCACGCGCGCGCGCGGCTTGCCGGGCTTGTAGCTGCAGCGCTGGCGGCGCTGCTCCAGGCTGGCCTCGTCCACGGCCAGCACGATGCTGCGCGCCGGGATGTCGATGCGGATGCGATCGCCCGTCTCGACCAGGGCGATGGCGCCGCCCGCTGCCGCCTCCGGTGACACGTGTCCGATGGACAGCCCGCTGGTGCCGCCCGAGAAGCGCCCGTCGGTGATCAGCGCGCAGGCCTTGCCCAGCCCCTTCGACTTCAGATAGCTGGTTGGGTACAGCATCTCCTGCATGCCGGGGCCGCCGCGCGGGCCCTCGTAGCGGACGATGACCACGTCACCGGGGCGCACGCGATCGCCGAGGATGGCGTCCACGGCTTCATCCTGGCTCTCCACCACGAGCGCCGGCCCCTCGAACACCAGGTTCTCCTCCGCCACTCCCGCCGTCTTCACCACGCAGCCGTTGGGCGCGAGGTTGCCGTACAGCACCGCCAGGCCACCCTCTTGCGAGTAGGCGCCCTCCAGGCTGCGGATGCAGCCCTCGGCACGATCCTGATCCAGGCTGGGCCAGCGCGTGCTCTGGCTGAAGGCCTGCTGCGTCGGGATGCCGGCGGGCCCCGCGCGATAGAACTCGTGCACGGCCGCGGCCTCGGTGCGCCGGATGTCCCAGGCGGCGAGCGCCGTGGCCAGGGTGGGGGAGTGCACCGTGCGCGCGCTGGTGTCCAGCAGCCCCGCGCGCTCCAGCTCACCCAGGATGGCCATCACACCGCCCGCGCGGTGTACGTCCTCGACGTGGTACTTCTGCGTGCTGGGCGCCACCTTGCACAGCTGCGGCACCCTCCGGGAGAGTCGGTCGATGTCCTTCATCGTGAAGGGCACGCGCGCCTCCTGCGCGGCGGCGAGCAGGTGCAGGATGGTGTTGGTGGAACCGCCCATGGCGATGTCCAGGCTCATCGCGTTCTCGAACGCGGCGAAGCTCGCCACGGAGCGGGGCAGCACGCTCTCGTCCCCCTGCTCGTAGTAGCGCCGCGCCAGCGCCACGATCAACCGCCCCGCCTCCTCGAATAGCTTCTGGCGATCGGCGTGGGTCGCCAGCAGGGTGCCATTGCCTGGCAGTGAGAGGCCCAGCGCCTCGGTCAGGCAGTTCATCGAGTTGGCCGTGAACATGCCCGAGCAGGAGCCGCAGGTGGGGCACGCGGAGCGCTCGACCGCCGCCACCGTCTCGTCGTCCACCTTTGGATCGGCGCCCATGATCATGGCGTCGATCAGATCCAGCTTGTGCTTGGCGAGCTTGGTCTTGCCCGCCTCCATCGGCCCGCCCGAGACGAACACGGCGGGGATGTTGAGCCGCATCGCGGCCATCAACATGCCAGGCGTGATCTTGTCACAGTTGGAGATGCACACCATCGCGTCCGCGGTGTGCGCGTTGACCATGTACTCGACGGAGTCGGCGATCAGGTCGCGTGAGGGCAGGCTGTAGAGCATGCCGTCGTGCCCCATGGCGATGCCATCGTCGATGGCGATGGTGTTGAACTCCTTGGCGACGGCGCCTGCGCCCTCGATCACGCGCGCCACCAGCTGGCCGAGATCCTTGAGGTGCACGTGCCCGGGGACGAACTGGGTGAAGGAGTTGACGACGGCGATGATGGGCTTGTCGAAATCGCCGTCTTTCATGCCGGTGGCGCGCCACAGAGCGCGGGCGCCCGCCATGTTGCGGCCGGCGGTGGAGGTCCTGGAACGGTATGTGGGCATGGCTCGTCCTCTCGCTGGCGACACCATGCCTCTGCGGGAGCGATGCAGGAAGTGCAAAGATGGCAATGAAAAATTGCGAAAAACGCAACACGCTCGAATTTGACAGGCGGCGCGGGCCGTCGAATGAACACGTTCAGTGAACGTGTTCAGCTAATGACCCGGCAGGAACAGAAGGAGTCCACCCGGGCGCGCATCCTGGAGGTGGCGCGCCTGCACTTCGAGCGGGACGGCTTCGAGGGCGCGAACATTCGAGCGATCGCCGCGGACGCAGAGGTCGCGGCGGGCACCGTCTTGCTGCACTTCACGGACAAGACCAGCCTGTTGCACGCGGCCCTGTACGAGGATCTGGAGGGCGTGATCGAGCGCAGCCTGGGCGCGCCGAGCCGGGGCAAGCTGCTGGCGCGGCTGTGCGCGCTGGTGCGCCCTTTCTATGCGTATTACCAGGAGCGGCCCAGCCTCTCGCGCGTGCTGCTGCGCGAATCGTTGCTGGCCAAGCCACCCTGGCGCGAGCGCTTCAGCGAGCAGGCACAGACAGTGACGGCCCACGTGGTCAAGCTGGTGGAGCAGGCCAAGGCGCGGGGAGAGCTCACGCCCGCCACCCACGCGCAGGTGTTCGCGACGGCCTTTGCCTCCTTCTACTACCTGGCGCTGATCGGCTGGGTGCAAGAGGGCGTGCCTGCCCCCCTGCCGCTGTTCGAGGCGCTGATGGCTCAGCACATCGGTGCGGCCAGTCCGGGTTAGCCGCCCGCGTAGCGGCCACGAGAAGGAAGGCCAGCAACCTTGCGCGCTCACCCGTCTGCTCTCCCCGCGCCGCGCGCCCCGGCCGGCGACATCGTGAGGGTCGTGGCCTGCAGCCTGGGCTTTCTGCTGTTCGCGCTCCTCCGGCGAATGTTCGGGCGGCGGCGTCGCAGCGGCTGGAGTGCCCAGCTGGAGGCCACGATCGCGGCCTATCGCGGCTCGTGGTCGGTGATGCCCGAGATCGGCGTGGTGCGCTGGCGCAACGTGGGAGAGGCGGCGAGCCCGTGGCGGACGGACGGGCTCGCGCCACGCTTCGTGCGCCTGCCCAGCGCCTCGGGCGAGCTCGATGGCATGTGGCTCGAGCCGCCGGGGGCAGACGGCCCGGTGCTGCTGTACTTTCACGGTGGCGGCTTCGTGTTCGCCTCGCTGCGCACCCACGGCGAGCTGATCGGAGCCCTGGCTCGCGCGGCGCGCGCCAGCACCCTGGCCTTCAACTACCGGCTGGCACCGGAGCACCCGGCGCCCGCTGCCAGTGAAGACGCTCTCGCCGCGTATCGCTACCTGCTCGCTCAACAGGTGTCGCCGCGGCGCATCGTGCTCGCCGGGGACTCGGCGGGCGGCACCCTGGTGCTCAACACCCTGCTCTTGCTGCGCGACCAGGGCGAGCCGCTACCGGCGGCCGCTGCCCTGCTGAGCCCGTGGGTAGATCTCGACTGCTCGGGGGCCAGCTTCCAGACCAACGCCGTTCATGACTTCGTCGGCGAGGTACACTGCCGGCTGGCTGCTGCCAGCTACCTGGCAGGAGCGGACCCGAGGAGCCCCGACATCTCACCGCTGTTCGCGGACCTGCACGGCCTGCCGCCGCTGCTGGTGCAGGTGGGCGACGCGGAGGTGCTGCGCGATCAGGTGTGCAGCTTCGTGGAGCGCGCGCGCGCAGCAGGCGTCACCGTCGAGCTCAGCGTTTATCCGGACATGGTGCACGTCTGGCACATGATGCGCGGGGCCACCGGCGACGCGCGGCGCGCCATCGACGAGGTGGGAGCGTTCGTTCGCGAGCACGCGGCTGGCCAGAGCGCGCACACCGCACGGCCGAGCTTGCGCACCGCTGGCTAGACTCACCGTATCACCATCGGAGCTACACTCGAGCACCGTGATGCGGAGGCGCGGAGCTCAACCTCCGGGTGTCCGTGCATGAGGGGTGGCGGAGCTCGACCAGACATTACCGGCGCCGTGCACGAGGGGGGGCCGGACCTCAACTGCACGTCTCTCGGCCCAACCTCGGGACTCTGCGCGGCCAAGTGTCGCTCAGCTGATACGGAGCGGCGGACACTTCGCGGGCGCAGTGCGGAGCGGAGCGGAGCTGGATCCGCGGAGCGCGGATATATTGCGGTTCCATCGCGATTCCGTGAGTTGCACGACGGATGTGATGACCAGTGCGGAGAAGGCCGAACTGGCAGAGTTGCGCCGAGAGGTCGAGAAGCTGCGCCAGGAGCGCGACATTTAGAAGCAGCGGCGACCTACTTCGCAAAAGGTGAGCGAGTGAATACGCATTCATCAGGGCGCCGGAAGTGGCCTACCTCGCTCGAGCCAGGTGCCAGGTGCCAGGCGTTGGGTGTCTCGCGGATGCAAGCAGCCGGGGGAATGCAGGGTCTCGCCGGTGATGAGCGAGAGTTCTCGAAGGCAGATTGAACTTTCTATCGATGAGTAGCAACTGCTCTGCAGGGCTGCCCGACCCGTTTACGTCTCTCGAGCGAGAGCTCGCCGGCAACGAGACCGTTACCGATACGTCGGCCAGGTCGGACGGCGCCGACCAGCAGGAGCTGCTGGTCGGCGAGAGACATTTTGTTCGGTGCACCCGCGCCCGGATGCGCTGCGGGTTACGGCTGCGCGTTGCCGCTCGGCTCCGACGAAACGTCAGCACGCCTGCGCCCGGCTGGATCCGGGGGTCTAGAGTCCACCAGCGCGTGCACCGTGGCCAGCGACGCGGGGCGCCCCGGCGATGGGCGCGCTCGCACATCGGCTCAGTCGAGGGCGCGGAGCTGGATGCAGAAGTCGAGCGGGTAGGACGAGCTACCCGACGGGATGAATGCCAGGATCAGGTCGTCGAGCGCGCTCGGGTCGAGCACCTCTGTATTGCTGCCGGAGCAGTCTTCCGTTGAAGCGAAGGATACCTCGGAGGTGACCGGGCTGATGAAGCGACAGAAGTCGTCCGACTCACCCTCCTGCTTGTAAATTACCTTGACGGAGGGTGGCCGCTGGCTGCCGCGGAACGCGAGTTCGAAGCCGGTTATGCCGGCTGCGGTTGCGTTCCAGATCTGGACCGGGTCGGTCTCCTCCTCGCGCTCCGGAGCAAAGTCGAGCTCAAAGGTGGCTCCCCAACCAGTGGTGGGAATAGAGCCCGTGAAGCACGGGTCGCCGTCCTCGTAGCTCAAGGTCAGGCTGGTGTTGGTGTCCTTCTCGAT
>JAICQL010000022.1 GCA_025937895.1 Polyangiaceae bacterium | reverse complement strand
GCGGAGGTCGTGACCTCGGAAACCGGCTCCGCCTCGACCGCCACCATCTCGTTGGATCGGGCTTCCTCGGTCGCGGCGACCTCGTCGGCAACGCCCTCTTCGGACTCCGCGTCGTCCTCGAGCGCCGCGGGCTCCTCGAGCGCCGCGCTCCGGCGCTCCGCCGCGAGACGCGGAACCGGCGCCGGACGCAGCGACTCCGCCAGCAGCGACTCGCTCAGGCCGGGGTGGATATCGGTGGCTTCTCCCTCTTCCTCCTCGTCGCCCTCCAGCGAATCGGAGATGAGCAGCTCATCGAGCGAAACATCCTCATCGTCATCGGCCGCCCGCGCGCCCAGCTCTTCGATCGAAGAAACGCGCACGGCCGCCAGCTCGGAATCGCCGTCTGGCTCGCTGCCAGAGGCTGCGGGGCCACTCTGGGCCTCGCCCTCGGAGACCAGGCCCTTCTCCCCGTCTTCCCCACCCTCGGCTGCGCCGGCAGAGCTGGTGCCCGGCGACTCGCTCCTGGCCGCGTAGGTTCCGCTGGCGGACGTATCCTGCGGGGACTGGGTCTCGCCCTCGGCAACTCTCTTCGCCGCGCGGCGCCGGACCGACTCGACCTTGGTTTGCCTGGCCATTGCCGCTCACTATTACCAGAGGAGGCCTGCGCCGGCGGTAGGATTAACACCCACGGACAGCCAAAATCATATCGGATTGCTAAATTTTCGCGCGGATTGTTTCACGGACGGAGAGGTCGCGCAGGTTGAAACAGAGACGGCGGACGAGTGGCGTTTCCACTGCGCACGCGTCGAAGCGGGACACCTTTCGAGCCTCGACTGGTGAGTTCGAATGGCGAGCGAACGGCGAGCGAATGGCGAGCGAATGGCGAGCGGATGGCGAGGTCAGACGAAGATGGTGCCCTCGCCGACCAGCACGCACTGACCGCCGATGCGCAGCTCCGTCACCGCGCCGTCTGCCTCACGCGCGCTCACGTGAATGCGGCTGGGCCGGCCGATCTCTGCTCCCTGCTCAAAGGCGAAAATGTGATCCGGCCGCGGCGGGACGAGCCGGTACTGGATCAAATACGCCGCCAGGGGCCCGCACGCCGTCTCGCTGGCAGGCGCCTCACTGATGCCGAGCGCAGGAGCGAACATGCGCGCGGTGGCAGTGGAGCCGGGCTGGCTGGCTTGCAAGCAGAACGCGTAGATGTGCGGAGCCTCGAAGCGCCGGATCGTGCGCTCCCAGATGTCGAGGCGCAGCCGGATGCGCTGCAGCGCTGCCAGGGTGGCCACCGGGATCAGCAAATAGGGCAAGCTGGAGCCCACTGCCTGGACCGGCGCACCGCCCAGCAGATCCTCCATGCCCAGCGACAGCACGGCCGCGGCAGTGTGCGGCTCCGGGTAGCGAGCCCCGAAGCGCGGGACCTCCTGCTTGGTGGTGCTGATGGGCGACACCATCGAGACCGAGATCGGGCCTGACGCCTCGTCGAACACCAGGCGCTGCTTGGAGCTGGCCGCAGCCGCGGGCTGCGCCCGATCGTGAGCCAGCGCGAACGCCGTGCCGATCGAGGGGTGTGCGGCGGTGGGTAGCTCCGCATGCGGTGAGAAGATGCGTACCGAATAATCGTGCGCCTGATCGATCGGCGGGAAGACGAACGTGGTCTCTGCGTGGTTGAGCTCACGCGCGATACGCTGCATGAGCTCGGTGTTCAGACCTCGCGCATCGGTGAACACCGCCAGGGGATTGCCGTGGAAGCGCTGCTCGGTGAAGACATCCACGAGCCGATAACGGTAGGGGCGCGACGAAGCAGGGCCAGAGTCTTGGGCGGGGAAGCGGGGCGGCGCTGATGACGGCATGGAAGCTCGAGACGGCTACGGTCGAGTGGTGTGAAGCATGAAGCTTCTTCCAGCTCAAGTGTACACTTACGAAACGCTGTAGCAAGAAGCACCCCGATTTTCGACACGGCCCCGTGACATCGGGCAAGCGCCAGCCTGCGAGCTACGGACGTCCCGCCGGCGCCAATCTTCACGTCCGCTGCAGCGCTGCACGCACGGCGCTCGGCCTGGCTCGCTGCCCAGCCGCTCCCGCGGGGCGAAAGCAGCGAGGGCAATTTCCCATCGCGTGCTGCGGAGTGCAGCAGTAGGGTTTCCGCAGGAGATCTCGAGTCATGAACAAGCGCCGTCGGTTGGGTATTCTCGGGCTGTGCAACGCCGCGCCCCCAGCCCCAGCACCCTGGTTGGCCGCCTCGGTGGCCCTGATTCTGGCTGCTTGCGGTCGCGCCGGCGCACCAGCCACCAGCCCGGCAGAGCCGGAGCACGCGCGCGCCGCCCAGCTGCCCGCCGAGGTTCACTTCAAGTCGCTCTCTCAGCTGACCGACGGCGGTGACAATGCCGAGCCGCTCTGGGCCTTCGGCGGAAACCTGCTGGCCTTTCAGGCTCATGACGGCTCGGGGTGCAACCAGATCTACACGCTCAGCTTCGATCCAAAGCTGGGCGAGCCACGCCAGATCTCCAGCGGCAAGGGGGCCAGCGCGAGCGCTCGCTTCCTGCCCGGGGATCAGGAGATCGTGTATGCATCGAGCGCGCTGACGGAAGAGGCGTGCTCCGCTCCGCTCGACGGCGATCCAGGCAATGCCTGGCCGCTGTCTGCCGGGTTTGACATCATCCGCGCCAACGCCGACGGCTCCAATCCCCGCTCCCTCACCGGGGCGCAGGGCAACGCGGCCGCGCCGACCTACGACGGCGAGGCGTCCGTGTGCAGCAAGGACGGCTCGATCGTGTTCACGTCTCTGCGCGACGGTGACCTGGAGCTGTATCGCATGGACGCGAGCGGTGAGAACGTACAGCGGCTGACCACCAGCCCCGGCTACGACGGCCGCGCCTTCTTCAGCCGCGACTGCGAGCGCATCGTGTGGCAAGCGTCGCGCCCCAGCGGCAAGGCACTGGACGAGTACCGGCAGCTGCTCGCCAAGGGGCTCTTGCGCCCCACGAACCTCGAGATCTTCGTGGCCAGGGCAGATGGCAGCGACGCGCGGCAGATCACCTATCTCAACGCGCAGAGCTTTGCCCCCTTCTTCGCTCCTTCGGGCGAGCGAGTGCTGTTCTCGAGCAACACCGGCGATACGCAGCGCAAGGAGTTCGACATCTGGGCCATCAACGTGGACGGCACGGAGCTCGAGCGCATCACCCACGCGCCGGGCTTCGACGGCTATCCGATGTTCTCCGCAGACGGCAAATACCTGGCCTTCTCCTCCAGCCGCGCGAGCGCGACGGGCAGATCGGACACCAACGTGTTCGTGGCGGAGTGGAACGAGGGCACGCCCAGGGCGGACAGCGAGAGCGCCGTGGATCGCATGATGCGCGACGTACGCTGGCTGGCGGCTCCCGAGCGCGAGGGCCGCGGGGTGGGCACGCCGGGGCTGGAGGCGGCCGGCGCTTACATCGAGGGGCAGTTCAAGGCACTCGGGCTGGAGCCCGCTGCAGCGGCCGGCTCGTATCGCCAGCCGCTGGAGGTGGTGACGGCGCTGCAGTCCGCGCCCAGCACACGGCTCACCTTGGGCAAGCAGAGCCTGAGCAACGAGCAGTTTCAGCCGCTCAGCTCCTCCGCCAACGGCGAGGTCTCCGGCAAGCTGGTGCTGGCGGGGTACGGCATCCAGCAGCCGGAGCTGGGACGCAGGGACTATGACGGCGTTGCCTTGAAGGGCAACATCGCGGTCATCCGCCGCTTCGTGCCCGACACCCCGCAGTTCAGCGAGGACAAGCTCCGAGATCTGCACAGCGACTGGCGCAACAAAGCGCGTGGCGCGCGCGATCGAGGCGCCAAGGCCATCATCTTCGTGGACGCTCCGGAGCGCCCGCAGGGCGCGGCTTCCGACTGGGCGCCCGCTGATGAGGCTCCATTTCCGCGGCTGGTCAGGGAGTCCTACGGGGACGCCGGGCTGCCGATGGTGATCGTCAAGCGCGCGGTCTTTGCCCCCATCCTGGAGCAGCTGGAGAAGGGCCGCGCCGTCGAGGCGCAGCTGAAGGTCGAGCTGACGCAGACCCGCGCCAGCGTGTTCAACGTGCTCGCTCGCCTGCCGGCGCGTGCTCCGGCGGCGCAACGCCTGCCCGGCGCCTTCGTGGTCGGCGCGCACTATGATCACCTGGGTTACGGCGGCTCCTTCTCACTGGCGCCGGACGACAACTCGGCGCACGTCGGCGCAGACGACAACGCCTCGGGCGTGGCCACTGTGCTGGAGGTGGCGCGGCAGCTGAGCCAGAGCAACGACACGCGCCGCGATGTGGTGTTCGTGGCCTTCACCGCAGAGGAGATGGGCGTGCTCGGCTCCAGCCACCTGATGAAGAATCCCCCCGCCGGGCTGGAGCCGAAGAGCATCCACGCCATGCTCAACTTCGACATGGTGGGCCGCATGACGCACAACACCCTCTCGCTCTTGGGCTCGGAGAGCGCCGAGGAGTGGAGCACGCTCTTGCCGCCCTTCTGCGAGCAGGCCAGGCTGGATTGCCGGCTGAGCGGCAGCGGCTATGGCTCCAGCGATCACAGCTCCTTCTATGCGGCGGGCGTACCCGTGTTGCACTTCTTCACGGGCACCCACAGCGACTATCACAAGCCGAGCGACATACCGTCCAAGGTGAACGGCGCGGGTCTGGCGCAGGTGGCCCAGCTCACCGCGCTCTTTCTGCGGGAGGATGCGCAGGCCAAGCCGCTCGCCTACAAGAGCGTGCCGAGCCAGGACGTGCAGGGTGATCGCCGCAGCTGGAATGCGTCACTGGGCACGATCCCTGACTACAATGGCCCCCCCAACAATGGAAAGGGCGTCTTGCTCTCGGCGGTGCGCCCGGGCAGCGGCGCAGCGCTGGCAGGCATGCAGCGGGGAGACGTGCTGATCCAGCTGGGCGATCGCGCGATCGAGAACGTGCAGGATTTGATGTACGTGCTGAGCGTCTCCAAGCCGAACCAGACGGTGAAGGCCGTCGTGCTGCGCGAGGGCAAGCGCCTGGAGCTGAAGGCGACGTTCCAGGAGGGGCGCGGCCGCGGTGGTGGCAGCAGCCCACACGGCCCAGCCAAGCCAGGCGCCAGCCCGCACGGAGAGCACGGCGCACACGGCGCACCTGCAGGATCAGCAGCCCACGGCTCGCCAGGAGCAGCGCACGGTCACGGCGCGCAGGGTGACGGCGCGCACGGTCACGGCGCTGCTGGCGGCCATCCACACGGCGCGGCTCCCGCTCAGCCCCAGCCGAAGGCGCCCGGCAGCTCCCCACACTGAGCAGGCGCGCGCAGCCCGCGCTTTTCGGCCTGGGCTGCGCGGCTTCGTGCTAACACCCCGCCTCCGGCTCCCCGGGGCCCTGTGTGGCTGGGTCACGGCGAGCGGGAAGCATCCTCTGGAGTAATACGCTGTGGCCCGATTCATCGACGAGCTCAAACGCACCCATGATTGTGGCGCCCTCCGCGCCACGGACATCGACGGCGAGGCCGTGCTGTTCGGCTGGGTCCAAAATCGCCGCGATCATGGCTCCATCATCTTCGTCGACCTGCGCGATCGCGAAGGCGTGACGCAGATCGTGTTCGACCCGGAGCGCTCGCCGGAGGCGCATGCCGTTGCCACTCAGCTGCGCAGCGAGTGGGTGATCGGGGTGCGCGGCGTGGTGCGCTCTCGCGGCGAGCAGTTCAGCAAGAAGGAAGGCAAGCTCGTCAGCGCGGCCAACCCCAATCTGGCCACCGGCGCCATCGAGCTCAGCGTGCTCGAAGCCACCATCTTCAATCGCGCCGACACTCCCCCGTTTGCGATCGAGGATGACAGCGACACGCGCGAGGAGCTGCGGCTGGAGCATCGCTACCTCGACCTGCGCCGGGCGCCGCTGCAGAAAGCGCTGCGCATGCGCCACAAGGTGAACCAGGCCACGCGCAGCTACCTGACCGAGCAGGGCTGTCTGGAGATCGAGACGCCGTTCCTGGTCAAATACACGCCCGGTGGCGCGCGCAACTTCCTGGTGCCGTCGCGCCTGCACTCCGGCAAGTTCTACGCGCTGGCGGAGAGCCCGCAGCTGTTCAAGCAGCTGTTCATGGTGGCGGGCTTTGACAAGTATTTTCAGATCGTGCGTTGCTTTCGCGATGAAGACCTGCGGCTCGATCGCCAGCCGGAGTTCACGCAGATCGACATCGAGCTCAGCTTCGTCAACCAGGACGATGTGTTCCGCCTGGTGGAGGGCCTCATCTTCGCCATCTGGGGCGCCGCCGGCATCGACCTGACCAAGCTCTATCCGGAGAAGCGCTTCCCCAGGCTGCGCTTCGACGAGTCGATGGAGAAGTACGGCAACGACAAGCCGGATCTGCGCTTCGGCATGCCGCATGTGGATCTGACTCCGCTGATCGTCGAGCATGGCGGCGGCGGCGTACCCTTCTGGCAGCCGATCGCGGAGAAGTTCCGCACGGGCGCATACCGTCGCGACCTGCCGGCGGAGATCATCAAGGCCATGCGGGTGCCCGCCAGCGCCAATCTCTCGCGCGCCGATGTCGACAAGTTCGAGGTGAGCGCCAAGAGCATGGGCGCCGCGGGGCTGGCTCGCGCCAAGGTGGGCGCCGACGGGCAGTGGACACAGTCGCCGTTCGCCAAGAGCATCACCCCCGAGCTGTGTGCGGCCATCAATCGCGCCCTGGGCGCGGAAGAGGGCGACCTGCTCATCTTCCAGTTCGGCCGCACCTCGCTGGTGCACACGGTGATGGCCAACCTGCGCGTGCAGATCGCCAAGAAGCTGGGCTGGATCCCCGAGGTAGGCCATGGCGGCCACTGGAATTTCCTGTGGGTGGTCGACCCGCCGCTGTTCGAGTACGACGAGGAGCACAAGCGCTGGGCCGCCGCACACCACGCCTTCACCCGCCCGCACGACGAGCACGTGGCCTTGATCGACAGCGATCCGGGCAAGGTGCTCTGTTATCGCTACGACCTGGTGCTCAACGGCTTCGAGATCGCCGGCGGCTCCATCCGCCTCCACGATCCGGTCGTGCAGAGCAGCGTGTTCAAGGCGCTGGGTATCGGCAGCGCAGAGGCGCAGGAGAAGTTCGGCTTCCTGCTCTCCGCGCTGCGCTACGGCGCGCCTCCCCACGGCGGCATCGCGCTGGGCATGGATCGCCTGGCGATGCTGCTCTCCAGCACGGAGAGCATCCGCGACGTCATCGCCTTCCCCAAGACGCAGAAGGGCACGGACCTGATGAGCAACGCGCCGGGCGGCGTCGCCCCCACCCAGCTCGAAGAGCTGAGCATCGCCACGGTCGTCAAACCCTAGCCTCCGCGCACCACGGCACGAGCAGGCCGCCGCGTGCGCGAGGCGGGGCGGCGGCAAAGCACCAAAGGCCAGGATCGAGGCTCACCACCTCCCCTGGCCTTCTGCTTTTCTGGGAGCCCCGAGCTCTCCGTGATCCGCCCTCGGCTCCTCGGCTCCTCGGCCCGTTTGCCGAAAAGCCTCAGTGATCGTCGCCGTTCAGCCCAGGCACCACGCGCGTGAGCCGCTTGCGCACCGCTTGCCGCGCCAGCTTCACCAGCACGTTGCTGTCGGCGCAATCCGACAGGATGCCGAGCGGAATCTGAAAGCCACCCTTGTCCGCGCGGCCGCCACCAAAAGGCCGCCCCTGCGGATCAGTGCCGAACGCAGATTCCATGAACAACGCCGGATCGACGCTGGCGCTGTTGGTGCGCAGCGAGCCGTCGATGCGATCCTCCACGATGCCGAAGACGACCACGGTGTCGATGTCCTCGCGACGCAGGATGAAGTCCGCCGCCGTGGGGATGGCGTCACGGTTGGTGGAAGAGACGCGGCCCACCGAGGCAAACGCAAACTCGCGCACGACCTCCAGGTCCAGCAGAGCGCGCCCGATGGCAGTCATCGACTCCTCGGCCATGCGCCGGTGGCCCACGCGCAGCAGCAGCGGGGTGTCGACGTGCGGCTTGAGGTACGCGGCAGCCTTGAAATCAGCGGCCGTGGCCAGCGAGAAATCGTCCGTGTCGGTCTCGATACCGAACAGCAGCGCAGTGGCGACGCGGGTATCCTCGATCGAGTCGCTACCGAAGGGCGAGAGCTCGGCCAGGTACTCCGAGTAGATGGTGCAGGTGGCGCCCACGTCGGGGCGAACGTCCGAGAACTCTGCAGTGAGCTTTGCCGGTTTGCGATGGTGATCCACCACCGTGAGCAGCTTCAGCTTCTCCGGTAGCTCGATGGTGCTCTCACTCGTGCTGGTGTCGACCAGCGACAGAAAGTCGAACTCCTGCAGCTCACGCGGGTCCGACACCTGCTTCATGTTGAGGTTGAGCAGCTTCACCAGCGCGCGATTTTCCGGCCTTGACACCGGCAGCACGTGCGCGATGGTGGTGTTGATATCCATCTTCTCGCAGATGAGCCGGTGCGCGAGAGCACTACCGATGGCGTCGGGGTCGGGGTGACCGCTCAGCAAAATCAGCAGTGACTTGCCCTGAGCCTTCTCCAGGGCTTTCTCGAACTTCCGGTGTGGTTCAATTCCGTTCATGAGCAAGAGGCATTCTCGTTCTGCCGCCTCGGCGGCGCCAATTGCCGTCCAATCGCCTTTAGCTGTCAATCACCAACGCCGCCATGGCATCGAATGTCGTTTTGCGAACGTTCGCTTCTGATTGTTCGGCCAGGCCGTACAGGGTAGCTCGCTGATCGGTCCCCATCACTGGAAGGGGCAAACGACACTGGCCGGGATCTCCAAAGCCCGGGAGCAGCCTTCTGCCGCCAGAATGGGGCGGTCTTACCGCTTTCTCTCCCCTTCTGCCCCATTTGGAGGCTTGGCGGAGCTGCGGGCTCCTCCTACTTCGACGGACGCGGGAGCCGAGTGTCGGCCATTTGTAGTAAGACGCGCGGCTGCTCGCTGGCGAGCTGACCGACCATGCTGCAGAAACTGCTTTCCATCACGCTCGGCATCGCCATCGTTGGCTTCATTTTCTTCCGCCCCCAGCTTCGCAAGCTCGGGCAACGCATCGATGCAGTCGTCACCGTCGTGGCCTGGCTGGTGGCCGTGATCTGGATCTGCCAGCTGGGATACCTCGTGCTCTCACGTCGCTAGCGGCCGCGTGTAGGAGCTCACCACCCTGGCCATCAGGCTCTTTCGCCCCGAAAGTTGACGCGCGTCAGGGGGCCGGTTACCCGGTTCGAGTATGTTGGAAAGCCTCAGCGATAGTGCCCCGAAGACGGCGCTGCCCGTCACCGCGCTCGACGCCAAGTCTCTGCCTGCCTGGCTGCGCAAGCAGCCGGCGCGCACGCAGCGCTGGGTAAAGAGCACGCAGTTTGCGGCGGCGGAGGGCGAGATCTGCCTGATCCCGGCCAATGACGGCAAGGTCGCGCGCGCGCTCGTGGGGGTCACCGCGCTCGATGATCCCTGGGGCTACTCGGTGCTGCCCTCTCGTCTGCCCAAGGCTCGCTATCGCCTCGATCCCACTCCCGACGCAGCGCAGGCGGACGCGGCCGCGCTGGGCTGGGCGCTCGGTACCTATCGCTTCGCTCGTTACAAGAAGAACGAGCTCGCCTACGCGAGCCTGAGCTGGCCCGAGGCCGCCGATCGCCCGCGCATCAGCGCGCTGATAGAGGCCATCGGCCTGTGCCGCGACCTGATCAACACGCCCGCCGAGGATCTGGGCCCGAGTGAGCTCACCGCCGAGGGCCAGAAGCTGGCCAAGCGGCACCGTGCCAAGGCTCGCGTGCTCAGCGGCGACAAGCTGCTGGACGGCTTTCCTTCGGTGTATGCGGTGGGGCGTGCGGCACACCAGCCCCCTCACCTGCTGGATCTGGTCTGGGGCAAGGAAGAGCACCCCAAGGTCACCCTGGTGGGCAAGGGCGTCATCTTTGACAGCGGCGGCCTGGATCTGAAGCCCGCCGCCAACATGAAGCTGATGAAAAAGGACATGGGGGGCGCCGCGCTGGTGCTCGGCGTGGCCCACGTGGTGATGTCGCTGGGCTGGCCCATCCGGCTGCGGGTGCTCATCCCCGCCGTCGAGAACAGCATTGGTCCCAATGCGATGCGCCCGCTCGACGTGCTACGGACGCGCAAGGGGCTGACCGTGGAGGTGGGAAACACGGACGCGGAGGGGCGGCTGATCCTGAGCGACGCGCTGACCGCCGCGGATGAGGAGCAGCCGGAGCTCTTGATCGACGCGGCCACCCTGACCGGGGCGGCCCGCACCGCGCTGGGTACGGCGCTGCCCGCCCTGTTTTCGAACCACGACGACACGGCTGCCGAGCTGCTCGCCGCCGGCCTGGCCGCGCGAGATCCGCTGTGGCGCCTGCCCCTACATCAGCCATACGCCAAGCAGCTGGAGAGCCCCGTCGCCGACCTGTGCAACGTGACCAACGACGCCTTCGGCGGTGCCATCACCGCTGCGCTGTTCCTGGAGCGCTTCGTCTCGCCGGGGACGCGCTGGGCACACATCGACACGATGGCCTGGAACCTCGACAACCGCCCTGGGCGCCCAGCGGGCGGTGAGGCCTTCGCCCTGCGCGCACTGGTAGAGCTGCTGCGCCGGCGCTACGCCGCCAGCAGCTGAGAGCCGCCTCTCCAGCAGCGCCCGGCTCGCAAAGAGCGCGCCCCGCCACGCGGCCAGCAGGCGCCCCCACCGCGAGCGCGTGCTAAGCTCGTGCATGGCCATGCACCAAGAGGATTTTGTCGAACGGCTGCTCCAGGTGATGGAGGGCAAGAGTCACTGGGCCTGGCCGCTGTTCACCTCCGGGCAGGTGTCGCGCGAGCTGCTGCACGTGCACTTCGAGCAGGAGTACGAGACCTACGTGCGGGATTTTCCGGTGCTGGTGGCGCGCGCGTACGTGCAGTGCCCCATCGCCGAGGTGCGGCGCGAGCTGGCGGAGAACATCTACGAGGAGGAGACGGGTGGCTTGATCGCCGGCCGCCCGCACCCCGAGCTGTTCTTGGAGTATCCGCGCGGGCTGAACATGGACGTGTCGCGCTTCGAGCGGGTGGAGCTGTTGCCGGCGGCGCGGCGCTATCGCGCCGTGCTCGATCAGGCCACTCAGGGCTCGGGCTGGGAGATCGCCGCGGCCGTCTCGACGCTGTTCATCGAGGGCACGCCGTACGAGCGCGGTGAGATCGATCAGACCGCGCCGCGCCGGCCCGCGCCGCCGCTGGAGCAGCATCCGCTGGTCGTGCACTACGGCTTGCCGGTGGAGCACCTGGCGCTGACCAAGGCACACCGCCAGGTCGAGGGAGAGCACCGCGCCGCTGCCTGGCGCATCCTGGTGAAACACGTGGGGGAGCCGGTCCGGCCTCGTGTGGTGGAGGCCATGCAGAGCGCGCTGGAGGCCTGGCTGGCTTACCGGGACGACGTGGCGGCGGCCTGCGGCCTCACCCGCCCGCGCACGCGCAGCTCACCGCCCCGCGCCAGCGGGGTCTGGAGCAACAGCTCCCTCCGCCCCGGTAAGTAAAGGGGCACCCCAGGGGGCCACCTTGCCCAGCAGCAAGAGGCCGGGCAGCGCGAGCACGCCGCACAGCACGAAGAAGCCCTGGTAGCCGATGGCCTCAATCAGATAGCCCGTGGCCGCGCTGGCCAGGGTGCGCGGCAGCGCGATGAAGCTGGAGAACAGCGCATACTGCGTGGCGGTGAAGCGGCGATCGGTGGCGCGCGACAGGAACGCGACGAACGCCGAGGTGCCCAGCCCGCCCGTCAGATACTCGAAGCCCACGACCCAGCCGAGCACCCACACCTGGTCCCCGGCGCGAGCCAGCAGGGCGAAGCAGAGCGTGGAGAGCAGCTGCAGCACGCCGAAGATCCAGAGACAACGATTGATGCCGGCCTTGGCGATGGCGACGCCGCCGATCAAGGAGCCCAGCAGCGCCGCCGGCACGGCCACGCCCTTCGCGACCGTGCCGATCACGGTCTTGCTGAAGCCGACCTCCAGGTAGAAGGGCACGAGCAGCGCCGTGCCCATGGCATCACCCAGTTTGTACAGCAGCATGAACAGCAGGAGCAGCGCTGCCTGAGCGTGCTCGCCGCGCGAGAAGAATTCGCGGAACGGCCCGACCACTGCCTCCGCCAGGGTCCGCGGTGCTCCTACCCCGGCGCTGGGCTCCGGCGCGAGCGCGCTGGTCACGATGCCCACCGCCATGAAACAGGCCACGATCAGGTAGACCCAGGACCAGGGCAGATGATCGGCGAGGATCAAGGCCAGGCTCCCCGGCACCAGCGAGGCCAGGCGGTATGCGTTCACGTACAGCGCCGTGCCCAGCCCCAGCTCATGATCCGGCAGCAGCTCGCGCCGGTAGGCGTCGAGCGCGATGTCCTGTGTGGCGCTGAACAGCGCCACTGCGCCCGCCAGCAGCGCCACGCTGCTCATCGACTGGACTGGATCGAGCAGGCCGAACGCCGCGATGCACAGGAACAGCGCCAGCTGCATGCACAGCGCCCAGCCCCGACGCCGGCCGAGCAGCGGCAGGCGGTAGCGATCCAGCAGCGGGGCCCAGAGAAACTTCCAGGTGTAGGGCAGCCCCGTCAGGGTCAAGAGGCCAATCTCCTGCAGGCCCACCCCCCGCTCGTGCAGCCAGGCCTGCAGCATGGTGCTGCTGACATACAGCGGCAGCCCCGAGGAGAACCCCGTGAGCAGGCACAGCAGCATGCGCCGGTTCAGCAATGACCAGAGCGAGCCGCTCGGCGGCGCGAAGGAGACAGGCACGCTCTGAGGATGACACGGCTGCTCCGCTCACCCGCAAATTTCGGCAAGCCCGAGCGCTGGCACAGCCGGCGCGGGCGCGCGCGCGGCCGCGGTCAGCTCAGCCTGTCTGAGGCAGGGCCTCGCAGAAGGCACGCCACTCGTCCGGCACGGTCTCCAGATCGATGCGGGGCGGCAGCATGGGCAGCGTCTGCGGGCGATACGGACGCCGCAGCGGATCCATCCCCGCCTGCTCCGGCGTGCGGTTGCCCTTCTTGCGATTGCAGGGGTGGCACGCGCTCACGATGTTCTCCCAGCGCGTGGCGCCGCCGCGGCTCCGCGGCAGCACGTGATCGAAGGTGAGCTCCGACGCGGGCAGGCGCGTCGCGCAGTACATGCAGGTGAAGTTGTCCCGCGTGTAGACGTTCAACCGAGAGAAGCGCACCCCGCGCTTCACGGTGATGACCTTCTTCTTCAGACGCAGGACCGCCGGCGTCTTGATGGTCGTGGAGGGGGAACGCAGCTCTTCCGAGTAGGAGACCAGGACGTCGACCTTGCCCAGGTACATCATGGTCACAGCTGTCTGCCAGCTCACGACCTTGTGCGGAAAATACCAGGGAGTAAGGACGAGAGTGCGTTTACCCATGCCTCTCGCTTTGCTCGCTCGGAACCCAGATCCAGAGCACACGATAGAGTAGCACGCTCGAGAGCGCCCCGCTTGTACCAGCTGGCGCCGGGCGCGCTGCTGGCGCTCGGAGTTGCCAAGTGCCACGAAACTCCGGCTCCCCAGTCAAGGGCGCTGGACGCTGCCCCCTTTGCGGCGCTACACTTGCGCGCCGCCGTGCCCACGCTCCGGGCCCCGCGCGCTGTTTCATGCTCACGACCGTCTCGGCAGGCCCCTTCAGCATTCGCGGCCTGTCGCTAGCTGGCATCCACACCAGCCTGTTCGTGCGCGAGCTGGACGCACTGTTTGACGTGGGCATCGCCACGCGCAGCAACGCCGGAGCTTCGAACGTGTTCCTCAGCCACGGCCACGCCGATCACTGCGGGGCGCTGGTGGGCTTGCTGGGTATTCGCGGGCTCATGCGCATGCCGCCGCCGCGCCTCATCTTGCCTGCCGAGATAGCCGACCCGGTGCGCGAGGCGCTGTCTCTGTTCAGCCGCGGCCAGCGCTACGAGCTGAAGGTCATGGCCGAGGGCCTGGAGCCCGGCGATGAGCTCGAGCTGCGGCCCGATCTACACGTCCGCGCCTTTCGCACTCATCACTCCAGTCCATCGCTGGGCTACCAGTTCTTCACGCGCGTACCCAAGCTCAAGCCCGAGTTTCTCGATCTACCCGGGCGGGAGATCGCGCTGCGCCGCAAGCGTGGCGACGAGCTGTTCGTGCAGGAAGAGCGGCTGGAGCTGGCGTACGCCACCGACACGCTGGTGCGAGTGCTGGACACGATGCCATCCCTCTTGCGCACGCGGGTGCTGATCCTGGAGTGCTCGTTCCTGGACGAGCGCAAGACCTTGGCGGCGAGTCACGCCGGCGGGCACATCCATCTCGATGAGCTGCTGGAGCGCGCGAGCGACTTTCAGAACGAGGCGCTGGTGCTGATGCACTTCAGTCAGCTCTACGGGCCCGCAGAGGTGCATGCGATCTTGCAGCGCCGCTGTCCGCCCGAGCTGGCAAAGCGACTGGTGGTGTTTGCGCCGCGCAGCGGCATGTGGCCGGGTTGAGCAGCGTCACCCGCTGCACCACCGCAGGCCCGATGTCCGGCACTGTATCCATGCTCGCTGTGCTGCGCGCAAAGCATGGCGGACTGCGCCGCGCGCCCTCAGACGCACTGCAGCGATCCAGGCGGTGGCAGCGGCGGGCGCGGCCAGATGCACTGCAATGAAGGGCGCATCAGCAAGAAAACTGCGTCTTCCCCGTCGGGTTGCGATCCAACGAAAAATCTCGCCGCCCACTCGACCTGCCCAAAGCGATCGGCTACAAGGGCGGGCGATTACGGGATCGACCCGATAATTCTGTTCGCCCTAGGAGGGTTTTTATGAAGCTTGATTTCTCGAAGACTGTTGCCGCGCTGGCGGTTGCGGGTTTGACGGGTGTGGTTGCTTGCGGTGGTTCCACGCCGGATGCGGTCACGCCGGAGGCCCCCGCGGCCGAGTCCGCCGAGGCTGCCGAGTCCGCCCCCGCTGCGGAGGGCGCTGCCCCCGCCGCCAGTGAGGACGCCACTGCCACGGCCGCTGGCAAAGAGTGTTGCAAGGGCATGAACGAGTGCAAGGGCAAGGGCGGCTGTGCCGTCGAGGGCAAGCACGAGTGCAAGGGCAACAACGAGTGCAAGGGTCAGGGCGGCTGCAACTCGCACTGTCCGAAGTAATCCCGCGCAGGCAGCGCCTGCCGTTCGCGAGCTTTGCAGCGGCGATCGGCGGCGTAGCCCGATGACATAGCCTCCGGCGTACAGCCGGCGGTGTGGAACTCGCTCCTCATCGCCGGACCCGTCCCGGAGGCTGTTTTCGTTTGTGGCCCCCCTGCCCGCGCCGCCCTGGGCGGCCTAGGCCCAGCGTGCGACGTGCCAGTTCTTCTTGCCGCGGCGCAGGAGCGACATCGAGCCGTGGAGCAGGTCGGCCTCGGTCAGGCGGTGCTCCAGCCCGACCCTTGCGCCGTTCAGGCTGATGGCGCCGCTCTCCAGCATCTGCCGTGCTTCCCGCTTGCTGCTCACCAGCTTGGTGGTGACGAGCAAGTCGAGGATGTCGAGCCCGCCGCCGCCGAGCAGTGATTTGTCGTGCTGGCTCGCCGGCGCGTCTTCAAACACCTGCGCCAGCAGCGCCGCGTCGAGCCCCGAGACGTCACCCGAGAACAGCGCCTCGGACGCGCGCTTCGCCTGATCCAGCGCGGCGGCGCCGTGCACCAGGCTCGTCACCTGCTCGGCCAGCGCGCGCTGCGCAGCGCGCTTCTCCGGAGCAGCCGTGTGCTCGGCGGCGAGCGCCTCGAGCTGCTCGCGAGGGAGGAAGGTGAAGGTCCTGAGCAGCGACAGCACCTCGGCGTCGCCGGTGTTGAGCCAGAACTGATAGAACGCGTACGGAGACGTCCGCTCCGCCGTGAGCCACACCGCGCCGGACTCCGTCTTGCCGAACTTGCTGCCGTCCGACTTGGTGAGCAGCGGGATGGTGTAGCCGAAGGCCTCCGCATGGCGCTTCTTCCGGATCAGCTCGACCCCGGCCACGATGTTGCCCCACTGATCGGAGCCGCCCACCTGCACGGTGACGCCATGCGCGTCGTGCAGGTGCAAGAAGTCGTACGCCTGTAGCAGCATGTAGCTGAACTCGGTGTAGCTGATGCCCTGCTCGCGACTGTTCAAGCGCTCCCGCACCGACTCCTTCTGGATCATCATGTTGACGGAGAAGTGCTTGCCCACGTCGCGCAGAAAGTCGAGGTAGGAGACGGGCGCGAGCCAGCTCAGGTTGTCGAGCAAGATGGTGGGCTGCGCGCCGCCAAAATCCAGCAGCCCCTCCATGATGCGCCGCTGGCACTCGACGTTGTGAGCGATCTGCTCCCTGGACAGCACCGGGCGCTCGCTCTCCTTGCCGGAAGGATCGCCAATCAACCCCGTGCCGCCGCCCATCACCACCACCGGGCAATGCCCCGCGAGCTGGAAGCGACGCAGCAGGATGATCTGCAGCAGGTTGCCGATCGTCAGCGAATCCCTGGTGGGATCGAAGCCCGCGTACACGCGCCGCCCCGGTGTGCCGAGATGGCGCGAAAGCTCCTCTCCCTCGGGGTCGGCGGTGACTTGGTGGAATAGACCTCGATAGCGCAAATCTGCGAGCAACTGGCTCATCTCGGGGCGCAAGGTAGCACGAGGTGGAACGGAGTTGTTAAGGGGTAGTGTAAGCCCTTTGGTTACCAGGAATACCGGGCGCGTCTGGTCTCGGTTGCTACTGTGCGCCCAGTATGCGACCTGCACTGACCGCGTCACCATGGGGGATTTCGGGGCTGTCGTGCCGGGCCCTGTGTGGCCTGGCGCTCGCCGCGGGCCTGGGTTGCGGCGCCCAGGGTGCGCCGCTCTCCCAGACAGCCGAGCTCGCACCCGCAGCAGAGCTGGGGCAGACGCAGGAGGCCATCATCGGCGGCGCCCTGGATGAGTCCACCGCAGGGGTCGTGGGCCTGGCGCTGGATCTCGGCCGGCGCAACGCCGCGGGCCACTGCAGCGGTACGCTGATCGCCCCCAACCTCGTGCTCACGGCCCGTCACTGCGTGGCCTTCACCGACGACGAGGATGCGCAGGGCGTGGTCTCGTGCGACACGGCCAAGTTCAACGACCCGCTGCCCGCCAACCTCGTGCTGGCCTCGCCCGAGCCCGTGCGCCCGAAGGAGATCAGCGATCCCAGCTACGTGCGCGGGCGTGAGATCCGCACCGTCGGCGATCCGGACGTGTGCGGCTTCGACATCGCGCTGGTGATCCTGGAGGGCAAGGGCATTCCGGACGCTATCGCGCCCATCGAGCCGCGGCTGATGAAGGCTCCGACCGCCAAGGAGCGCTTCTCCACCGTCGGCTATGGCCTGACCGATCCCTCCGATCCGGGCTCCGATGGCACGCGCCAGCGCGCGGACGGCAGCGTGGTGCGCTGCAGCCGCGAGGACTGCGTGCAGCTCTCCGATGGCGCCATCCGCAGCTCGGAGTGGGCCAGCGTGGACGCGCCGATCTGCTCGGGCGACTCTGGCGGCCCGGCGCTGGACGAGCAGGGCCGTGTCTTCGGCGTGGCCTCCCGTGGCGACCTGGACTGCGAGATCGCCGTCTACGGAGACGTGTCCAGCTGGGCGCCGTTCATCGCCGAGACCGCGCTCGCAGCCGCCGATCTGGGCGGCTACGAGCCCGCCGCGTGGGCCATCGACGGCATGAATGCCAGCGAGCTGGAGAGCCTGGAGGCTGCCGCGGAGCTGCCCGAGGCTACGGGCTGCAGCCTCACGGCGGGCGCCAGCTCGGGCTCTCGCCACGCTCTGGCCGCGCTTCTGGTACCGTGTCTGGCATGGCTGACCCGCCGCCGCCGGTCGCGCACCCGCTGAGCACCAGCACGCGCTCCACTGCTCCCGTGATCGGCATCACGCCGAGCCACGACCCCGGACGCAAGCTACGCGCCGGCTCCGACTACTGGTATCTCAACCGCAACTACACGCGCGCGCTGGCGCGAGCCGGCGCCGCGCCGCTGGTGCTGTGCGCGGACACGCCGATCGAGGTGTGCCTGCAGCAGTGCGCGGGCCTGGTGCTCTCGGGCGGCGGCGATCTGCCGGAGAGCCTCGCGAGCGAGCCGGAGGAAGGCTGGCAGAACGACGTGCCAGGAGAAGCAGAGTCGCTGGAGCGCATCCGCTGGGAGCGCGCGCTGTTGCAAGCGTTCGCCGAGCGCGGCCGGCCCGTGCTCGGCGTGTGCTTCGGCATGCAGCTGATGAACCTGCATTTCGGCGGGCAGCTGCTGATCGATCTGTCGCGCCGCACGCAGCGCGGCCTGGACCATGGCGGCGGCGGTACGTCCGTGCCACACGCGCTGCGGGTGGCGAGCGACTCGCGCTTCTTCCAGGGCTGGTCGCCGCCCCCCACCGTCAGCTCGTCTCACCGCCAGGCAGTGGCGCAAGTGGCGCCGGGCTTCGTCGCCAGCGCGTGGGCGCCGGACGGTGTGATAGAGGCCATCGAGCACGAGCACCTGCTCGGGGTGGAGTGGCACCCGGAGAGCGATGAGAGCGCGAGCTTCGTATATGGCCGCTGGCTGCAGCGCATATTGAAGAACTGAGCTCAGCGAGCTTTACGGCTCCGGGAGCCGCAGAACGCCTCGCTTGGCGAGCTGCGCGTTGCCCCTTGTCGAGAATTTGTCATCACAGGGTTAAAGCGCTGTACCGGGTTGGTCGCAGTGCAGAGGGGTATCCCAGCATCACGCTCGGGACGCCGCAGCATCCACTGTGGAGACTAGAGTGAACTTGAGCAGAATCCTGGGTTGCGTCGGCGCCATCACGCTGTGCGTGGCGGCGTGTGACGATGAAGATGTCTCAATCGTCCGACCCGACGCGGGAGTCGGCGGATCGACCACGGGCGGCAGCGGCGGCTCCGCTGGCGGCGGCGGCTCTGCCGGTACCAGCGCAGGCAGCGGCGGCCTGGGCGGCTCTGCTGGTAGCAGCGCGGGTAGCGCCGGTCAGAGCGGCTCGGCGGGCATGCCGGGAATGGATCCCGATGCTGGCGACGGCGGGACAACACCGGGACCGTACGCGGCGGTCTGTGAGAGCTACTGCGCCGTGCGCACGGCGTGGGCCACGGCGGCTACCGATGGCGGGGTCAACTGCCCGGGCTGGGATGCCGCGGGCTGTCAGCTTGCCTGTGAAGCTGAAGTCGCGGGCTTCGCCGATCCGCCCCTGAGCTGCGCGGCGTATGTGCCAGCGGTCCAGTGCTTCGTGAGCGCGGATGCCTGGTTCTGCACCGACGGCGTCGTGTACTCCAATGACTGCACCAATACGGCCGGCGCACCTGGCTGCGACTCCACCTGCGATGCAGAAGCGCTAGCCGTGCTTGGCTGCTTCGGCTGACCCCTGCCCCAACAGCTCTGAAAGCAGAAGCTGCCGCACGCCGGCAGGCGTAGCGGCAGCGTTCGAGTGCTCGCGGACAGTCCCCCTCCCACCGGTACGAGCATTCAAATGCTCCCTGGACAGCCAGAGCAACCCCCGGCGAGCATTCGAATGCTCTCCAAAGAGGACGCTGCACCCTTCGCGAGCATTCGAATGCTCCTGAGACACCTTGCGGTGCGCTATTCGAACATTCGAATGCACATGAGGTACACAACAGTCTTACTGCGAAGCATTTGAATGCTCGCTAGACGGTCGTCGTTCAGCGCCGCTAGCATTCCATTGCTCGCAACAGGCCGCACGCAACGGATGCGGCCCGATCGAGTGGGCGCGCCGGTGTTGTCGAGGCGTCCCGTTCAGAAGCTGCCGCGCAGCTTGAGCTGGCCCTGGTCGTAGCCCACCTGCAGCGGGCGCGAGGGCTCGCCGGGCGACGGCTTCTCCGTCGCCGCCGGCGTCTCACCGGAGTCGGAAGGGCTGAGAGTCAGCCACAAGCTGAGCCCGCCGACGATGACCGCGGCGCCCGAGAACAAGTCGGAGGCCAGGAAGAGCGCGCTGGCGTTGGATTTGGTGCTCTCCAGGCGGTCGCTGAAGTTATCGTAGTCGGTGGGGTTGGAGGCCTTGAGGTCGTCCAGCTCCTTGGCCTCGCCCGAGCCGAGCAGGCCGGTGACGATGGCGCCCGCGGTGAGTGCGCCGGTGGCCACCCAGCCCGCGATCATCAGGGTGGAGTCATTCTCCACCACGCGGTCGCGCACGACGATGGTGGACTTGGACTCTGGCTGCTTGTCCAGGGTCAAGCTGAGCGCCTGGCGATCGCCCCCCGCGAGCGTGACCTGATGGTTGCGCTGCAAATAGCCCGGGCGGCGGATGGCGATGCGATGCACGCCGGCGTCCATCAGCAAGGCCGGGCCCAGCGGAGTCTTGCCGATGGGTACCTCATCCACCAACACCTCGGCATCGGGCACGTTGACGGTGAGCTCGAGGAACGCCGTGCGGCGCTCCAGCATCTCCAGATCTTTGTCCACTGCCGCGCGGCGATCCGGCGCGATCGTGCCACCGCCCTGGGTCAGGTACTCCTCCAGCGCGCGGCGCGCCTTGGCGTATTGCCCGAGCTGGATGCCCACCTGGCCGATGTTGTAGAGCACGCGGTAGTTGGGCACGAGCTCGTACGCGCGCGTGAACTCGATCAGCGCCAGCGGATACTCTCCCTCGGCGTACAGCTCGAGGCCGCGATCGAAGCGCTGCTTGGCTTCGGTCACGACGTCCTGCGATGGCCCCGCCGTCGCAGCGTCCGCTGGGGTCGCGCTCGGGAGCGGACTCGAGCTGGCGGGCGGACTCGAGCTGGCGGGCTTGCTCGCCGGAGCGCTCGCCGCAGGCGTGGTCTGCGCACCTACCAGCGCGGGCGCCAGCCAGCAACCGCAGAAGGTCAGCACTCCCGACGCGAGCCACTTCTTTTTCATTGTCTGCATGAACGACACGGTCCTTGGAGCGGCCTAGGGTCGCTCCCCAATGTTCCCCCGCTGGTGCCCTCAGCCCGCGAATGGATTGTCTTCATCGAGCGCCCGCGGGCGCTTGCCAGGGCTGCCCGTCTCGCGCGGCTTCACCGGCGACTCGGGGTTCTGCGCGGCGGGTGTGGGCTCGCTGCTGGCGCGCGGGCGCCGCTGCGAGGGGCGCGAGGCAGCTCTCTCCCGCTCCCGCTCGCGCTCCAGCTCCAGCACGATCTCGCGGGTCTGGTCAAAAGAGACCTCCCGGGTGACGCTGCTGTAGTTCGGAGCGCTGGCCGTGACCTGACGCAGCTCCTGGCTCGCGGGTAGCTCCAGCGTGTACGGCGCCGCAACCGGCTCGCCATCATCGATGCGGATGCGAGCGTGTGCCGGGATGGTGCGCACGGTGATCTTCACCTGCTGGCTCTCCTCGCGCACGGGTGGCGGCGGCGGCTCCGCGACAGGCGCGCGAGCCGTGTTGGACAGCGACGGCGATGGGATCACGATCGTGGGTGGCGGGCTGGTGGCCGCTGCGGGCGGCTGCTCCTGAGCCTGCTCCGCGCCACCGAGCGAGCCCTTCGCCAGCACGACCACCAAGCCGAGCACCGCCGCGGCGGCACCCACCGGCAACCACCACGAGCTCTTCTCGCGGACGTTGCCGGTGGCCACGCCGCGGTCCTCCGTGATGGCGCCCTCGCGCCGGCGGCTGTCCGGAGCGGCCTGGTTGTGGCCGGGCTGAGCGTTGCTGCCCGGGTGCCCGGCGTCGGCGTGGCCCTCCGCCGCCCGCTCCTTGAGCCGGGCGGTGGCCTCGTTGATCCGGCGCTGCTTGTCGTCGATCTCGCCGCCCATCGTCTGCCGCAGCACCGCCGCGATCTCGCGCTCGCTGACGCTGGCGCCGCAGGTGGTGATCCACGCCTCCAGCGCCACGCGCAGCTCTTCGGCGGTCTGGTAGCGCTGCGCCGGATCCTTGGCCAGGGCCTTCAGCACGATGTCGGCCAGGTCCACCGGGTAGCCCGGCACGATCTCGGTGGGCGAGGTCACCGCCTGCTCGAGCAGCTGATACAGCGTGGACAGCGCGCCTTCGCCCTGGAAGGGGCGGCGCCCGACCGTGACCTCGTACAGCACGCAGCCGAGCGCGAAGATATCCGCGCGATGATCGATGTCCTTGGCGGTCACCTGCTCGGGCGCCATGTAGGCCAGCTTGCCCTTCATCTCGCCCGTCTCGGTCGGGCGATGCAGCTGGCCTTGTGCCTTGGCCACGCCGAAGTCGGCCACCTTCACGTGGCCGTTCTTCGAGATCAGGATGTTCTGCGGCGAGACGTCGCGATGGACCACGCGCAGCTTGGTACCGTCGCTGTCCTCGAGCTCGTGCGCGGCGTGCAGACCGGCGGCGACGTTGGCCACCACGCGCGCGGCGACGGGCATATCCATCTGCCCGTTCTTCAGCTGATCCATCACCTGGCGCAGCGACCCGCCGTCGCACCACTCCATCACCAGGTAGAGCGTGCCCTTCTCCTCTCCCAGCTCGTACACGCCGCACACGTGCGGGTGGTGGATGAGCGAGGCGATGCGCGCCTCGTCCATGAACAGCCGCTGGAACTCCGCCGTCTGGCTCTGACCGCTGATCGCGGTCTTTACCGCGACCAGGCGCTGCAGCGGCGAGCCCACTTGCCGGGCCGCCCAGACGCGGCCCATGCCGCCTTCACCGACGGCAGTCAGCAACTGGTAACGCCCCAGGGTATCACCGGGTCGAGGACCACCGCGCGCCGCGGCTTGAATGGATGAAGAAGTCACGAGATGTACTCGCTGAAAAGTGTACCGCGCGTGCCAGAGCCGAGCCACTGGCCCCACGCTGATGAGTGCGCTCACCGCCGCAGCCCTGAGACATTGATGCAACACTCTGGGCTGGGCTCGCACCAGCGCCGAGAGCGCCGTCGAGCCGCGCCGAACCGGCCTGGGTCAAACGGGCAGATGCCGGCGCGCGGCCTCACACCCACACGGCGCTAGCTTGCCCACCTCTTGCCTACCCCGGCGCACCACCCATCCGTGTCAGGTGGCCCGGATCGTGTGCTCCCGGGCTAAACGAAAACGTTCCCATCGTCGCTCTTACTCGGAATGACAATTCGTTTCGCCTCGTACGGCAGCGGATTGCTAGACTGCGGTAAGGCGCCTTGACCAGATCAACGATAACTGCTCGGGCGAGAGCATGGGCCAGACATGGATGCGCCGGGCGAGGGCTCTAGGATGACCGGGGCGCCTGGTCATAGGCCTGATCTGGCCGAAGGTGGCGGGCAAATCCTGTCCGCGGGAAGGATGGTGGGCCGCTACCGCCTGCTCTCGCTGGTGGCCAGCGGCGGCATGGCGCAGATCTGGGCTGCCAAACCGGAGAGCGGCGGCTTCTCGCGCACGGTGGCGCTGAAGGTCGTGCGCCCGGAGTACGCCACGGACGAAGAGTACCGGCGCATGCTGATCGACGAGGCGGCGGCCGCGTCGGCGGTGCACCACCCGAACGTGTGCGAGATCTTCGAGCTGGGTCAGCACCAGGACGTGGTGTTCATCGCCATGGAGTGGGTGCCGGGTGACAGCATCGCCGGGCTGATCCGGCAGCGCACGCAGTACGTGCCCTTCAGCTACGCGCTCGCCGCACGCGTGATTGCGGATGCCTGCGCGGGCCTGCACGCCGCGCACCAGGCGGTCGGCCCCGAGGGCGAGCCGATGAACATCGTGCATCGCGACATCTCGCCGCAGAACATCCTGCTGTCGTCGCAGGGGCACGTCAAAGTCACGGACTTCGGCATCGCCAAGGCGCGCGATCAGATCCACTCGCGCACGCGCACGGGTGAGATCAAGGGCAAGTTCGCCTATATCTCGCCCGAGCAGATCCTGGGCAAGGGCGTGGACCATCGCTCGGACGTGTACGCGATGGGCTGCGTGCTGTACGTGACCACCCTGGGCCTGCGCCCGTTCGGGCGCGGCACCCACGCTGTGATGTCCAAGATCGTGCAGGGCGACTTCAAGGCGCCCCGCCAGCTGGTGCCCACCTACCCGGAGAAGCTGGAGCGCATCGTCATCAAGGCGCTCTCGCGCAAGGCGGACGATCGCTACCAGAGCGCCGAGGAGATGCGGCTGGCGCTGGAGGACTGGCTGGCGAAGGCTGGCAAAATCATCACGCACACCGACATCGCGCGCGCGGTGAACGAGCGGCTCAACCCCAAGGCTCGCGATCAGATCCAGGCGCTGCGCAACGCCAACCGCTTCTCGCCGCAGACCGCCATTGCACCGCGCGAGAGCGACCATGAGGAAGATCGGGAAGACAGCTGGGAGCTGCCGACCGCGGTCAGCGGCCTGATCCAGCTGCCGGAGGATCTCGCGCGCGAGGCCTCGTCCGCGCTGCGCCAGCAGCCCACGGTGCCGGTGCCCTCCGCGGGGCGCGCCCATGTCGGCACGGGCCGCAACCGCCCCGTGGTCAGCGCCAACGACACGCAGCCCAGCATCGCGCCCGAGCCCGAGCACACCAACCGCGAGGCCACGCGGCGCAGCAATGACCACAATCTGGGGCTGCCCATCGAGAAGCCGCCGTCCGAGCCCGAGCCCGTGCTGGTGCGCCCGCCCGCGTCCGCCGGCAAGGAGGCTCCCAGCGCCAGCAGCGTCAGCTCGCCGCGCGACGAGCGCAAGCGGCAGATCTTGATGGCGCTGGCGGTGGTGGTGCTGGTGGTGCTGTCGTTCCTGGCGGGCAGGCTCTGATCAGGTCCTGATCAAGCCGCTCCCGCCGCGGGAGCCTCACGCGACAGAAAGGCGCGCGCTGCCTGCCGACCGAGCGCCAGGGTCTCCAGGATGACCCCGCGATCGCGGCTCATGCGCGACGCTGGTAGCGCGCGCTCCGGGCGGATCACCTGCACTCGCCCCTGCCCCTCCAGCGCCTCCAGCTGCGCAATCGAGCGATTGTACATCTGCGGGCGATCGCGCAGCGCCGGCCAGAGCGCGGGAAAATCGCGGTAATTATAGCGCAGCAGCCCGCCCACCCAGGAGCTGACCTTCTTGCGGTAGCCGTGCGGGCGAGTCGACACCACGATCAGGCGCTCGGGCTCCAGCGCCAGCGCGGGCGCGAGCGGGATGGCGTCGGCGATGCCGCCGTCGATGTAGGGCACGCCCTGGACGCGCACCACGCGGCCGTACACGACGGGCAGCGCCATGGTGGCCTCGAGCAGCTGAAACAGATTGGCCTCGGTGGCCACCACGTGATCGGCCGCGCCGGTGTTGCAGTTGGTGACCGCGATGCGCAGCCGGGTGGCAGAGCGCTGCACGCTGGCTGCGTCCAGCCCCAGCTCACCCTGAAACACCTTTACGAGCCCGGCGATGTCCATCAGGCCGCGCCCGGCGAGCAGGTGGCGCGGCGAGATCAGCTGTGCGCCGTGGGTGCGATCGGTCCAGATCTGCAGGGCACGCTCGATCTGACCTGCGATCAAATACGCCGCCGAGGCCGCCCCCGCCGAGGTGGCGAAGACGTGGCTGAAGCGCATGCCCGGTGGTTCCGCCAGCTCCGCCAGGGCCCCCGCCACGAACGCTCCCCGAAGGCCTCCTCCCTCCAGAACCAGAACTGTCTGCCCGCGCTCCGTGCTCACTGCCCTCTGCCTGCCTCTTCAAAGTCGGTTGAAGCAGCGACAGTACGATCCGTGCTCGCTGAAGGAGACAAACAAATGCCCGCCGCCCCCGCGGGCCACCCTAGGCGGCCCGTTTCGCCTCACCCGGCCATTCAGCCGCCGCTGTTCGGCATGGGATCGCCCGCTTCTCAGTGCTGGTGAGCGGTGCCGTGGAGTGCCGGAACGGCGCGAGTCCCCTGCGAATTGGCCCGATGAAACCGCGGATTGGCGTTGTTCGGGACGAGAGGCCGAGTACCATGGCCGGTGATGACTTCGAGTGCCCCGGCGGCTCGGTACCAGTCGAGCCTGCCCTCTGCTCGTGAACGCTTCCTGGCCTCGGTAGTCGACTATGCGCTGGCCGAGGGCTGGCGCACGCCGGGCGACTTCCTGCGGCACTTCGGTCCGCGGCTGTTGATGCACAACCTGGCCTCGGACGAGCAGCTGCGGGTGCGCTTGCTGACTGCCACGACCCGGGTCAACGAGCGCCTGGCCGCACGCAAGACCACCGCCTCGGCCGCGGAGGATCTGGCCATCGCCCTGGAGGAAGGCCTGACGGACGCCGCGCGCGTGCTGGCGCTGATCCCGCCGGATGATCGGGTCCGCTACTTCGACGCCGCCCAGCTCTGGGCCTTCCTCACCGAGGTGGAGTTCTGGAAGTCCGACAACGTCGAGCCCGAGGCGCGAGATCGCTTCGTGCGTCGCGTCACCTTCGTGCTCGAGTCGGCGATCCAGGAGGGCGTGCTGCGCCTGCAGGACATCGCGGACGGCATCGGCTTCAAGCGCATCGCCAGCTGTCTGCCGCGCACCGAGCTGCAGCGCGTGGTCGAGCATGCGCTGAGCCGCGCGCGTGAGGGCCAGCGCCTGACGGAGGAGCAGCTGCTGGAGGCGGTGCCGCTGCGCTCGCTGATGAATCACGTGCCGCTGGAGCACACCTGGAGTGAGGTGGTCGTCGGGCGCCTGGCGCGGCCGATGCAGTTCGTCAGGAGCAACGGCGAGGAGTCGATGCGCCCGCGGCGCCTGCCTCCGCCGCCGCCCAGTCGCAATCGGGCGCCCTCGTCGAAGGCGGGCCGGTTTGACCCCAGCCTGCTACCGGAGTCTCTGCTGGAGCTGCAGCGCGGGCTGGAGCAGAGCCCGCCCGGCGGGCTACGCACGGATCAGCTGGAGGAGCTGGTGCCCGTGTCGGCGGAGGACTCGGAGGAGACGGTGGCGGTCGAGGTCTCGACCCGGGTCGACATCAAGGCTCATCGCGAGGAGGAGGAGCGTCACTATGACGAGGCCGCGAGCGAGCTGGAGCGCGTGAGCTCGGTGCTACGCCGGCTCGATCGGCTGCCGGCGCCTCACCCCGAGCTGACGTTGCCCATCTTGCTGTCCATCGAGTCGATGTACGCAGAGCTGAGCAACGCCTCGGACGACAGCGCGCGGTACGTCATCGTGCGCGACGCCTTCCCGAACGAGACGCACCTCAGGATCGCGCTCAGCTCGTTGATCTCCTTGCTCGACCCCAACATGCCCCACCAGGAGAGCCTGCAGACGGCCGACGCGGAGGGCCTGATCAGCATGCTGCTGTTCGCGGAGCGCCGCCTGAGCAATCAAGCGGAGAGCCAGCACGCAGGGGGGGACTCCACGGCGGTGCTGCGCTCGCCGCAATTCTCCTGACGGTTTGCCGTTGGTGAGGTGCGCGCACAGAACACGGACCACGGGCGAGCGGCCGCTGAACGCCGGCGCCCCCGCGCGCACGCGCGCGAGGGTGAGCGGTCTCTGGCTGCTGGCGCTGAGCGCGGCATTACCGAGCACCAGCTGCACGCGGGAGGCGCGCGCTGTCCGCTTGCCCAGCGACCAGCCCAACGTCGAGATCTACAGCATCACCTGCCGCGCGGAGGTTCAAGCCTGCCGCAGCAAGGCTGCCGAGCTGTGCGGCGGTGAGTATCAGATCCTGCAGAGCGCAGGGGCACCGGTGGAGCCACCCAGAGTGAGCTCGGCGCCGGGTCCGCGCAGCACGGGCTCGCGCTACCAGCGGCCAGACTGGGTGGGAGAGCTGGTGGTGGCTTGCGGCGACGCCCCGCCAAGCCCCGCACCGCTCGAGTCCACGCCGGAGCCAGTACCAGTCGAGGCGACACCCCGGCTGGCGCCCGATCAGCTGTGCATCCCCGGCGCTACCCAGCTGTGCCTGGGGCCTGCCGCTTGCCGAGGCGCACAGGCTTGCCTGTCCGATGGACGCGGTTATGGCCCCTGTGACTGCGGCACTCCAGCGAGCGGTGATGCCGGCGCTCCAGCCCTGCCGTAATGGCCTGACCTCGCACCGCAATAATGACGTTGAACGCCAGTGCCGTGACTGCGCGAGCAACGCTTCTTCCGTGAGCGGCCCGAGCTGTACGACGGCAAGCGACGCGATGTACGGCGCCCAGCGATGTGGTCTGCGCTCGCACACGATGTAGGCTTTCAACATACTCGCGCACTTGCGATCAGCCAAATCGCGCTCTCGCCGGGATTTCGTGATCCGCTGCTCGCGAGGTGAGTGGCTGCGAGCTGCTCAGACCCCGCGTTACACGTCGGAGCTGCGCATTTCGTGGCGGTGGCCCATGTATTCCAGACGCGCTCCCGGCTCCGTTGCGCTGGCGCGCGGCTGCCGCATCGATGCCCGTCGGACATGATCCGCTCAGTCTGGCTGCACTGGAGGGCATGCCTCCATGTGGCAGAAGTTGGTGGCAGAAGTTAGATGTGGGCCACGACCGCGGATACGAATGGCGGACACGGCTACATTGGAGGACACCCTGATTGGATCGAGGATTGCGGATCGACGGCAGGGAAGAGCGAAGGCGTGTAACCCGCGGCGAGCTCTGGTATACGGTAGGGAGTGAGAGTGCGATCCGCGCCGTGTCCAACGCCGGCCGTCCCCGCAGCAATCACGGGCATGTCGTTGCATCAGGGGCCGCTGCCATCAGAGCAGTGGGTGCTCCAGCAGCAAGAGCAGCAAGCGCAGCCACAGCAAGCGCAGCCACAGCAAGCGCAGCCACAGCAACGGCAGAGCGACTGCGCTCGGCGCCGGCTCTGGCCCCGCGCTCATGAGCGGATCGGAGAGATGCTTTGACGAGCCCGCAGCGCGACACGGAGGCAATCGGTTCCAGCGACGGCTGGGAGACGCTGCGGCGGCACGACGCGCTGGGGCTCGCCCTGCTGGACGTGAAGGCCCCGCGCTGCGTCACTGCTGACCCGGAGCTGTGCGCGTTGCTGGGCTACGAGCTGGGTGGGCTCGATGGCGTCCTGCTCAGTGATCTGGAGGTCGCCCAGCCCTTTGCGCGCTCGGTTGCCGCCTGGCGCCGCCATGTTCGCACGGTACGCAAGGCAGAGCAGCTGGAGTGGCAGACGTGGCTCGTCTGTCGCTCGGGCTCCGCGCTCGAGAGTCGGGTGCGCCTGAGCGTGCAGACCTGGGCACAGCGCGACTATTTGGTGCTCGAGCTGCTGGAGGCGCTGGGGCGCTCGGGCACCGGAGTCCCACAGGACCCGCACCGCATCAGACTGGATGAGCTACCGACCGGTGCATGCCGCATCGCGCGCGACGGCACCATCCTGGCGCGAAACGCGCTGGCGAGAGCCTTCTTCGAGTTCGAATACGATCCGCAGCGGCGCGCGTACGTGGAGCGCCTGCCGCACAAGCCGCTCTCCGTGGAGAATCAGCCCATTCGCCATCAGGACTTGCCGTGGACCCGCGTCTTTCGCGACGGCAAGCCCCAACCCAACGTCACCTTGGGCCTGTCGCGCGCCGACGGCGTGTGCTGGGTGCTCGTGTCGGTGGCGCCGGACTCTGCCGGTCCGTTTGCTGGTGAGCTGATCAATGGACAGCTGAACGATACACAGCTGAACGATGCACAGCTGAACGATGCACAGCTGAAGGATACACAGCTGAACGATGCACAGCTGAATGACGGTGAGTTGAGGGCGCAGTCCGCACCCGGGGCGCTACCGGCATCGGCGTTGATCACGTTGATTGACGTGACCAGCGGCAAGGAGGCGAGCGATGCCCTGCGCGACGCCGATCGCACCCTGCGCCGCACCATCAGCTCGGTCAGCACCTTGCAAGATCAGCTGGCCCGCTCGGAGCACATGGCCAGCCTGGGCTTGATGGCGGCCGGCGTGGCGCACGAGATTAACAACCCGCTCTCGTACATTCTGTCCAACCTGTCGTTCGCCGCGGAGCGGGCCATCGACCAGGAGTCGCGCATGGCGCTGCGCGAGGCGCTGGAGGGCGCGGGGCGCGTGCGCGACATCGTTCGCGACTTGAAGACGCTCTCGCGTATGGACTCGGAGGAAGAGCTCAAGCCGATCGATGCGCGCAACGCGGTGGACGCAGCGCTCAAGCTCGCCTTCGATGAGGTGCGTCATCGCGCCAAGATTCAGCGGCACTTCAGTGAGGTGCCCAGGGTGCTGGGAGACGAGACGCGTTTGGTGCAGGTGATGCTGAACCTGGTCACCAATGCCGCGCAGTCGATCACCCCGGGTGCCCCGGATGAAAATCAGATCACCGTCGAGGTCAAGCTCGCGGCGGGCGACAGGGACGAGGTGGAGATCGTCGTCGCAGACACCGGCGCCGGCATTTCCGCCACCCACTTGCCCAAGGTCTTCGAGCCCTTCTTCACGACCAAGCCCGCGGGTGAAGGCACGGGCCTCGGGCTCTCGATCTGCCATCGCCTGGTGCATGGTATGGGCGGCCACATCCACGTCAGCAGTGAGGCCGGCAAGGGCAGCCGCTTCAGCGTATTCCTGGCCATGGCAGTGCCACAGGGCGCATCGCAGACGGAGCTCGAGGCACCGTCCTCGGACGCGACACCTTCGAGCTTGCGGCGCCTGCGCCTGCTTATCGTGGACGACGAGCTGATGGTGGCGCGCGCCGCTCAGCGTGTGTTCGAGGGGCAATTCAAGGTGGACATCGCGCTCGACGGCAGAGCCGCCCTGGAGAAGCTGGCGCACACGGAGTACGACGTGGTGCTGTGCGATGTGATGATGCCAGGGCTGTCCGGACTGGATTTGTATCGTCAGGTGCGCACCCGTGACGAGGCGCTGGCGGCACGATTCGTTTTCGCCACTGGCGGATTGTTCAACCAGGAGCTGAGCGACAGCGTCAAGCGCCTGTCCAACATGATCGTGGAGAAGCCGTTTGACGCCAAGGCCCTGCGGCGCGTGATCGAGGCTGCAGCGGAGCTTCGCCCGTCCGCGACGAGCGTGATTCCGCGGCGCTGAGCGGCAGGAGCGGCGCCAGCGCTCGCTGTCTCATCCTGCGACAGCCGCTGTCAGCGATCAGCGAGAGTGAAACTGGGATCTCGCAGATCAGCGGCCTGGCGCCGGGCAGATCGCGCCAGGCCAGAGCGCTCTGGACAGTAGCCGGGCCCAGGTCGCTGGCGTATATTCCCCGCCATGGCGCGCAGCCGCACTAGCTTTTTTTCTGCAGGAATCGCGTTCGGCGCGGCGCTCTCGAGCGCCCTCGTCACGGCGGGTCTGCTCGCTGGCGGCCTTGCCGGGTGCAGCGCCGGCGGTGGCGGAGAGGACGTGGTGGGCACAGCCGGTAGCTCCAGCTCCGACGGCAACGGCGGGCCTTCATCTCCCCTCGGTGACAACGGCATCAACTTCGGCGACAGCGCGGCGGAGCGCGTGGGCTGTAGCCAGATCGAGTTCGGGTTCGAGGCTCAGACACCCACCGCGTTGATCGTGGTCGATCGCTCCTCGAGCCAGTGGGATAACGAGCCCAATCACACCTGGGAGCCCATGAAAGCGGGCATCCTGAACGTGGTTGCCAACGTGCAGGAGGATATCCGGGTCGGGATGGTGACGTACACCGGCCAGAACGGCGGCGCGTGCCCCGATCTGTACCCGCCGATGGCCTCCATCACCTTCGACAAGAACAACCTCGCGCGCATCCAGACGGACATCAACGCCGTGGATGAGCCGAACTACAAGGGCGAGACGCCCACGGCGGCAACCTTGCTGCAGGCGCTGCCGGTACTGCTCGCCGATCCGAGCCCCGGGGACAAGATGATGCTGCTGGTCACCGATGGCGACCCGGATTTCTGCAACGACCCCGATCGGATCTGCGCCATGGATGCGGTGATCGGCGCGGTGCAGGAGGCCTACCGCCAGGGCGTAGCGACGACAGTGTTCGGGCTGCGGCGTCAGGAGCTGTCGGAGCAGCACCTGCGCGACGTGGCCAACGCGGGTGCGGGCTTGCCGGTGGCGCTACCGCAGGGCGTGAACAGCGAGATGCAGCTGCGCGAGCGCTGCCGCAACAATCCCCCCGGCAGCTTGCAGGGCACATACGCCGCGCAGGGTGGCAACGCGCAGTATTACCAGGCCAACGGCACGGACACCACGGCGCTGGGCGAGGCGCTGAACGCTGTGATCTACGGCATTCGCAGCTGTGTGTTTGACCTGGCGGGCGCCGCCGAGATCAACCCTGCGCTGGCCTCGCTGGCGCGCATCACGATGGATGACGGCGCGCCACTGGTCTTCAACGATCCCAACGGCTGGACCCTGCGCAACGCCACGCAGGTGGAGCTGCTCGGCGCTGCGTGCCAGCAGCTCAAGCTGCCCACCACGGGGAACATCTTCTTCGACTTCCCCTGTGACTCGCTGATCCCGCGCTAGCTTGCTGTTTCGTGCTTCGTGCGGCGCGGCCCGCCCTCGGGCAGGGTTTTCCCTGCCCGAGCCGCTCGGCGCCGAGTCTCAGACGCAGCTGCTCTGATCGGAGGCCAGCGCCCTTTGCACGACCTGCAGGGCCTCGGCGACGGGGATGCGCTCTTGCCGCCGGCTGTCGCGATAGCGGATGGTGACGGTGTTGTCCTGCGCCGTCTGACCGTCCACGGTCAGGCAGTACGGAGTGCCAACCTCGTCGTGGCGCGCGTAGCGCCGGCCGATGGCGTGCTGCTCGTCGTAGCGCGCCTTGACCCCCGCGCGGAAGAACTCGGCAGCGATGCGGCGAGCCACATCGGGCATGCCCTCCTTCTTCACCAGCGGCAGCACCCCGACCTTGTACGGCGCCAGGCGCGGGTGCAAGCGCAGCACCGTGCGCTCGCCCTTGCCGTCCTCACCGCCTGGCTCCTCCGCGTACGCCTCGCACATCACCGCGAGCATGCCGCGCGTGGCACCCGCCGCCGGCTCGATCACGTGCGGGGTGTAGCGCCAGCCCTTCTCCCCCGTCTCGGGGTCGTTCGCCTCGGGGTCCGTGTACATCAGCTTCTTGCCGGAGCCCTGGGTGTGCGCCTTCAGATCGTAGTCGGTGCGGGAGGCAATGCCCTCCAGCTCGTCCCAGCCCCAGGGAAAGCGATACTCCACGTCGAAGCAGCCGTTACTGTAGTGCGCCAGCTCATCGGGGCCGTGCGGGCGCAGCCGCAAGTTGTCGCCCGAGAGCCCGATGCTCTTCCACCAGCGCAGCCGCTCCTCCTTCCAGTAATCGAGGTACTTCGGGCCCTCTCCCGGCGGCACGAAGTACTCCATCTCCATCTGCTCGAACTCGCAGGAGCGGAAGGTGAAGTGCTCGACCGTGACCTCGTTGCGGAAGCTCTTGCCCATCTGCGCGATGCCGAAGGGCGGCTTGAGCGACATGCTCTGCTGCACGTTCAAAAATTGTACGAACATTGCCTGCGCCGTCTCCGGCCGCAGGTAGACGGTGCTCTCCTTGAGCACGTCATCCACCCGCTTGCGCAATGCTGCATCATCCAGGCCCTCGGCGAGCGCGGCCTTGGCCGCCTCCAGCACGCCGCCGATGGGATCGATCGGCCCGAGGCTGGAGCGGAACATGGTGTTGAACTGCCGCTCGTCGCTCAAGAACTGCGAGCCGCAGTTCGGGCAGATGTCGCCGCGGTTGCCTGCAACCGCGCCCACCAGCTCTTTGCCGCGCCGCTCGAGCTTGACCCCCTCGGTGCGGGCCAGCCTCTCCTCCGCCAGGCGCGCGCGCTCCTTGTCCCCCAGGGTGATGGTGAGCTTGCTGCCGGCCTCCACCTTGGGCGCCTTGTCGGCACGAAAGCGCTCGCCGCACACCTTGCAGTCCACGAGCGGATCCGAAAAGTTGGCGACGTGCCCGCTGGAGCGCCAGACCTCCGGGTGCATGATGATCGAGGCATCAAGACCGACGATGTCCTCGCGCTGGTGCACCATCGTGCTCCACCACTCGTTCATCAGGTTGCGCTTCAGCTCCACGCCCAGGGGGCCGTAGTCGTACGCGCTGCGCAGCCCGCCGTAGATTTCCGAGCTTTGAAAGACGAAGCCGCGCCGTTTCGACAGCGAGACGATCTTCGAGAGCAGGCCTGATTCGGAATCTTTTTCAGTCATGGGGCTCCGGCGTAACTAATGCGGCGAGAGGGTAGCCGCAATCGCTTCTCGAGCACCAGGGACGGTGCCACCGGCCAGCAATATTTCAGCGTAAATTCGGGCAATTGCAGCCATGGGCAGGGCCCCGCGTGCGGTCTTTCGGCCTTGACCCCGGGCAGGGGGTGGTTAAAAGCCCCTGCCTTGACCCGCGCTGCCGACCACCCCTGGGCCACGGAGGTCCTGGCCGCCCTGGAGCCCAGTGCCGCGGGCACGGCCGCGCCCAGAGAGCGGACGCTGGGCTGCGCCAGCGAGTGGCTGCGCCGCAGCATCCCCGTCGTGATCCCGACGGAGACGGTGTACGGGCTGGCGGCCCCTGCCCTCGATCGCCAGGCGGTGGCGGCCATTTTTGCCATCAAGCAGCGGCCGCTCGACAATCCACTGATCGCCCACGTCGCGCGGCTGGAGCAGCTGGAGCTGCTGGGTGTGCGGCTCTCCCGCATGGCGGAGCAGCTGGTGCAAGCCTTCTGGCCCGGACCGCTGACGCTGGTCTTGCCCACCAGCAAGGAGATGCCGTGGGTCACGGCGGGTCTCGACAGCATCGCCGTCCGCCAGCCCCGCCATGCCTTCGCCTGCTCCTTGATCGAGCGTGTGGGCCCGCTGGCAGCTCCCAGCGCCAATCGCTCCGGGCTGCCCAGCCCCACCCGCGCCAGCCATGTCCTGCAAGACCTGAACGGGCGGGTGCCCCTGATCGTGGACGGAGGCGAGCTGGAGCACGGGCTGGAGTCCACGGTGCTCGACGTGCGCGGTCCTGCGCCGGTGTTGTTGCGGCCGGGCGCAGTGAGCACGGAGGCCATCGAGGCCAGCTGCCGCTGCGCCGTGCGGCTGCCCCAGGCGGGCGGCACCGTGCGCTCGCCGGGGATGAAGTACCGCCACTACAGCCCACGCGCCCAGCTGCGGCTGTATCCGCCGCTGGCCGGAGATGCGCGCGCGGCGCGGCAGCTGGCCAGTGACGCGCGGGAGCTGCGCGCGCAGGGGCGGCGTGTAGCGGCCATCGTGCGCGAGCCAGTGGCGGGCGTGGAGCGGCTCATCCTGCTGCCGTCAGAGCCCCGGCAGGTGGCGCGCCAGCTGTTTCACTGGCTGCGCGAGCTGGATGATCAGGGCATGGACTGCGTGCTGGTGGAGGGCGTGCCCGCGCAGGGCGTGGGCCGCGCGATCATGGATCGCCTGCAGCGCGCCGCGAGCCACGTGCAGAGCGCGGAGGCACCGGTCGCCTCGATCGAGGTGCCATGAGCGCGAGCAGCCGCACGTTCGACTATCTGGTGATTGGGGGCGGCAGCGGCGGCATCGCCTCTGCCCGGCGCGCCGCGGCGCTCGGCGCGCGGGTGGCGCTGGTCGAGGCGGGGCGGCTCGGCGGCACCTGCGTCAACGTGGGCTGCGTGCCCAAGAAGGTGATGTTCAACGCGGGCGGCCTGGCGCACGCGCTGGAGGACGCGCGCGCGTACGGCTTCAGCGTACAGGTGCAGGGCTTCGACTGGCTGCAGCTCAAACGCGGGCGCGACGCCTACGTGGCGCGCTTGAACGACATCTACGCCCAGAACTTGGAAAAATCCGGGGTCCAGGTGTTGCACGGCCGGGCGCGCTTCGACGGCGCGCGCGGCGTCCTCGTCGGCAACGAGCGCCTGAGCGCACCCCACACGTTGATCGCGGTCGGCGGCAGACCGCGGCTGCCAGCGATCCCGGGAGCGGAGCTGGGGCTCATCTCGGACGACGTATTCCACCTGGAGCAGCAGCCCGAGCGCCTGCTGATCGCGGGCGCGGGCTACGTGGCGGTCGAGCTGGGCGGCGTCTTTGCGGCGCTCGGCACGCAGGTGACCGTGGCGTATCGTGAGGCCTCGCTGCTTCGCCACTTCGACGCCATGCTGGGGGACGGGCTGTGTGAGGAGCTGGTGCGCCAGGGCATCCGCCTGGAGCCGTACAGCGCCGGCACGCGGCTCGAGCGGGTGGCAGGCAAGCTGCGGCTCGAGCGGCAGCTGGGTGAGCCGCTCACGGGCTTCGACGCGGTATTGTGGGCGATCGGGCGCGTGCCCTCCACCGCCGCGCTCGGCCTGGAGTCCCTCGGCATCGTGCTATCGGAGACGGGCCATGTGCCGGTGGACGAGCTCCAGAACAGCGCCGTGCCGGGCGTGTATGCGGTGGGGGACGTGACAGGCCGCTACGAGCTGACCCCGGTGGCGATCGCCGCAGGCCGGCGGCTGGCGGAGCGCCTGTTCGGCGGACAGCCGGAGGCCCGGGTCGACTACTTCGACATCCCCACAGTGGTGTTCAGCCACCCTCCGATCGGCACCGTGGGGCTGAGCGAAGCAGAGGCGCGGCTGCAGTACGGCGACGCGGTCAAGACGTACCAGGCGCGCTTTACCAACATGTATTACGCGCTCACGGAGCACAAGCCAAAGACCAGCATCAAGCTGGTCACGGTGGGGCCGGAGGAGCGAGTGGTGGGCTTGCACGTGATCGGGCTGGGCGCCGACGAGCTCTTGCAGGGCTTTGCCGTGGCGCTGCGCATGGGCGCGACGAAGCGAGACTTCGATCGCACCATGGCCATCCACCCCACGGCGGCCGAAGAGATCGTCACCTTGAAGTAGCGCCGGAAGCGATGACGGCGCTGCACAATCCGGAGCGGGCGTGGGCACGGCCTGCCGAGCTGACCAGCTACGACCTAGCGCAGGTCGAGCGCCGTATCGGAGCGGTACCAGGGCGCATCGAGCTGCTCTCCGGCGGGCTTGCCAACCTGAACATCCACATCGCAGGCCGGGGCGTGCTGCGCATTTACCGCAGTGAGCTGGGGACCGCCGGCATAGAGGCGCGCTTGCTGTCGCTGCCCTGGCAGCAGCTGCGCGTACCGCGCGTCCTGCAGGAGGGGCCCGACTTCTTGCTGCTGGAGCACGTGCCGCACTCACCGCTGCAAGACAGCGACGAGCACGGCTGGGCCACCGGGGCCGCGCTGGCGGAGATCCACGCGCGGCACTTCGAGCACGCCGGCTTGCTGAGCCCCGAGCTGCTGGTGGAGCGTGCCTTCGGGCCCGAGCTCGCGCTACTGGAGCACGCCGCGCAGCAACTGCAGCGCGCGGGGCTGTCGCAGTTGCTGCCGGAGCTGCAGCGCTGTCTGGCCCCTGCCCGCACGGCGCTCGATGAGCTCGAGCACCCGTTCGTGCTGCTGCACTCGGACTTCAAGGTCTCCAACCTGCACTGGACGCTCGATGACCGGCTGCTGGTGCTGGACTGGGAGACGGCGTACGCGGGCCCCGCGCTGCTGGACATCGGGCAGTTGCTGCGCTGGTCTCCGCCGGAGCGCTTCGTGAGCGGCTTCGAGCGCGGCTACCGGCAACACGGCGGCATGCTGCCGCGCGACTGGCGGCGGCACGCCGGGGCGTTCGATGCGCTCAACCTGGCGTTTCTGCTGGGCGGCTCCGAGCGGGGCTCGCTGCGTGCGCGGCAGGTGGAGGAGCGGCTGCGCCGGGCGCTGGCGGCTGCTGGGGAGTGAGCGGGCGGGAGCGGCGGGGGCGCTCACCGGGCAGCGGCGGCGCCCATAGCTCGGCGTCACCGGCGCCAGTGCGGAGGCAGCGCACGGCGGCTCGCACTCCCTCGTAGGCGCTGGCGAACAGGGTGAAGGCGCGCTGGCGTAGCGCGCGGCTCTCGGCGGCGCTGCGCGGACCGGGCTCGCGCGCGTCGAGCGCGGCCATCAGATCGAGCGCCAGGCGCACGAGGCGGAACTGCTCCTCGAGGCTGTACCGGGTACGGTGCTCGAGCTGGAGCCAGTGGGCCCTGAAGATGGCGCACAGCGCGATCACGTCCCCGGCCAGGGCGCGGTGCGCGCAGTGCAGCGCGCTCCCCAGCGCGATGCGCTTCAGGCGCTGTCCGTCCAGGAGGCCCTCGGTGGCCAGCGCCTCGGCGTGAGCGAGCATGGCGTCACGTAGCTTGGACAGCTCGGCAGCCAGCAGGGCAACGTCCAGGTCGGGGCTGCAGGAGCCGCAATACAAGAGGTGCGCGTGACCGAGCGCCAGCACGTACTGCTCGAGCTGCTCCAGCTGCTCCAGCCGCAACAGTGGCTCGTGGCGGGGGCGCTGCTCCGACTCCGGCGGCTCGAGCTCGGAGCACAGCTCCATCAGGTCGGGCAGCGCATCGCTGACGGTGGTGATGGCGCTCATCACGTCGACGGTGACAGGCAGCAGCCGCTCGGCGGGCAGCGCGAGCAACTCCGGGAGCAGCTCTTCGTAAGCGGCCTCGCTACGGAGCTGGCTGCGGCGGGTATGGTTGGGGCGCGGCGCAGAGCTGGGAATGGCGGCAGAGCTGGGAATGCTGGCGGAGCTGGGAATGGTGGTGGGGGCGGCTTGAAGGAGCGCAGGGTGGACGGCGGAAGGCGCCGGAGCGCTGGCGCCTGCGAGCAGCGGGAGCTGAGCCATGAGACATGCCTTTCGCGAGGAGGCGGCGCCGCGTGGGCTCGCGAGGCCGTGTGCTGAGGTCGGGCAAGCTCGCTCCGGGTTGCCGGAAATACGCCCGCCTACCCGCCCTCGCACGACACGGCTAAAATCCGCTCTTGCAAGCCAGACGGCTGCGGGCAGCCAGCAGTTGAGAGTGGCTGGCGAGTGGCTGGCGAGTGGCTGGCGAGCGCCAGGTGCTACAGCCGAGTCCAGCTGGGGCTGGCGCCGGAGCTCTTGAAGCGCGGCGGCTCGAGCGCCAGCATGTAGTCCGCGCGGCGATTGCGCGGCTCGTCCACCTCATCGGCGGTCTTCACCTTCAGCGCGCGCTCGCCCATGCCGGCATAGGCGATGGGCAAGCGCAGCCCGTGGCTGCGAAACCAGCGCGCCAGCGCCTGGGCGCGGCGGGTGGAGAGCTCTTGATTGTACTCGGCACTGGCGACCGTATCCGTGTGCGCCACGATGAACAGGCTGACCGCGCCCAGGTGCTGCGCGCGCGGCAGCTGCTTCTGGATCAGCGCCAGGCTGGCCTCGAGCTTGCTGGCCTCCGCCGGGCGGATCACTGCCGAATCAGTCTCGAACACCACGTCATCGTGCGGGATCTCGAACGACCAGGGCGTGATGGCCACGCCCTTGAAGTAGTCGTGCACGTCGTAGCCGTAGACCTCGATGCGCGCCACGGCTTCGCCCTCGGGCGGCGTCCAGCGCACGGTCAGCGGGCTGCCGGCGGCGGCGCCGTCGAAGTGTTGCTCAGCCTGCGCCAGCACTGCGCCGCTCAGGCTCAGGGCCTTCAAGGTCACCCGGGCCGCTGGGCGAGACATGCGCACGATCAGCTGGCCTGTCGCCAGATCCACGTCGGCGAGGTCGATCTGCAGCTGCAGCGGCGGCAGCTCCGCCGTTTGCTTCTGCGCGGCACCTTTCTGCGCTGGGGCATCGCCCGCGCGGGCGGTAGCCGCTCCTGCCAGCACGCTCACCGACAGCCCGAGCGCAGCGCGCGTCAGCCAGCGGTGCCCAGGGGTCAGGGCAGCCACCGCGCTAGAGCTCCTGCCCCGCCTGCGGTTGTGCCGCGTGCCGCTGTGCTTCGTGCTCCGACGCTGAGCCATCCTCCCGCTCCGCCCCTTCCCGCTCCGCACCTTCCCGCTCCGCACCTTCCCGATCGGCACCTTCCCGATCGGCACCCAGCCATGGATCCTGACGGGTCAAGGCGCGGATGACCAGGCTGGCGTAAGCGCCCGCGGGCAGGCTGAACTCCACCACCATGGCAGCACGCTGCTCCGCCGCATTTCCTTCCCCGCTCGCGCCATTCGCGTCGAGCAAGCGCCAGGTCAAGCCCTCGGGGCGCAGCACCAGATCGCGACGCGTGCCGGGCGCGGAGCGCCCCAGCTCACGCAGCGCCGCCTCGTCCAACCCGAGGCTGGCCAGCACGGCGCGCTCCAGCTCCAGCGGCTGCCCGCTGCTGGCCCGCATCTTGGGCCCCACCAGTGGCCCCGTGAGGTGGATGGCGCGCGCCGCCAGGCGCGGCGCCTCGCGCTCCGGATCCTCCACCAGAAACAGCGCCCGGCTGCCCTCCAGACGCACCACGTCCCCCACCAGCAGGCGCTCGCGATCCAGCTCGCTGCGCAGGCTGCAATAGCGGTTGAAGAGCTCGGACTGGATCACGCTCGCCAGAAACTTGCCGCGCTGCCCGGCGCGCGGCCCCAGCCGGCGGCGCGCGAGCAGCTGCAGCGCGGTCTGCAGGTTGCGCTGTCCCAGTCCGAAACGCTGCGAGCCAAAGTAGTTGCCGATACCGCGCTCGCTCACCCGCTGGCACAGCGCAGGCGCGGCTTGCTCGGCTCCCTCAGCCAGCCCGACCAGACGGATCCGGAAGCGATTGCCGGCGAGGTGCCCGATGCGCAGCTTGTTGCCGTGCCGGGTCACCTCCAGCAGCTGATACGCCTCGGGCAGGCGCCACTCGCTGGGCGGATTGGTGCGGGTCACCGGCACGCTCAACCACTGCGTGGTGACCGCGTGTTTGTCCTTCAGACCCGCGTAGCCGATCTCGCGCTCCGGCGCACCGGAGGCCTCGGCCACGGCCTTGCGCAGATCGGCGGTGTTGCGCTCGCGCTTGGCCAGCCGCACATACCAGTGATCGCCCTGCCCGCTGGGTGCGTACAGCGGCTGCTCATCGACCACGAAATCCTCGGGCGCGGGCCCGATATGGCCGCCCAGCGCAGCGAGCTCGGGGTGCTCGAAGGGCAGCTCGGCGGGCACGTGCTCAGGGGTCGATTCCATGGGCGTACCATGCCACCGGCGCCGGCCGCGCGGGGCGTTTTCGAGCCTTCCGCCCGGGCTGGCCGAGGGGAATCGAGCGGCTCGGGCAGTCCTTGACGTCACGGCGAGCTTCGTGCTCTCTCGCCGGGGTGCGCGATCTTCAAGCCAGTGTAGAGGCCCGTTTGCAGAGCGCCGTGGGCGCAGCCCTGGGCGCAGCCCACGCCGGTGCGGATCCTCAGGTGCGCCCCGCCGACGCCCAGTTCGGTGACTACCAGTCCAACCTGGCGCTGGGCCTGGCCAAGCAGCTGCGCCAGAAGCCGCGCGACCTGGCGCAGGCCATCGCCGATCAGCTGACCGCGGGCGGCTGGTTCCAGCGGGTCGAGATCGCAGGGCCTGGCTTCATCAACCTGACGTTGAGCGACGCCGCGGTGCTGGAGGCGGCCGCCGGCATGTTCGATGACGAACGGCTCGGGGTGGCCGCTGCGCAGCAGCCAGATCGCGTGGTGGTGGACTACGGCTCACCCAACCTGGCGAAGGAGATGCACATCGGCCACCTGCGCTCGAGCATCATCGGCGACGCCATCGTGCGCGTGCTGCGCTTCGCCGGGCATCAGGTGGTCCTGCAGAATCACATCGGTGACTGGGGCACGCCGTTCGGCATGCTGCTCGAGCAGCTGATCGATCGCGGCTGGGATCAGGCGGGCGATCACTCGCTGGCCGATCTGAACCGTCTGTACGAGGAGGCCCGGGCGCGCTTCGACAGCGAGCCCGCCTTCGCGGAGCGCTGCCGCCAGCGGGTGGTCAAGCTGCAGGGGGGTGACGAGGAGAGCCTGGCCTTCTGGCGCCGCTTGATCAGCGAGTCGTGCGCGCACATGAACCACGTCTTCGCGCTGCTCGGCGTGCTGCTGCGCGACAGCGATCTGCGCGGCGAGAGCTTCTACAACCCGCGACTGGCCCAGGTGGTGGAGGATCTGCGCTCGGGCGGGCTGCTGGTGGAGAGCGATGGCGCGCAGGTGGTGTTCTGCGAGGGCTTCACCAGCAAGACGGGCGCGCCATTGCCGCTGATCGTGCGCAAGAGCGACGGCGGCTATGGCTACGCCGCGACGGATCTGGCCGCGGCGCGCTTTCGCGTGCACGAGCTGGGCGCCACGCGCGTGGTGTACGTGGTCGACGCGCGGCAGTCCGATCACTTTGCCATGGTGTTCTGGACCTTGCGCAAGGCGGGCTGGGCGGCGCCCGAGGTGGCGCTCGAGCACGTGGCCTTCGGCACCATCCTGGGCCCCGACAAGAAGCCGTTCAAGACGCGCAGCGGCGGCACCGTGAAGCTGGCCGAGGTGCTGGAGGAGGCCGTGGGCCGCGCGCGCGCGGCGCTGGACGCCAAGGATCGCGGGCTGGACGACGCGGAGCTCGGGCGCATTGCGCGGGCCGTGGGCGTGGGCGCCGTGAAGTATGCAGACCTCTCCAGCGATCGCATCAAGGACTACGTGTTCGACTACGATCGCATGCTGGCGCTGGAGGGCAACACCGCGCCCTATCTGCAGTACGCGTACGTGCGCGTGCAGTCGATCCTGAGGCGCGCTAGCGAAGAGAGCGGTGAGCTACGGCTCGCCGGCAGCGCGCTGCTCATCAGCGATCCGATCGAACGGCAGCTGATGCTCCTGCTGCTGCGCCTACCGCGGGTGGTGGAGCAGGTGGTGCGCAGCCTGGAGCCGCACCGGCTGTGCGGCTACCTGTACGAGCTGGCCTCGCTGGTGCATCAGTTCCACGAGCGCTGCCCGGTGCTCAAGGCACCCGAGCCCGCGCTGCGCAACAGCCGGCTGGCGCTGTCGGAGCTGGCGGGCCGCAGCCTGCGTCAGGGCCTGGAGCTGCTCGGGGTCAGCGTGGTTGATAGAATGTGAGCTCGCTGCGCTCGGGTAGCTCGTCGATGGCGATGTCGAGCGCCTCGTCCAGGCGCTCCTCGTCCCCCTCGCGCACGCCGACCTGAACGTCCACCACTCTACCGCTGCGCCCCACGACCACCACCACCGGCACGCTGCGGAACGGGTTGTAGCCGAGCGAAAAGGACAGATAGTCGCGACCGGCGACGGCAAGGGTCGGCGCCAGGCCATTGCGCTCCAGGAAGCGCTCGGTCGCGTCCCAGCCATCGCTCTCGTCGAGCGAGACGAAGAGCGAAGTGATCTGCTTGCCGCGCTCCTGCAGCGCGTCTCGCACCTGGGGCAGCTTGTGCTCGCACACGCTGCACCAGGACGCGAAGAACACCACCACGAACGGCTGCTTGCCCACCAGCTCTCGCGAGTCGAAGATCTCGCAGCGCTCGCTTGCCAGCAGGAACTCGGGGACCCGCTCGTCCGGCTCGATCTGTGGCGGGTCCTCCGCCAGCTCTTGCTCCACGGGCACCGAGCAGCGCGCCCGGGCTGCCTTCTGGCTGCCAAGAGCCGTGCTGCGCTCGGGAGCGGCGGCCTGCGCGCCCGCCGGCGCGGGCTGCGCTGCCAGGCCGCAGCCGCTGAGCCACGCTCCGACCAGCCACGCCCAGCTGCCGGCAGGGAGCGCTCGAACGCCCGTCATGTGCTGCTGGTGGCTCATCGCAGGATGGTGATGGCGTCGCAGGGGAACTTCATGGTGACGCTGGCGGCATCCGCCTGCACGCGCGAGCACGCCTCGCCGTTCAGGCGCACGGTCTGATCGTTGGGCATCTCCCAGCCGTTGGCGTCGCCGAAGCTGAGCGCCTGCCCGTCCAGGACGACATTGCCCCGCGGCGCATTGGCAGCCGTCACCTTGCCCTCGAGCGTGAAGTCACAGGTGCGTACGCTGCCGATGATGGTTTCGAAGGCGGCCTCCAGCGCACTGGTGTCCAGCGCCTTGTACGCCTTCGCGCTCTGATCGCCGCCGGCGCCGGCCACGGCCAGCGCCTCGAGGTGGCTGGCCGTCACCTCGTCGCCCACGCTGATGACGTGGGTGGGGATGCCCGCGCCAAACGCCGCGCGTACCGCCTGCACGCTGCGGGTCTTGCTGGCCTCCCGGTTGTTGGAGTCCGGATCTTCGCAGGTGTCGGGATCGCCGTCCGTGGCCAGGATGATCGACTTGGGCCCCGGCTCTTCGAACGAGCGCAGGACCGCGGACACCGCCTCCACGCTCTCCGCGGTGGGGGTGTCACCGCCGGGTCGCTGCACGTATTTGCCGTCCTTCTCTTCGTTGAGGAAGTCGGAGATGTTCTGGAAGTTGCCGCGCTGGATGCCGACCTTTTGCAGGATCGGGCAGGTACGGGCAGTGCTGCCTTTGCCAAAGCCGCCCTGGCTCGTGTACAGGGTCATGCCGAAGCGCACGCTGCTCTCCAGCCGCTTCAAGAAGCTGCCGTCGCGGTTGGTCAGCGTCTCCCGCAGCGTCGTCCAGCGATCGCGACCCTTGTCGAAGGGCTCCTCCATGCTGCCGGACTGATCGATCAGCAGCATCACCGTGGGCGTGATGCGCGTGAAGTCGACGTCCAGGTCCACGCAGGTCTTGTCCTCGGGCAACTCGGGATTGCCCAGGTCGTCCACCAGAAAGCCGCCACCGCCGAACGGGGCGCTACCGCCGGTGCCGTCTGGCCCCACGCTGGCGCACGTGCCGCCCGAGCAGCTGCCGGAGCTGCACTCGAGGTTCGACTGGCAGCTCTGGCCCACCGCCTTGCAGGTGGGGTCGACCGAAGGATCACAGCCCACCGGCTCGTCGCCGTTGCCCTGCCCGCCCGAGGAGCAGCCGAGCGCCAGCAGCCAGGCGGCACCCGCCAGCGAAAGACCCGGGATGACGCGTTCTCTGATTCGACGGGACATAGGTGCAAGCACTCCACACGGGCTCGTCACTAACGGCAGCGCTGCAGGTGCGCAGGCAGAGCGACGCCATTGACCGTGACTGCTGGGTTTATCTCTCTGAGTATAGCTAAAGGCCATGAGCACGCCCGCCGGGGGCCTGGCGGCGGAGCTCCGCGGCGCGAGCGAGGCTCTCCCTGGGACAGCTCATCCCATGAGGTGCTGAACGGTTCGGAGCAGCGAGACCCAAAACGAACGAGCATCATCCCGCGCGTGAGCCTGGCACCCCCGCCAGGTGAAAGCGCACACACTCAGCCAGCGGACACGAGGGGCGCGCCACTCGCACGATGTGCTCGCGAGCTGGCGATGTAGGGGCACGCCCGCAGCTCAGCTCAGCTCAGCTCAGCTCAGCTCAGCTCAGCTCAGCTCAGCTCAGCGAGCGCTGAGCTCCGCGAGCGCTCGCTCTCTCGTGCTCACTCGCCAGCGCTGCAGCGCGTGCTGGCGGGCTCGCGCGCGGTCAACCCCAGCGTCACTTGACCGAAGCTGGCATCGGCCACCATGCGCAGTGGCACCCGCGCGTCGTCCGCGGACAGCCACAGCGAGAAGCGCCGCGGCTCAGCCTTCTCGGGCTGCCACAGCCGCACGCTGACCCCATCCAGGCGCTGCGCGAGCTGCGGCGTGCCCTGCGCGCGGATCATCTCGGGCCCGACGTGCCGCACGTCGACCCGCCACAGCCGGCGGCCGAGCACGACGTAGAAGTAGCCCACCTCATCCAGGCGCGGCCGCCAGGCACGCAGCAGCGCCAAGGACGAGTGCAGATCGTGCGCGGGCGCGCCCTCGGGCACGCTCTCCAGGCCCGTGCGCTGCGCCGGGCCGCCGTTGTCATACAGATACTCGAACGCGCCGGAGTGGTGCTGGACGCGATAGTGGCGCAGCAGGCTGCCATCCTCGATGAAGTACTCGCTGAGGCTGGGCCCCACCGGCGAGAGCTCCGTGCGCGCCTGTCCGCCGGAGCGATGCAGGGCATTGACCAGCGCCGCGGGCTGCACCTGGGTGGATACCGTCACTCCGTCCTGGTGCGGGCAATACGAGCTCTCCAGACTGCCGAGCGGTAACCCGAACAGCTCCACCTCGGCCCGCAGCAGCTCCGGCTGCGCCGGGTCGCGCGGCGGGGCTGCAGCGATCAGCTGCGCGCCGGCAGTGCTCCGCGGCACCTCCAGGCGGACATCGTGGGTGCAGCCCAGCGCGCAGGCGAGCAGCGCCGCAGCGTTCAGCAAGGGGCGCAGGCCCCGACGCTTGCCCGGCCCCGATGACGCAAGCTGCGCCCGCCGACCGCTGGCCGGCGGCTCGCTGCGACGACGACCAGGGTGCGGGTGTCCCATCTCGGAAAGGTGACACCACAGAGCAGGGGCGTCACCTGGGCCGTACGGCGCGACGAGCGGCGGGCTTCCTCGAGCCGCTCGATTCGCCACGATTCCGAGCCCCCTACCCCGGCACCGGCCAGCACCGGCCGAGGGCCGGCAGCTACATCCAGGGTGAGGACCTGGCGGAAGGCCGAGCGCTCCGGGCCGCCCGCCCAGCGTCGCTCGTCAGGAGAGCGGGCCTTCGTAGCTGGCCCAGGCCACGTGGGATTCGCCCAGGCTGACCTTCATGCTCTCGAACGCGCGCGCGCTGCCGGCGCCCAGCGCGCCCTCCACGATGCGCTGGCTCGCGCGCTCGTGGATGTATTTGGCCAGGAACTCCGTGGTGGTGTTCTGGCCTGCGAACTCCGGCAACTCGTCGAGGTTACGGTAGTTGATGGGGCGCAACACCTCCTGCAACAGCTGGGTGAGCGCGCCGATATCGGCGATCAAGCCATCGGAGTCGAGCGCGCGGCGGCGCAGCTCCAGATCCACGATGAAGGTGGCGCCGTGCATGCGCTGCGCGGGTCCAAAGATCTCTCCGCGGAAGCTGTGGGCGATCATGATGTGATCTCGGACCGTCAAAGCGAACATGAGCCAATTCTCCTGAAAAGAGCCCCTCGTTAGACAGCGCGCTCGGGTGAGTCAAGTGCTCAGGGGGCGAGCAAGCCCCGAACGGCTCCGGCTCAATACGCCACGAGCTCGGTCACCGTGGAGCCTGCACGCGCGAACAACCCCGGCAGCGCCTGCGCCAGGCTCTCGAACGGCACGGGCTCGGCGAGCAGCGCGTCATAGCGTGGATCCCCGAGCAGCTGCAGCCCGAGCTCCATGCGCCGCCGGTAGCTCCAGCGCGGGCGCTGGCTGGGCGCCACGCTGCCGACCTGGCTGGAGATGATGCGGAAACGTCCGTTGTGGAAGCGCCCGCCCAGGCGCAGGCTCACGGCGCGATCGCCATACCAGCTCAGCTCGACGATGGTGGCCTCGTAGCCCGCCAGCTCCAGCGCCGTCTCCAGCCCCGCGGGCGAGCCGCTGGCATGCAGCACCAGATCACACTCCCGCCGCGCCGCCTCGGGCCGCACGCAGCGCAGGCCGAGCGCGCGGCACAGCTCGACCTTCTCCACGGCGATGTCCACCACCTCCAGCTCCACGCCGGGCAAGCGCTGCAACAGGCTGGCACACAGCAGCCCCACGGCGCCCGCGCCGATCACGGCGATGCGCGAGCCCACCAGCGGCGCTGCGTCCCACAGGCCGTTGACCGCCGTCTCCATGTTGGCGGCGAGCACGGCGCGACGATCGGGGACGGCGGCGGGGATCGGCACCACGCTGCTGGCCGGCACGACGTAGCGATCCTGGTGCGGATGCAAGCAGAAGACCCGCTGCCCCACGTGCTCACTGCCAGCGAGGACCGTGCCCACGGAGCAGTAGCCGTATTTGACGGGCAGCGAGAGCTCACCTGCCTGATGCGGGCAGCGCATCGTCTCGAACAGCTCGCGCGGCACTCCACCGCGAAACACCAGGCCCTCGGTGCCGCGGCTGATGCCGCTGTAGCTGGCTTGCACCAGCACCTGGCCCGGACCTGGCTCGGGCAAGCGCTCGCTGCGCAGCTCTGCCTGCCCTGGCGCCACCACCCACAGCGCACGCGCCTCTGCCGAGCTCATCTCCATCGCTGGCAACACTTGCTCAGAAGCAACACTCGAACAAGATGTCTTCGGCCAGCTGAAAGCGCCGCACCCGCGGGCGCAGGCGCAAGGTCTCACCCAGATCGATACCCGGGCGGCCCTGACCCATGATCAGCGGCGAGACCGCCAGCTGCAGGCGATCGAGGCAGCGCGCCGCCAGGAAGCGCGACACGGTCACCCCGCCGCCCTCGATGAAGATGCGCCGCAGGCCGCGGCCCTCCAGCTCAGCGAGCACGGCCTCGGGGCTACAGCCGCCCTTCACCCCGATCACCTCGGCCTGACCGTGCAGCTCACCCGGCCGCGCCTGCTCCGCGCGACAGAGCAGCACGGTCGGCGCCAGCCCATCGTGAAACAGCGCGTACTCGTCGCTGAGCCGGCGATCGGGATCGAGCACGACGCGCACCGGGTTTTGCCCCTCCACGTGCCGCACGGTGAGCTGCGGATCGTCGTGACACACGGTGCCCGCCCCCACCAGCACGACGTCGAACAGCGCGCGCATGCGGTGGTTGTGGCGTACGTCCTCTGGCCCGGTGATGGCCTCCGGCTTGCCACTGGGTGGCCCGATGCGCCCGTCCAGGCTCTGCCCCAGGTGCGCGACCACCAGCCGCTTGCCGCCCGTGGCACAGAGCGGAGCGTATTGCTCGAAGAGACGTGCGGCGTCGGTATCCAGCGTGCGCTGCACGCGCAGCTCGCCGCCGCTGGCGATCAGCGCCGCATCGGCGTGCTCGCCCGCGCTCACCTGAGCTCCCTCCCCCACGACTCGCACGCTGACGACGCCCTGGGCTGTATCACTGGCGAGCCGCGCGCGCGCCAGCGCACACAGCCAGCGCCACAGCTCGGACGCGCTCGCCTGCGGCAGCGCGCGCATCATGGCGTGCTCGCTCCGCGCGCCGTCACGGCTGCACCGGGTGATGGCGCGGGTAATGGCGCGGCCGCGGGTGATGGCGCGGCCGCGGGGGCTCGCGCCGAAGAGGGCGCGCCGGCTGCACCGGGCAGGACGGTGCCGGGCGGCACGAGGCTGCGGATGAAGACGATCAGGTTGCTGATCTCTTCATCGCTCATCAGGCCGCCGAAGGCAGGCATCTGGCCCTTGCCGATCCGGATCGACTGGCGCAGCTGCTCGTCGCTCATCTGCGCCTGAAACGTGGGATTGGTCAGATCCCGCGGAGGGCGGGTGAGGCCGGGCCGCATCGTGCCGCGACCATCGGCGCCGTGACAGCCCGAGCAGGTGCGCTTGAACGTGCCCCTGCCCCGCCCTACAGGGCTGGGATCGCTCGGCTCACAGGCGAGCGCCGCAAACGAGAGCGCGCCCAGCAGGCAAAGAAAGGATGCGGCGCGCCGTCGCCTCATCGAGGGCCGGTCGTCTTTCGCCGCAGGCCGCTCTTGGTGCGGCGGCGAGGCTGGCAGGTCACTGGCTCGCTGCCGGCGACCTGCCGCGCCGCCATGCTCACCGCGGCCGCCAGCGCGCGCTCGAGCTCACGCATGCCCGCTTGCTTGGCCACGAAGATGCCCAGCTCCCGCGCCTCCGCCAGGATCCGCGCGTCATTGCTGGCGCTGAAGAAGACGGCAGCGCCGATCTGCCCGCGATCGAGCAACACCTCGGCCAGGCGCACACCATTCCCGTCCGGCAAGTCGATGTCGAGGATGCCGCAATCGAAGCTGTCGGTGGCGGCCTCTGCGGCCGCCACGCTGCCTGCGATCAGGGTGCGATGGCCGTAGTGCGCGAGCGAACGCTCGACCGTGCGCGCCAGCTCCGGGTCGTCTTCGACCAGCAACACCCGGAGATTGCGCACCGCCAGCATGACCTGGCGTTGGGTTATCGCGTCACGGGCACAACTTCAAGCGAGGCCCGGCGGCCCGGTGAAACGGCTGTCTCGTGCGGTCGGACGGGTTGCAGGCTGGCGCGAACGGCGCAGAATGCCGCGAGCATCAGCATCAGCGCGCAGGACGGGACATCGCCGCTCACCCGAGCCAGGAGGGCGAAGCTCAAGGTCTCGCCCACGCCTGGAGGATTGCGAAACCAGAGCGTGACCGCGGCGATCAGCAGCGCAAAAAGCTCCACGAAATAGCGGAATCCAGCGGCCACGAACGGATCGGGGTGAGCCGTCAGCGAGTCCAGGGTGCGGCTGACGAAGCCCCCCAGCCCCTGGAGCGACGCGAGCTCGCCCCCGTGTGCACCAAACCAGACCACCGCGCCCGCGACACTGGCCAGCAGCGCCGCCAGGGACAGGCCGGTGCGGGAGCGCCGCCCCAGCCAGATCACTGCCAGGCCCACCCCCAGTGCGTCGACGACCAGGCCCAGGGTGGCAATGCCGCGCGCCACGCTGAACAGGCGAGCCTCGACCTCGTGGCTGGCGTACAGGGCGAGCACGCGCCCGAAGCCGCTCACCAGCGAGCCCAGGGTCACGGCCAGCAACATCAGCCCGGCAGCGCGGCTGTGCGGCGCTTGCAGCGCGGGACGGGCCGCGGCCACCCCCAGGGCAGCGGACAGCCCCACCAGCGAGATCAGCCAGGGTGGTGGCAGTGCGCGGCTGCTGGCCGAGATGATGACCGGCAGCGCCGCAGCGCAGACCAAGACCGCCGACCAGCGGTACGTGCGCGACGGACAGTGCATCGTGGAGAGCAGGCTGCGGACGCACGTGGACACGCCCATCACCGCCATGAACTGCGTGGAGAAGGCCGCCAGCTGATCGACGCTCGCGATCAGCGAACCGATGCCGGTGCTGGAGCCCGGCAACGCCTGCGCAACACCACGGCCCAGCACCGTGGCCACCAGCCCTGCCAGCGCGACCAGCACCACGTCCAGCCGGGTCGCGAGCACGCGTGCCGAGACGGCACGCCGAGCAGACTCGGGCTTGGGCGCCGCTGCACCCTCCGGCGAGCTGGCTCCTGCTGGCGTGGCAGCGCCGGAGCCCTCCGCCGCGGGCGCTACGGGACTAGGGAGCTGCATACTTGGTCAGGCGCGCGGTCTTCTCGCGCCCAGCACCTGGCCCGGAGTTGGTTCCTTGCTTTGCCGGCGGCGAGCCTCCCTCCTGGGGGCCGAAGGGGCCGCCCGGGGGATCGCTGGCGGGCGGAGCGCTCTTCTGCGGCGCCTTGATGATGTAGGGACGAGCAAAATACGTGGAACAGGCCAGCAGCGGATTGCGGTGAAACTCCCAGTGCAGATACACGTTGCCGTCAGGCGAGACGATCGAGGGCGGCGGGGCGCCGAACGGTGACGCGCGCTGCACGGCGTCGAGCGCGCTGATGTCGAACGCCGTCACGCCGCTGGTGCGCGTCACGCCCATCTTCACGATGCTGCCGTTGGCCTGGCTGAGCACGATCTCGAGATTGGTGGCCATCTCGTTGTCGCGCAGGCCCGCGCTGCCCGGCAGCCCGTCGAGGAAGCTCAGATAGCTGCCCGCGAAGATCGGGTGCAGGCGATTGTGGATGTGGTTGAGATAGGAGGCGAATGGCACCGCCGCCGTGTTGAGCGCCGTCTGGTTGCCCAGCTTCACGCTGGCCACGTAGTTCTCGATTGCGGGCCGCCAGCGCTCGATGCCCACGGCCTTCCACGAGCCCTGGTGCTGGCTGCGGCGCCGCTCTCCATCCGCCTGGATCTCGCGCGCCAGCTGATCTTGCCCGATGGCAGCCAGCGCGGTGCCCGGCGACAGGTTGAGGTTCACGCCCAGCTCGGTACGGCCCTTGGCGCCTAGCCCCAGCAGATCCAGCGGGCGATCGGGGCTGCCGCTCGGACGCGCTGCGCGGTGCCGCCGCGCTTCCCGCGCGGCGCGGGCCAGCCGGGCCTCTCGCTCGGCAGGGATCTGCCACGTGCCCTCGGCCGAGTTGCTGACGGAGGGCACGGCTTCTTCCGCGCTGCTGGCGGACTGCGCCGTCTGGCCCTTGGAGCCAGGATCATCCTTCGCGGGACCGCCTTGCACGCGGCCCGCCACCTCGGGCACGCCCTGCGGCTGGCTGACGGAGACAGACTCCTTCTGCTGTGCCGCCAGCTTGTCCTCGCTCGGGGCGCGGTTCAGCTCACCCGGGGAGTCATCCGACTGCGCGATGTCGGTGACGTGGGAGTCGCCCGGCTCATCCGTGGGCCCCATGTGCTGAGAGCCCGGCGTGGGCTCCTCGTTGTCCTGATCGGTGGCGGTGATGCGAGCCTGCTGCTGCTCGCGCACGCGGTTGTTGTGCTCGGCCAGAAACTCCGCCTCGGCGTTGTCCGCCTGGTTCTGGTCCTCCACGTGTTGCACCACCGCAACGCGGCGAGTGTCGACGTTGGGCTGAGGCCGCTCGATGGGCGCCTGCTCCTCCTCGGGCTTGGGCTCATCCTTGGGCTTCTCCGGCTCTTTCTTCTTCTCGGCCTCGGGCTTGGGCGGCGCTGGCTCCTTCGAGGCCAGCTTCTGCTTGGGGTCGGGCTCAGGCTCGGCCTGGTCGATCGGCTTCGGCTCTTGCTTGTCCAGCTCCTCCGGCTTCGGCGGCTCGGACGGTTTGTCGTCCGGCTTGCCCTTGTCGGCGAGTGGCTCCTCGCGCGGCGTCTCGACCACGGGCAAGGAGTCCTGGTCGTAGAGCGCGACCTCCACGTTGAAGCGCTGCCGCACCTGATGCTGGACGGAAGCGGCGAAGCGCCGCACGTCCGCACGCTCCTCAAAGACCTCGGCGACCTGATCGGCACCTCCACCCCACGTGAGATGCGTGACGATGGCCGCAGCGACCCAGAGGAAGAGGGGGATGTTAGGCTCGCGAGCCATGCGACGATCGTTCATTGCTCCGCGCCAACGGGAACGGCCGAAAGACCCTCAGAACCTAACACCAGAGTATGCCCTCAGCAATCAGCCATTTGGCCTGAGATCCGTCGCGATATGGTGCAATGTAGGCTCGCTCTTGCGACCGCGTCCGAGCGGCCCCATGCCCTGCTCACACGCCTGCCTCTCACCATTGGACGCAATGGTAGAGACCGCAGCGGCAGCGGCGTTTCGCTGCGATCGTGAGGATCTATCGTCAGGATCTCGCGATGGCCGACCAATGCTCTGCAATTTCCTCGGCAGACCATAGCCCGCCTTCTTCCTCTTTGAGCGCCCCCAGGCTCTCGACCAGGCGAAACACGCTGAGGCGGCCGCCCGCTGCACACACCACTACGCCAGTGACGTCTTTGCTCAGCTCGCTTGCAAGAAAGACATGGACCGGGGCGATGTGCTCCGCCCGCATCGAGTCCACGTGCGCGAACAGCGGTAGCCCTTCCGTGAGGCGTGTCTTCGCCACTGGTGCCACCGCGTTGACGCGGACACCATATTTTTGAAGCTCGATCGAAGCCGAGCGCGTCAACCCAATGACGCCCGCAGCGGCGGCGGAGCCGTGCACCTGGCCCCAGTTGCCGCGCAACCCAGCCAGGCTGGTGGTGTTGACGATGGCGCCGCCGCCCGCCTTCTTCATCACTCGCGCCGCTGCGCTGAGGCAATGAAAGCTGCCGCTGAGCTGGATGTCCACGCTGCGCTGCCACTCCGCCGCACCCAGGCGATGCAGTGGCGCATCCGTGGCGATGCCCGCGTTGTTGATCAGGATGTCGACGGCACCCCAAGTTGCATGAGCGCGCTCCACCAGCGCCGCCGCCGCCTCTGGATCCGCCACGTCGCTGCGGTCCGCCTCGGCGCTGCCGCCCTGCTGCCGGATCTCTGCCGCGACCTCTTCTGCGCACGGCTCACCCTGCGGCTCACCCTGCGCGGAGCAGCCCAGATCGTTGACCAGCACGCGCGCGCCCTCGCGCGCCAGCCCGAGCGCCGTGGCCCGGCCAATGCCGCGGCCCGCTCCGGTCACGATGGCCACCTTGTCCTTCAGCAGATTCATCGGCGCCGTTATGAGAGCCGCGCCGTGCGCCCGTCAATCGCCCTTTTTGCGCCCGGCGGGGGTGCATCGACGCCCTGCATCGGCTGTGGCGGCTGGGCGAGTGATGCCCGAGCGCTGCCTGATGCTCGGCGATCGACACGAAGCGGACGGGGAAGCCGCTCGCCGGGCCGGAATGGGGTTCTGCCGCATCGGGTGAGGGTTGCGCGGTGCACGGCTCGCTCCCGCGCGGTACGATCGCGGGCAAGATGAGCGGCCTGGGCTGGCGTACGTCGGTGGCTACCTGGAGAGCGGCGCGGCTGGGGGTTCTCGGCGGCGGGTTGCTGGCGGGAACGTCGCTGGTGGGAACGTTGCTGGGCTGTACGGTGCGTCAGGATGAGGCGTCGGACGAGCGCGAGACGCGCGCCGTGTGTACCAGCGACAGCGAGTGCAGCAGCGGTTACTGCCAGCGCGCGTTCGGCGTGTGCAGCCAACCGACGGGGCAGCTCACGCGCCTGCTGTTCGAGATCACCCCGCCGGCGGCCGATCCCGTGTACGGCGGCGCGCACTTCCTGACCATCCAGGATCTGTCGGCGGCCAACCTGGAGGGAGTGCCGGAGCGCGGCATCGAGCCGGGCTGGCTGGAGCTCAACGTGCGCCCCCGCGTGCCGGTGAATGGCTCCGTGCGCTCGGAGCTGGTGCAGACCGCGTGTCCTTCGCGCGCTCGCAGCACCTTGCCCATGCACCTCACGTTCAACCCGCGCGAGCGCCTGTTCGGGCTGCCTGCTGCACACTACGACGTCAGCACGAGCTTCAACGAGCAGTCGGGCGAGTTCGAGTTCCATGGCCTGCTGCCGCCGGGTCGCTACGACGTGTACATGCGGCCCGACAGCAGCGAGCTCGGGGCTGGCTGCACGGCGGTGCCGCAGATCTTCCGCAATCGGGTGGTGGGCGATGGCTTGTTCGAGCTGCCGCAGCCGCCGCCGACGTCGCTGCGCCTGACCGTGCCCTGGAAGCAGGAGCTGGAGGGCTGGACCGTCGATGTGGTGCACCCGGTCACCGGCGAGATCATCTCCAATCGGGTGCGCCTGGGCGCCGCCGCGCGGGATCCGGACGATCCGAGCAAGCTGGAGGCGCAGCTCATCTACTCGAACACGGTGAGCGACTTCATGATCGACGGCGAAGCCTCGAACGAGGGCGGCGCCGAGCTGATCCGCTTTGCGCCACCGGGCAACTCGCCCGCGGGCACCGTCTTGCTGCAACGCACCGGTATCGGCCTGGCCACGCCCGGTGAAGGGCAGATCGGTGACGTGCTCAACCTCGGCACCGCCGTGGATTTTCAGGCCTGGGTCTGGAAGCGAGACGAATACGACACTCCGGTGCCGGGCACCGTGCGCTTTGCGGCGCGCGATCTGGACGACGCTGCAGATGGTGTGCCGACCGCGTTCGACACCTCTGCCACCGTCGACGAGCGCGGCCGCGTCCAGGTGCGATTGTTGCCGGGGCGATACCGGGTGCGGGTCACGCCACCGGGCATCGAGCTACCGAACCTCGGCCTGCTCTCCAGCTTCGAGAAGACGATCACGGTCTGGCCGAACGAGTCCGGACAGGTCGTGGTGCAAGGCGGTCAGGTGATCGAGGTCCCCCCGGCAGTGGCCCTGGGCGGGCGCATCCAGACCGAGAGCGGTCAGCCGCTGGAGGGCGTGGAGGTGCAAGCCAGCGCCGCCACCATCAACCCGGACCCCTGCCCGCCCACCACCGACGACAACATGGCCATGGTCTGCGATCGGGCGCGAGTGGTGCTGCGCCGCGCGCTGGCGCAGGACCCGTTCGTGCCGCGCACCCGCACCGCGCTCAGCGAGGGCGACGGCGAGTTCAACATCACCGGGCTGGATTGCGGGCAGTGCGAGCCTGGTGCCGGCGCACGCTTCGATCTCAGCATTCGTCCTCCGGTCGAGAGCGGCTTGCCCTGGGTGCTGCGCCGAAGCTATCCGGTAGATTCCAACCAGCGCTTGCGGGCGCCGCTCCGAGTGCTGTCGCCGGTGGCCCACGCCATCCGCCTCACGTACGGTGATCCCACGCCGTCCGATTCGGGCGCAGAGGCCACCGTGCCGGGGCTGGCGGGTGCGCTCGTTCGCGTCTACGCGCTGCTCGATCCGCAATCCAGGCTGGTCAGCGACGCGTCCGCGCTCGTGCCCTGCATGGAGGTGCCCGAGTCCCAGCCCTGCACGCAGTCCGTGTTGCAGGTGGCCGAGCTACGGAGCGGACCGGATGGCAAGCTACTGCTCCTGCTGCCGCCCGCGCTCTCCCCGCCTGGCCTCTGATGGCACTGTTTCCCGATGGGCCAGCTATGGCCCGCCATCCGGCGGAGTCCGGCAAAGAACGGATATTGCAGCTGCAATTCGGTTGCCACTGGCTTGAAATTCTCGCTTCTCACCAGCAAGGCGAATCGATCGGGGAAAAAAGTGCTCTTGCTGCGACGCAGCGATGATATCCTACTGTAATAGTGTGGTTGCCGTGAAAGAGCCGCAATCCAAGGCGTTGTCCTCGCTGCCCATCCCTCCCGAGCGAGATCTGGCGGGGGCGCTGCACGAGGTCTCCAACGCACTTACCGTGGTGCTCGGCTGGCTCGATAACGCACGTGAGGGTGTGTCCGGCGCGCCGCTGGAGGCGATCGAGATTGCGCGCGCACACGCCAGCCTCGGTCACGCCATCGCTCGCCGTGCAGTGGGCGCGCCCGTGGCCGAGAGCAGCGAGCTGCGCAGCGCGCTGACCCTGGTGCGCGACACGGTGACGGGCGTGTTGCCGATCGCAGAGCGGCGCGGCGTGCGCATCGACGTGGACGACGATGTTGCCGACGTGTTGCTGCCCGATGCGTCCTTCGTGCAACAGATCCTGATCAACCTGCTGCTCAATGCGCTGGCCTTCACGCCCAGCGGCGAGACCATCCTGCTGACCCTGCGTCAGGAGCGCGGGCGCTTCATGTTCCGCGTACGCGACGACGGCCCCGGTGTTCCGGAGGACCAGCGCGATCGCATCTTCACTGCCGGCCCCTCGCGCCGCCCCGGTGGCGCGGGCATCGGCCTCGCGCACTCGCACGACCTGGCACAGAGCCGCGGCGGTAGCCTGGCCCTGCTCGACGGCGGCACCGGCGCCTGCTTCGAGCTGCGCTGGCCCATAGGTGATGCTCCCTCCACCACGCTGTCGCGTGCCTCCACCTTCAAGATGCTGGACGGCCTGCGCGTGGCGGTGCTGGAGGACGACCCAGCCGTCATGTCCCTGCTCGAGTTCGGCCTGTGTTCCCGCGGGGTAGAGCTCTACCCCCTCTCCAGCCGAGCCCAGCTCGAAGACTTCGCCAAGCTCAGCGCCAAGGTCGACGTGGCGCTCGTCGATCTCTCCCCCATCCAGACCGATCCTGACGGCGCCCTCGCCGCCCTCCGCCGTCAGTCCCCCAACATCACCATCTTCCTGATCAGCGGCACCGTGGCCTCGCACAACGCCGGGGCAGGCATCGCCGGCTGGATCCGCAAGCCCTTCGAGCTGAGCGAGATTTTCCAAGCCCTCAGCCAGGCCCGCCGCACCTGAAGCCCGGCGCGCTCATCCTACCCGGTACCGGCGTCTGGTTGGTCTCTGAGCGGGCTCTGCCGCGCGCCACGCGCATTCGGCTCGGCAGCAGACGGCAACAACCCCTGTTTTGATCGCCCCGCACCCTTTTGCTGTTGCGCGCGGAGCGAATAATTGACATCTAGGCCCCCGACCCCACGCGAAGGTGGCGGAATGGCAGACGCACTAGCTTGAGGTGCTAGCGGGGTAACTCCCGTGGAGGTTCGAGTCCTCTCCTTCGCACAGTGTTTCTCGGAGTGTCTTTCGATTCGACGGGTTGGCGTGCCCCGCTAGCCGCGCTGACGCGCTAGCACTGCCGGAAGCTCGCCTCATCCGGCACGGTGGCAGAGGCAGAGAGAGTGGCAGGGCTCGGGGTAGAGCTCGGGCCACGGCTAGAGCGTGGGTGGGGGGCCGCACCACTGCCAAGCCCTTGCGCCAGTTCCTGACGACCACCGGCCAGCCCACATGGAGACGACAATGACCCAGTTGCTGAAGATCACAGAGACGCCCGGGGCCATCGCCTGCAACATGACCAGCGCATCGGATACACCGCGCGAGCGCTTCGCCGAATACGGCCGGATCTTT